>JANZZE010000226.1 GCA_026419545.1 Acidimicrobiales bacterium
GGCCCAAGAAGCCGCCGGGCTGACTCCCGCCGTGGCCGGGCCGACCCGCGCAGACGGGAGCTACGACGTCGGCCACGCTGCGCAGGTGCTGCTGATCACTCCCGACAACCAGATCCACCTCGTGTACCCGTTCGGTATCCGGCGCGAGGACTGGCTCTCGGATCTCGCTCGTATCCCCAAGGCATGGCGCACACCTGCGGACTCGGGCGCACCAGTGCCCACGCGCGTAGGGGGTGATGGTCGATGAGCTGGTGTGGTTTCAACCTGATCTCCTCGACATCCGGTTCGATGACGAACACGCGCGCAGGGGGTGATGGTCGATGAGCTGGTGGTGCTCGGCCACGGGGCAAGCGTGGGAGTGGAGCTTTCGTGCGTACCCGGGGATCTGGCTCTGCATGTTGTTGCTCGGGTTCGCGTACTGGCGCGGGTGGCGAGCAGCACGGACACGCGGTGAATTGGCTCCGGCAGACCGCCGTCGTGCGGTCGCCTTCACGATCGGGCTCTCGGCGTTGTGGCTGGCCACCGACTGGCCGATCGGTGCGCTCGGTGCCGGCTATCTCGCCAGCGTGCACATGGTCCAGTACCAGCTCTACTCGTTGATCGCCGCTCCACTCCTGGTCTGGGGCATCCCTGAGCCGATCTTCGCCCGGATCGTGACCCGCTTGCGCATCGATGCGGCCATGGCGGTGCTCACTAGGCCGTTCGTCGCTGCCGTCGTGTTCAATGCGGTGCTCGTCGCAACCCATTCTCCGATCGCGATTGACGACCTACGTACGAGCCAACTCGGCTCCTTCGTCCTCGACGCATTGTGGCTGGCCGCCGCGATCGTCCTGTGGGTCCCCGTCCTCGGGCCACGCCACCACCGGATCGCCTCGCCCGGCGCCCAATGCCTCTACCTGTTCTTCGCCTTGGGTGTCGTGCCGATGATCCCGGGCGCGTTCCTCACGTTCGCCGAGCGGCCGCTGTACAAGGTCTACGAACTGGCACCCCGCGTCGGCACGATCAGCCCTGAACAGGACCAACAAGTCGCGGGTCTCCTGATGAAGGTCGGCAACCTGCCCGTGTTGTGGCTGACCATCGCCGTCATCTTCTTCCGTTGGGCCGCGAACGAGCGTCGGTCGGAGCGGCAAGCTGCCGGGGCCGGGGTACCGTGACGCCGCACCTGACGGTTTGGCAGCGCGAGCAGGTATCAGTCCGGGGCCGGGGTACCGTGACGTGTCATTTGGCTCACGGAGCGGTCGCCCCTACTGTCCGCCATCCCCGACGGCAGAACGCCCACGCGTTGCGTACGACCGTAATCGCGCCTGATCCTTGGGGTTGAGGAGTTCGATGACGTCGAACACCGGGCACCCTTGGCCTTTCATGACGCGCAGCGCTTGGTACCCGGCACTCCCCTTGATCGGGGCATCCGTCGTCAACAGCACCAACGGCATGGGCGAGCGACCGTGCGCCAGCGTGCCGTGGTGGAACACCGCGGCTTTCCCGAGCGACTTCCACAACGTGTCGGTTCGCCGGAGCCCAGCACGGTTGGAGGTGAAGGCGCCCGACACATCGAACGCCCAGTCTTGGCCGGTCCGGTCGGTCGCCACGAAGTTGAGCGTGATACCGAGCCCGCGCGGTCTGACCTCGCTCCGTATGTCGCCAAAACCGCATCCACGAAGCAGCAACTCGGCCAGCTCGCGCGCCTGTCGGCCCTCCCTGACCGCACGGGCCTGAAAGTCGACCGTGTCGTCGGCTCGAGCGATGGCAGGTAGCTCGACGCGAAAAACCGGCGACGCGTCGTTGTCCGCCCCGGACATCCGCTCTCGTTCTTCTGCGATTCGCCGTTGTGCGATGGCCACGTACTCGGCATCGGTGTCGAAGCCGAGAAAGTGTCGACTCGTCCGGATCGCCGCGACGGCCGTGGTACCCGACCCCATGAACGGATCGAGAACGACGTCGCCCTCGTACGTGTAGAGCTCGATGAGCCGCTTCGGGAGTTCAACTGGGAACGGCGCAGGGTGCCCAACCCTCGTCGCGCTCTCCGGCGGGAGCTCCCACAGATCTGTTGTGGCCTCCATGAACTCATCTCGCGAGATGGTCGCCGTCGAGGGCAGGCCGAGCTCGAGCCGCTCCGCTGGGGTCAGTGCCCGGTCGAACCGACCCTTGCTCGCGATGATCACCCGCTCAGTCACGTCACGCAGCACCGGGTTGGACGGTCGCTGGAAGGTACCCCAAGCACAGGAGCCGCCGGCAGCGCGACCCTTCCACCAGATCACTTCGCCCCGCAGGAGCAAGCCGAGATCTTGCAAGATCCCGGTCACATCAGCAGACAATGACCGATACGGACGACGGCCCAAGTTCGCGACATTGACCGCGATCCGCCCCCCTGGCTCGAGGACCCGTTTGCACTCCGAGAACACGTCCCGGAGCAGATCCAGGTACTCGAAGTAATTCGCAGGGACCCCACCGACCCCGAGTTCCTCTTCGTACTGTTTTCCAGCGAAATACGGTGGCGAGGTCACGACGAGAGCGACCGAGTTCGAGACAACCTGGCCCATGTGCCGCGCGTCGGCGTGGTAGATGACATCCACTTCATCGGGGCGGTTGATCGTCGAGTCGTTCGAGATCTCAGGCGCCACGAACCGGTCATAGAACGCAGACGCGTCGTGACTCTCACGGCGGCTTGACCCGAAGTTCGACGTCGCCGTGGACGACCGCGCACGTCGAGTTTTCAACGAGGTCAGCGACGTGATTGTCATGACGACTCCCCACGTTTCGGCCGAGAGCGCTTGGTGGTCAGCACCGACTCAGCGCTCGGCAGACGCTGGAGGTACTCATCGACCGCCCTTGTGATGAGCAGGTTTGCTGACACGTCACGGTCTCGAGCCGCGAGATGCAGCCGCCGGTGGAGTGACTCGGGGAGGCGGACCGCGGTTGCAATCCGCCGCTCGCTGGAAAGACGGGGACGTCCCATGCGGCCACCCTAACGGGGGGGTACGACAAGCTCGCGGATAGGCGCGCGCAGAAACGCGCGCCTAGGCCACCCGTCCTTCACCATCGGTTCGGGCACCAGAGATGAACCCGCACATAGTCCGTCGGCCAATCAGTCTGCGGCGAACCGCTGCCAGGCAGCTTGGCGGCTGACTCCGAGTACCTGGCCAAGTCGCTGCCACGTGACCCCTCGCTCGCGGAGGATCCGGACCTGTTCCCGGACGCTCGACTCGAAGTGTGCCAGCGATTCACCAGCAGCTTCGAGCGAGCTCAGGAGCTCGTCATCACTCAGGTCTTCCCAGCGAGGAAACCTCGGGGCCTCTTCACCGGCCAGGATCTGAACGCAAACAGCAACGCATCCGTCGCATATGAACACACCCGGGCCAGCGAGCAGCTTGTCAACTTGGTCCTGGTCCTTGCGGCAGAAGGAGCAGCGCAGAGGAGGCATCTGTCAAGCATGGCTTCAGGAACGAACGATGTCAAGCTCGTATTGACACGTCTCGGTCAGTGCCGACGACCGGTTGCGTCCGAAGGGCCCAGAACCGATGATGGGCCGGCCCAGCGTCAAAC
>JANZZE010000227.1 GCA_026419545.1 Acidimicrobiales bacterium
CCGCACCACGGGGGAGATGATGGAGGTAACCCGTACCGCGGGGTTCGGCAGCGAGGTGAAACGCCGCATCATGCTCGGTACCTACGCCCTGTCCGCCGGTTACTACGACGCGTATTACGGCAAGGCGCTGCGGGTGCGAACCCTCATCATCCGCGACTTCGCTGCCGCCTACGACAACTTCGATGTGTTGCTTGCGCCCACGTCGCCGACCACGGCCTTCCGGTTCGGGGAGAAGGTCGACGATCCGTTGTCGATGTATCTCAACGATGTGTGCACGATCCCGTCGAACTTGGCTGGCCAACCCGCGATGTCGGTGCCCTTCGGTGTTGGCGACGACGGCTTGCCGGTCGGGGTGCAGGTCCTGGCGCCTGCGCTCGGTGAGGAGGTGTTGTTCCGCACGGCTGCTGTGCTCGAGCGGGAGGCTCCGGCCCAAGGAGTGGAACATGAGTGATCTGGGCCCTGCGGTAACTCGCGGGCAAGTGGGCGCCGGGTTGACGACAAGGAGTGGATCATGAGTGACCTCGGCCTTGCGACCTCAACTGTGGCGCCGTCGTTCGTGATCACGAGCGAAAGGACGGGAAGGGTGTGGGAGCTCGTCATCGGGCTCGAGGTGCACTGTGAGCTGGCCACTGCAACCAAGCTTTTTTGCGCCTGCCCCAACCGCTTCGGCGACGAGCCCAACACCAACGTCTGTCCGGTCTGTCTCGGGCTCCCGGGGTCGCTGCCAGTTCTCAACGAGCGCGCCGTTGAGTTGGCGATGCGTATCGGCCGGGCTTTGCACTGCAAGGTACGCCCTTCGGTGTTCGCTAGGAAGAACTACTTCTACCCCGACATGCCGAAGGACTATCAGATCAGCCAGTACGACCAGCCGACGAATGTCGACGGCTATCTCGAGTTGCCGTCGGGAGCCCGGGTCGGGATCGTGCGGGCGCACATCGAGGAAGACACCGGTAAGAACACGCACGCCGGTCAGGGTGGTCGCATCCACGGTGCCGACTACTCGCTGGTCGACTACAACCGGGCCGGCGTACCGCTCGTCGAGATCGTCTCCGCGCCCGACTTGCACTCCCCCGACGACGCGAAGGCATATGTGTCAGAGCTCCGTGCGATCTTGGTCGCCATCGGCGCGAGCGACGCCAAGATGGAGGAAGGCTCGTTGCGTGTCGACGCGAACGTGTCAGTCCGACCTGCGGGGAGCGACGAGCTTGGCACCCGCTGCGAGATCAAGAACCTGAATTCCATCCGCTCGCTCGGGCGCGCGATCGAGTACGAAGCTCGCCGCCAAGTCGAGGTCATCGAATCCGGGGAGCGGGTGCGCCAGGAGACCCGGCACTGGGACGAGGAGGCCGGTCGCACACGGTCCGGGCGGTCAAAGGAAGAAGCAGAGGATTATCGCTACTTCCAAGAACCAGACCTCGTGCCACTCGAACCGTCAGCAGGTTGGATCTCGGCCATTGATGAGAACCTGCCGCTGCTCCCAGCGGAGCGCCGCGCCCGACTGGCCGAGCGGGCCGGGGTCGAGCCGACCCACTCCTCTGTTGCGATCGCGGTCGAACGTGGTCTCGACGCCTTGGCGATCGGAGCGATCGATGCCGGCGGTGACGCGAGTCGGGTGCTCACCCACGTCGAGCACAACTTGGCCGTCGGAGGCGCTGAGGACTTGGATCCCGCACTGCTCGCCGAACTGGTCACGATGGAACTCGAGGGCAAGCTCACGGCCACGCAGGCCAAGACCGTGTTAGCCGCGATGGTCGACTCGGGTCGGCATCCGGCAGAGATCGCTCGTGAACGCGGGTTTGAAGCGATGGACACCGGCGAACTCGAGGCGCTTGTAGACGAGATCATCGGGGCGAATCCGACCGAATGGGATGACTTCGTCAACGGAGACGAAAAACGCCGTGGCAAACTTTCTGGGTTTTTCACCGGCCAGATCATGAAAGCGACCAAAGGCAAGGCGGACGGCAAGGCCGTCAATGCCATCTTGAACAAGCGACGTGCCCAAGCGTTGGGGCAGTAGCCCGAGGATCCCGGATGAGCAGGGCCGCGGCAAATATCCGGTTGGTTGTCGGAGCCTTTGCTACGGTTCTCCTGGTTGCAGGATGTTCGACCCACCCGCCCTCGGGACCCGGCGGGACGGCCAGCAGCGATCCCGCCTCGGTCGATGCCGCTTCTTCGGCCGGTCACCCGGACGTGGTTGCGACGTCGATGGCGTCAGAACCCAACCGCACCGCCGGGACGGATCGGGATCCGCTCCTGCCCATCGGCAGCACCTTGCCGGGGACACCGATCATCAAGGACTTCACCATCACACCGACCGACATTCTCTGTGACGGCAGTCGACCAGTGGCCACCATGTCCTGGCAAGTGAGCCCAGCCGACGCCGGTATCGAGTTCTGGCTCGATGGTCTGGGGCAGGGAACCCCTCAGGCTGGCTATGCCGCAGCCATGAGCAATCAACCGCTGCCCGTTAACTTTGCCTGTGATGGCCAGCCGCACACGATCACGCTCGTTGCGCATGGACCGGGGGGTGCGTTCGCACAACGATCGATTGAGGTGACTACTCGGTTCTGACCCATCGGCACTGCCGGTCGCGGTTGATGAGCGGTGGTGGTCGCGTTCGTGTAGAGCTGTTCGGCAACAACCAAACAACCAAGGGAGAGGAAGCATGACCCTGAAGCGAAAGACAGCGGCGTCGGTGTGTGCCGCGCTCCTGGTACTCGGCGTCGCGGCCGGCTGTTCAAAGAAGGAGTCGTCGGCGTCATCGTCGGGCGGCAACGCGAAATCGGGGAGCGACAGCGGCAGCGGCGACGGCGGTGGCAATAGTGGCGCCGGCGGCATCCCGAATCTGGGCAACCTCAACGAGTGTATTGCTGCCTCATCGGCCTATCTGCAGATCGTCGCCGCCCCCGCCGGGCTGGCTCTTGGCGCATCGAAAGAAGAGGTCGAGGAGATGAAGAAGAATCTCCAGGACCTCAAAGGCAAGGTTCCCTCGGAGCTGAGGGCCGACATGGACACAGTGGGCAAGGCCTACGCGGAGTTCTTCGACGCCATTGAAGCGAACGGGATAACGAGCGACGAGGCTCAGAAGGCATCAAAGAAACTCGACTCGGATGAAGTGAAGAAGGCACAGGACAACATCGACGCCTATTTCAAGAAGAACTGCGGTTGATCGCTTCGGCTGTTTCATTCGGTGACGACCCGCCGATCGGCGGGTCGTCACCGTTTCTGGTTACCTGCGCAGGCCTCGAGGCTCGTTCAACCCTGACCACCAGCCCGAACCAGCCCGAACCGAAATCGTGGCGTTGGCCCGAGCACCGACGACTAGAACTGCCGGGATGGAACTGAAGATCTCGCCAGTTACCGAGAACGAGTTCGCTGAGTTTGTCCGTGTCAGTGAGGTGGGTTTCGGGGACTTCCCACATCCGGCGGCGGTCGAACTCGAGCGCACCGTGTTGCCGCTCGACCGCACGGTCGCGGCCTTCGACGGTGACCAGCTCGTCGG
>JANZZE010000228.1 GCA_026419545.1 Acidimicrobiales bacterium
GGCAAATCGCACGCCAGCAATACGGCCAAGGGCCTCGATCAGCGCGACAGCTGCAGCAGGGTACGGCATCGCGGCTGCGTAGTGTGGGACCTGCGCCCACAGGCCGACTGCGGGGAGCCCGGCCTCGGCGCAACGGAGCTCGATCGGGGCGTGCACTCCGGCGGGTACGTCGATGCGACCGGGGACGAACCCGACTGCGCGGGCGAGCTCAGGTGAGGTCGCGGTGGAGACGACGCGGCAGGCCCGGGTGTGGGGCACCGGCGCAGGGGAGGCACCGAGTCCGGCTACCATGCGGACCCCGAACTCGAGCGCGAGATCCACAACTGCTCCC
>JANZZE010000229.1 GCA_026419545.1 Acidimicrobiales bacterium
AGATGTGTATAAGAGACAGTTGATCCGCACCTCCCCCACCATCACCTTGGCCCCAGTTGAGCCAGCGCCGGGATTCTCTAGTTCGGCCACCCTGATCTTGATCTGGTTGGTCCTTGTCGGGGGCACCTCCACATCAGTGACCTGGCATTCATCGCCCTCGGGAGGGTCTGGACACGGTTTTCGCTTCTCGACGGCGACGGTCTCCGTGCGGTCTCCGACAGTCACGTCGACCTTAGTGATTGCAGTCCCAAGCCGTGACAGACTTGCCAAGCTGACCCGAGTGACCACCTGCTCTGGGAAGTGGACGGTGAGGGTTTCACCGACCCGCGCCGCTGCGGTCCAGCCAGTTGCCAAATCACCGTCGGTGGCATAGACGCCGGCGTTGGCCGGGTCGCCGTCGTATCGCCGAGCACCGTAGGCACCGATCGGTCTCGCCACGAGCGCGTCGATCACCTGATCTGACACCCCGCGCCGAACACGGAGCCGACCAGTCAACTCATAGGGTCGATTCCCGAGCACCGGGAATCTGCGCCGTAACGCCGACTCCTCGTCAACCGGACCGTTCCCCCGCCAGCGGTCGAAAAGGTACACCACGGGTGATTCCCGGAGTCGGGTCGCCAACCCAGGATCGTCAACTGCTCGGCGGAACACGT
Source organism: Acidimicrobiales bacterium (assembly GCA_026419545.1). Taxonomy (GTDB): domain Bacteria; phylum Actinomycetota; class Acidimicrobiia; order Acidimicrobiales; family Acidimicrobilacustridaceae; genus JANZZE01. The sequence goes on from JANZZE010000229.1 coordinate 654, forward strand.
CGTCGGGTACCTGCAAGTACTCCTCGAGGTCAAGGCCTGGGAAACTGATCTCAGCCAAGCCGAACTGTTGGGCCGTGCCCGCGACTCTGGTCACCTTGAACTCGACCCACTGCGTCGTCCGAACCGGGAACTCGACCTCAACCGTACGAACCGGATTCGGGCCGCCGACCTCACCAGCAGCCAAATTCACTGGGACCTCTGAACCATCGGAGAATCGCAGCACTCCCGCCACGATGCCGTCGTTGATCGACACCACATTGGCGACATTGATGACAGCCTTGCCTATCGGCCGCGGCCTGCGGAGCGACACCCTGAAGATGCGTCCGTCGATCTCCCCTCGCTTGAGGACAAAGGCGGTGTTGAGATCACCATCGAACGCGTTGGCTGGGCGGTTCCACGGTTGGGAGCCGTTGACCGTGCGTGGTGGCCCAGTGACACTTTCGACCGTTGCGTCCTTGAACCACGCAACCGACTGGCTGCCAGGGGCCAGCGGGAAGAGTTCCTGAGGAGTCCGGTCAAGGACCTGCCCTTCGGCCAAAGTGTGGGAATAGTCCGGCTCATAGCTGAGCATCACCCGAAGCCTTCGGCGATTCGTGTCGGTCACGACGAGCCCCGTGTCTGCCCCCAGCTCGTCCTCGATCGAATCATTCGCCAAAGCACCCGTGTAGACGACCGGGGTGCCATCGTCATCGAGCAGACCTGCCGCGGCAAGCTCCGGGTAGGCCCAACCATCGCCCGAAACGAGCAGGGGCCTCTGGTTGCCAACGATCCGAACCCCAGTCGGGCCCGGCTGGGTAAGCTCGTAGATCTCAACAGGTGGGAGGCTGCGCTCTTGATCGGCTTCTTTGGAGGTGTCAGATGGATCGGTCACGTTTTCCCCCACCCGACCGAACGTGGCCACTCGCCGCAGATCTTTGTCACCCCGGATTCCTTTGTAACTCGCGGGCCGAGGCCGATCGACCGAACGCCAATCCAAATCGTTGCGGATGAGGACATACCGGAAACCCAAGCGGCGCATGATGGGTGCCAAGGTTCCCTGTTCGTACCCAGGATCAGCGGAACCGAATGACATGACCTCGAGAAGGTTTGCGGCGTAAGGGGTGCTCAATGGAACGCCAGTCGCGGTGGCATGTGGACGCGCCAGCAACGCGTCGAAAATGTCGTCGCCTACCCAGCCCCAGCGGTATCGAGCCCGGCTGGTGGGAGGCAGAATCAGCACGCGTCCATCCCCGGGCTGGGTGTCGAGCCAGTCCAAGGCCTGATCCCAGTATGAGGGGATCTGACTGAACTGTTGGGTCGGGTTGTACAGCTTGCCCGTCCAGAACGGGAAACCCGCCCCCAAGATGGCGACTGCGGCAAGACCGACGGGGAGCAGTGCTAGGTGGCGATCGAGGCGCCGAACCCGCCGGTAGGCCGCGGCAACGCCGTAGCCGAACAGTGCAGAGACACCAATGGTCAATCCTGAGCCGATTTTGTAGGTGTTGCGAAACGCCATGAAGAACGGGATGTCGGCAAATGCCCGGTAGATCCAGTTCCCCAGCGGTGACGCTTCGTTGAGCGGGTAGGCACCGACCAGCACGACCAGCGACCCCAAGGCCATCCCGGCGAACAAGATCCGGGGCCGCCAGCGACTGAGCCACATCACCAGCAAGGCCATCAACGGCGGCACGAAGGTGCACACCACCACAAGCCAGTTGTTGAAGTACGCGGCGCCCTGTGGTTTCAGGAGGGCACCCTCGTCTCGGTAGTAGGACAGCCAGTTACCCAGACCCCGTAAGGATTCAGGCCATGAGGACGTCAGAAAAGAAACCTCGGCCGACTCGGTGTCATTGAGTCGCTGCCCAAAGTTGGCTGCGCCGATGTAGATCTTCACCAACACCGCGGCGTTAACCGCCAGCGTCAAGATTCCGGCGCGAACAAGCCAGCCCAAGGTTCGCTGCACGGTGACCGAGCGCTCCACGAGCAATACGTAGATGGCTACAGCCGCCAGAGGAACCATGTTGTAAATGAGACCGGGCGTGTCGACGTCGCCGGGCAGGAACACAAGCACAGCAAAGGCCGCCGCCCACCGCCACGGCCGATCGCTATGCAGACCCCGGTAAAACGCGACGATCAACCACGGCGCCACCGCGAACTGGAAGTACAGGTTTGAAAAGGGGGTCAAGAACGTCGCCGAGTACGCGCCGAACATGGCACTCAGGCCGGCAAAGATGTGCTCGATCCCAAGGCGTGGCCGGAACAGGCGCAACATTTGCACCATGCCGACCCCGACGAGGCTCAATAAGAGCGCGTGCCAGAGGTGCTCGGTTGTCGTTGGTGAAAAGCCGACGGAGCGGAGCACCGCCATCGGCAGCGTCGTGCCTGGCCAGAAGTCTTCACGTACCCGCCCCAGGCCCCGGCTCGGGTCCCAAATGGTAAGCGACTTCGCAAGTCGGCGCGCTGGATTGAAGAATTGTTCGAACCGACTGTCGCCGATGTACCTACCAGGTGAGTTCAGCAGGGTTGAGCACGTTGCGAGCACGACGAACATCACGACGGTCGGCCACAACTGCTGCTGAAACGCGGAAATGACCCGGGCACTGAGCCCCGGTCGCGTTCGGCTCGGCCGCTTCCCCCGTACTGGCCGAACGGATTCAGCTCGACGAGCCGGGACTCCACCTCGCGCCGTCGTCGTCCCGGCAGCCGTCACG
>JANZZE010000230.1 GCA_026419545.1 Acidimicrobiales bacterium
AGATGTGTATAAGAGACAGACCGCACACCGACACCCGTTGAGCCCAGCTCGTAGTCGCCACCCTGTGCGTTGTACGGGCGGGACGTGCGGTAGTACAGGTCGAAGGCGCGCGACACGCCATCTGCGGAGAAATACGGGTTGACCGACGACAGCACGAACTGGCGGTTGAACTTGCTCGTGTTCACCTCCAGCCCCAGATAATTGCCTGAGCCGAAGACGTTCTCCTGCCGCACGCCGAAGGACAGCGACAGCTTCTCGGAACTTGAGAAGCCCGCGCCGAGCGTCAGGTTCCCGGTCGGCTTCTCGACCACGGTGACATTGATGTCCACCTGATCGGGCACCCCCGGCACCTCCTCGGTCTCGACATTGACCTCCTTGAAGAAGCCGAGCCGGTCCACGCGGTCGCGCGACAGTCGGATCCGGTCCCCGTCGTACCACGATGACTCCAGTTGCCGGAACTCGCGGCGGATCACCTCGTCTCGGGTGCGATTGTTTCCAGCAATATTGATGCGCCTGACATAGGCCCGTCGTCCCGGATCGGCAACGATGGCGAACGCCACGCGGTTGTTTGTCCGGTCGATCTGGGGGCGCGCCTCGACACGAGCGAACGCGTAGCCAAACGTCGCGAAGTAGTCCGTGAACGCCTTGGTCGTTTCCGCCACGTCGTTGGCATTGAACGCCAGCCCCGGCTTGATCGAGATCAGCCCCTTGAAGTTGTCGTCCTTGCCCAGGTAGTTGCCCTCCATGCGAACACCTGAAACGACGAACCGCTCTCCTTCGGTGACGTTGATGGTGATCGCAACGTCCTGCTTGTTCGGCGAGATGGACACCTGGGTGGAGTCGATCCTGAACTCCAGATAGCCGCGCGAAAGGTAGTAATTGCGCAGGGTCTCCAGATCGGCGTTGAGCTTGGCGCGCGAGTAACGGTCGGACTTGGTGTACCAGCTCATCCATCCGCCGGTATCCAGGTCGAACAGGCCGCGCAGGGTGGATTCACTGAAAACCTGATTACCGACGATCCGGATGTCACGGATCTTGGCGACTTCACCCTCGCTCACGGTGAAGGTCAGGTTCACCCGGTTGCGGTCGATCGGCGTGACGGTCACGACGATTTCCGCGCCGTACAGGCTTCGGCTGATGTACTGGCGCTTGAGTTCCTGCTCGGCGCGATCGGCCAGGCTGCGGTCGAATGGGCGCCCCTCCGTCAGCCCGATGTCACGCAGCGCCTTCTTGAGAACGTCTTTTTCGAACTCCTTGGTCCCGACGAAGTCAACGTCAGCGACCGTCGGTCGCTCCTGAACGATCACAACCAGGATGTCGCCCTGCACATCGAATCGGACATCCTCGAACAACCCCAGCGCGGACAGCGCGCGGATGCCGGCAATGCCCTTGTCGTCGGTGTACAGGTCGCCCACACGGAAAGGCAGTGAGGCAAAAACGGTGCCGGGCTCGACGCGCTGGAGACCCTCCACGCGGATGTCACGCACCGTGAACGGGTCAACGGCAAACGCCAGAGTCCCCGACAGCGCGAGTGCGCCGAAGACGCCGATGGAACGTGCGCGTATCCGTTTGAGCTTGTTCTTCATGAGAATGGATCAAGTGGCTGGGGCCATCCGGCATCACATGCGCGGGTCAGCCGGTCAGACGGGCGATGTCGTTGAACAGCGCGATGGACATCATCAGCAGGAGCACCGTCACGCCTGCGCGCTGGAACTTCTCCAGCCATGCATCCGGCACGCCTTTGCCCGTCACGCCCTCCCAAAGATAATACATCAGGTGCCCTCCATCGAGGACCGGCAATGGCAGCAGATTCAGCACGCCGAGGCTCACGCTGATCAATGCCAGAAAAGTCAGGTACTGCACCCAACCGAGACCCGCGGATTTGCCCGCGTAATCGGCGATGGTCAGGGGGCCGCTCAGGTTCTTGAGAGACGCCTCTCCGACCAGCATCCGCCCCAGAACACGCAGGGTCAGCGCCGACACCTCCCAGGTCCGCTCGATGCCGTGCAGGACGCCATCGAACAGGCCCCGCCGGACGGTGACCCACTCCGGTGGCGAGCCGACGAAAGCTCCGATCCGGCCGATGGACTGACCGCCGTCTTCGCGTACATCTGGCTGCACCTGCAGTTCGATCGAACGTCCGTCTCGTTCAACCACCCAGCGTTGGGGTTCGGCACGCCCGCTGGCTCCGGCCTCGCGAATCCATTGCCGCAACTGACCACCGTCGACGATTGGCACACCACCCGCGGAGCGAACGCGGTCGCCCTCCTGCAATCCCGCCCGCGCCGCCGCACTGCCGGGCTGAACGGCGCCGATCAGCGGCTGCGTTCGTGGCGCCAGGATGCCGATGTGGCGAAACAAGGTGCTGTCAACATCGCCGCCCGATAGGGTCGAGAGCGGCAACAGAATGTCGCGCGCCCTGCTCTCACCGGCCCGAACAACGGCAAGCGTCAGATCTTCCCTCTGCACGGCGGCACGCACCACGCGCCAGCGCAAGGCCTCGAACGACTGCACCGCCACCGCGTCATCGCCTCGGCCTCGAACCTGCTCGACGAGGTCACCCGAGCGCAAACCCGCTTGCGCAGCCAGCGACCCGGTCGGCGGCTCAGAGAGAATCGCGCGAGGCTCCTGCGTGCCGATCCAGGAGGTCGCCGCATACAGCAGACAGGCCAGCAACAGATTGGCCAGCGGCCCGGCTGCCACGATGGCCGCACGGCGGGCCAAGGGCTGCCGGTCGAACGCACGATGCGCTTCGCTCGGCTCAACAGCGCCCTCACGCGTGTCGAGCATCTTGACGTAGCCGCCGATCGGAAACAGGCCGAAGGCGAAAACGGTCCCCTGCGATCCCGCCGTACCTTGCGATGACCATTCGTAGACGGGCGCACTGAGTCGGAAAAGGATTCGGTAACCGATCGAAGACTTTCCAGGCTCCGGGGGTGACAATGGCAGTGTCGCAACGCCGAAGCGAAGCACCTTCACGCCGCAGGCCACCGCGACGCGGTAGTGGCCGTACTCGTGCACGGCGATCAGCACACCGAGCGCGACGATGAAGGCAATCAAGGTCAGCATGATGGGTTCCCGCGAAATCAGCGCACCCGGCGGATGACCTCGGCTTCGGCCTTCCGCCGCGCGCTGGCGTCGAGATCGAGAATCTCGGGCAGATTCTGTGGCCGCGAAGCCGGAACAAGTGCCAGAACTGCTTCGTTGACAGCGTGAATGTCCCGGAACCCCAGCCGACCGTCAAGAAACGCGGCGACGGCGACCTCATTGGCGGCGTTCAGCACCACGGTGGTGCCGGCCGGTGCCCGAAGACATTGCCAGGCCAGTGCCAGACCAGGATAGCGC
>JANZZE010000231.1 GCA_026419545.1 Acidimicrobiales bacterium
GAGAGGAGGGGAGCACGATCGGATCACCCGGCGAGGTCGTCCCACCGGGGTAGGTGATCTGACCGGTCGACGATCCTCCACGCTGCAACAACATCCTGAACTGAGCGTTGAAAGAGTGGAGCTGCCGTGAGTTGCGTGCCCCGCCCCGGCTGGGTGCCGCACCTTCGGAGAGCTGTTCCGGCCACGGGTCGGTCACACGCATCGGTGGCATCGTCGTCGTCGTCGATTGCACCTGCGGGGTGGTCGTGGTCGTGGGCGCAGTCGTCGGTGGCGGGGGTGGAGGTGCCTGCTTCGGAGTCAGATACCGGTGAACGGCGTATTGGGTGCCGTTACGCCACGCGACGCCGACGCCGATGAGCGTGTGGCCCGGTTTGATCATCAGCTCCAGATGCGGAGGATCAGCGACGAGCGCATCGAGGATGTACTTCGAGCTCGGCCCATAGCCGACACTCTCGTCGACCGTCTCATACGGAATGGTGACCCCGGCGGTCCGGTTCGGGTCGTGACTGATCTGACCAGCTGCGGCCATCGATTGGGCCCACCGCTGTGCGCCAGCCTGCAACGAGAGATCGACAGTGAGCGGGTTCAGCCCCCGGCTCGTACGCTCCTGATTGACCCTCGTCACATGCTCGTTGATCTCGGCCTGAAGCATGGACGCGAACACGTGGTCGGCCGACAGCGCATCGGTTTGGGTGACCGACGGTGTGGCGCTCCCCTGTACTGGCGCTGTGACGACCAGCCCTCCGAGCAATCCGAGCACCGCGACGATCCTCTTCATAACCACCCTCCTCCCGCTGCGCTAGTTCTCCCCCACGCTCACCTTCTCGATCGCCACAGAACCATCGAGCCGCAACGCCCACCCGCTGACCCGTTCAGACACCTGGTGCCGCAACTCGAGTTGTGCAATAGGCAGCACCAGCGCCTGGGCGAGCAGCCTGGCTTCGAGCTCAGCACATCGAGTCGATCGCTCCCGCTGATCGGTGACCGCACGGACACTGCGCAACGATTCTCCAACCGATGGATCAACCAGTGACGCGACCACGCCATCGTTCTGGAGAAACGTGCTCAGGTAATCGTCTTGCGAAGGCACCAGCCCCACGGCCCCACTGAGCTTTAGCCCCGCATCAACCCGATCGGCCCGTTCGAAGAACTCGTCGATGGTCAACAACTGCACATTCGTGCGTATCCCGGCCTCACCGAGCATCCGCACCACTTCGTCGACCACGGCTCGCTGGGTCGGATCATCGAGCGCGGTGATCTGGATCTCCGGCACACCACTCGGGAAACGTTGATTCAACACGGCCGCTCCGGCGGAAGGATTCGGGTTGCACAAAGCGCCGCAAACGTCGGATTGATCGACTCGATCACCGGCCAGACCGACCGGGACCAACCCCAGCAGGGCACGACTGTCGGCGAACGCCCGTTCGCGCACCTGCTCCGCGTCGATCAGTTGGGCCAGCGCAGTCCGGGCCGCAGGATCCGAGAACGCGCCAGTCATCGGGAGAACGAGCCAGACGACGACATTGCTCGGCACCAACCACGACCCGTCGTGCTCCTCAGCCCCTACTCCCGTAGGAACCGGTGACCAATCGAGCTCGCCCCGACGGAACGCTTCATAGGCAGCGGGCCAATCGTCGAAGGCGTGGAATTCGATGAGATCTGGGCCGTCCTGCACACCCGCCCGGCGGGCGAGCCGAAGTTGACGCCGATCATCTGAGACCTCGACGACCTCATACGAACCGCTGGTCATCCGATCCCAGAGGAAGAAACCGGTATCGACCACTCGAGCCGGTAGCACGCCGAACAGGGGCGACGCAAACAACGCAGGGAGATCCGGGTAGGGCTCGCTCAGCGTCAACTCGAGCGTCTGGTCGTCGACAACCCGGACCCCGGTCAACTCATCGGCGGTCCGTCCGACGAACTCGGGGGACCCTTGAACGATCGAGAGCCGGGTACCCGCCAATGAACTCGGTCCGGGCCGAGCAAGGTACTCCAAGCTCGCCTTGACGTCAGCGGCTCGGATGGGGGAGCCATCTGAAAACGTTCGGTCCGCCAGTTGAATCGTCCAGACTCTGTTGTCCGCACTCGGCTCCATCGCCCTCGCGAGGTTCATCACCGGCTCATCGGGTTGCACCCACTGACCATCCCGCTCGACGAGACCGCCCGGGAACGATGTCAGTCCGTCATAGAGCACATCGAGCGTCAACATGGCAGCGGGATCCGACGCGACAACCGCCAACGGATCGACGACCACCTCGGCTGTCACCGGAAGCCGCAACACGCCCGTCTCGACGACGCGGGCTGATTGCTCGCCACCGCCCGCCGAAGGGCTGCCCGACTGGCCATCGCCTCCGCCAGTCGTACACGCCGCCCCGACGAGCAAGACGACACTAATCGCCGCCCGCACAGCGTCGGTCCTCGTGAACCGGCTGGCGGCCCGCGTACCGCCCCGCTCCACAAGTTGAGGGTACACGTGATGCGACGATCTGTCACCGCCAAAGAATTTGACGATCGGTTCCCGGTAAGAGACGCGACGTCGACGAGACGAGCGTGTAGGTTCGCGTTCGGTGCCGGTCTGGTTCAGCGACGACGAGTACCGAATCATCGAAGCAGCCTGCGAACGACTCATTCCAGCCGAACCCGAACTCGGTGCCCCGGGCGCCCGGACCGCTGGTGTCGCCGACTACATCGATCAGCTCCTCGGAGCGTTCAATTTCGACCCTCCCCGCATCTGGGCTGGAGGGCCGTTCTCCGGTCGGCACGGGGGCGAAGCGGCATTCGAACGCTGGATCCCTCTACCCCCAGCCGACGAGCTGGCGTGGCGGATACGCATCGAGGGATCGCTTGGCATCCCCGAGCGTGAATTCAACGGACCAGTCGTCGGGCTCCAAGAGCGCTACCGCCGGGGCATCGAGGCCCTAGGCGCGGACTTTGCGGACGTATCCGCGAGTGAGCAGGACGCCAGACTCGACGCCGATCCCGATTTCCGGGACCTGCTGTACGGACATGCATGCGAGGGGATGTACGGCGACCCGGTCTACGGCGGCAATCGCCACGGGATCGGGTGGGCGTTCATCAGCTTCGCCGGTGACAGTCAACCCCGTGGTTACACCGATGGCGAGGTCCGCGGAGAACTGACGACAGCACCGAGCCAGGACCTCGGCCAAGACGCCGAACCGACAACCCAAACCGGCGGTCACAGATCGAGTGACATGGCGACACAACACCGGATCACCGACAGGGGGTTCGGGCTCGCGTTCGAAGGCGGTCACAGATCGAGTGACATGGCGACACAACACGGCCGCCAACTCGCAACACATCAACCCCGACCAGACCC
>JANZZE010000232.1 GCA_026419545.1 Acidimicrobiales bacterium
GGCGGTTCCCGGAGCGGCTTCTTCGACGATCGTGCCGCCGATGTCGACAAAGACCGCGTCGAGGAGAGGCGTGATCGCGAGTCCCAGGCCGCCGTCGTTGACTCTCGGATGCTGCAACTCGCCCCCCCCTTGCAGTCAGCCCATATGCCAGCCAGGTTGTTCACCGATGGGCCCGCTGAGCTGTGTCAGTGTTCGTCGACCGCCTGCGGCCGGCAGGCTGCCACGGCCTGACCGTTGGTGCAAGCGGGGCAGCTGGGCGGGGCCGTCGCCGATTGCTGCTGTTACCAGCGAACCGCGCGGGCATGAGCCGCCGGGGTCTGCCTCCTGAGCGTGGACCCGATGAGCTCGGGTCAGCGAACAGCAAGGAGCAGCAGCCCGGCGGTTTCGCCGACCACGATTGCTGCACCGAGGACATCGCCGGTGAATCCACCGAGGCGGTCCTGAGCCCAGGTGATGACGCCAAGGCCGCCGGCGAAGCATCCGGCACAGGCGATGAGGCCCAGCCAGCCAGCGCCAACGGAGGCTGGGCCGACCGACAAGACGATGCCTACGACAGCGAGCGCCAAGAGCCGGGAGAATTGGGTCGAGGTTTCGCCAGCGAAGCTTGCGGCTAGCCCGTCTGGCCGCGCGTAGGGAACGGCAAGGATCGAGCCGCTGGCAACCGAACGCGACGCGCACCACAGCCCAGCCAGGACCAGTGGCTCAGGGGTCGACGATGCTAACGCTGACCAACGCAGCAGCAACAAGGACGCGGCCACAACCACACCGAAGGCACCGGCCCGTGGATCGGCCATGATCTCCAATCGGCGCTCCCGCGACACAGGTGGCAAGAGGCCGTCGGCGGTATCGACGAGACCGTCGAAATGCAGCACGCCGGTGACGGCTAGGTCGATGGTGAGGGCGACCGCGGCCGCCACAACAGGAGGCCAGATCTGGGCGGCACCCCACCAGGTGGTGCCAACGATGAGGCCGATCAGAAAACCTGCGGCTGGGAACCACAGCAGCGTGCCTCCATTCGGGGGTGCCGCGCTGCCAATCGACGTCAGGAAGGCGAGAGCCCGGCGCACGGCTAGCTGTCCTGGACTCGTTCGGGTACGGGGACCACGGGTCGATGCTGCCACGGAACGGTCTCCGCGGGCGCGAATCACTTCGCATCCGGAGTCGAGCCCAACTGGTTCAGCCGGTGAACGCCGGCTGGGCCACTGGGACAGGCACCGCGGCCGGAGGAGGTTCCACGGCGTACGGCGCGGAGATGACGAGTTCGACGTTCAAGTCAATTGCCCGCCCAAGTCGTAGGACCTTGTCGCCCTGGGGATCGTTGGCCGCGAGCTCACGGCTGATCGCGGCCAGGCCGAGTACGGAGGTGTCATCGGGGTCGGTTTGGGCCGGGGCTCCGTGCTCGATCATCGTGCAGAACAACGAAAGTGTCCCGTCCCTGTTGTCGACGAGTTCGATGACGCGGGCCATTGAGGGCCAGTCGACGTGTGAGCAGGTGTTGATGTCCCAGAACCCCTGGGTTCTCCCGGTCGGGTCGGGGACGGGTTCGATCTGGTTCACGTGATGATGCCCGTTCACCCAGGCCACGATGTTGGGATAACGATGGAATACCGAGACCAGTTCGTCGCCCGTGTACCGGCGCTCGGTCGGGTTGTTCGGGTCGGTGATGGACCCTTGCATGCTGCGCATGTTGAAGTGGCTGAATAGGATGACGAGCTGGTCGGTGTTGCCGGTGCGCACCAGGTTCCCCGCCTCGTCGAAATAGCGAGAGTGCACCCGCTGGAGCGTGCGCTCGATCCAGTCAAGCTGCACCTGGCCGATGCTGCCGGAGTTGAAGCCCCCGGTGTCCATGCTGATACCGAGCACACCTGGCGCTACTTGGAACTCGTAGTACAGGGCCGGCAGCTCGAGATGATCGAGCGTGTAGCCGTGGCCAGCGGGGCCGGGAACAGGGGGTGAATCGAGATGGGCCTGCACCCATTCGGTGGTCTTCACCGTCCGCCGAGCGGGATCCGGAGTGACGATCCGGTGAGGGTAGGCGCCGGCGAACACCTCGTCGCGCACCGTGGGTGCATCGGTGAACATGGCGACGAGGAAGTCGGCCACACGCTGGCCGGGCTTTAGATCGGTGATCTTGTAGGCACTGGTGAGGACGTCGTCTAGTGCCGCCGAGGTCGGTAGGTTGCCTTGAATGAGTCCGTCGTGGTTGCCGTAGGTCGAATACCACGGAATCGACAGCGGCGGCGTCGTGAACGGGGTGATGGCGGCATTGAGCAGCCCGGGGTAGTCGCCAAAACCGTGATCGCTGCGCCAGATGTCGGTCGATCCTGGTTCGGGATGCCAATACCGTGGATCTCCCCAAGCGGCGTCCTGGACTCCTTCGTAGACGCCAGTTGCTCCGCTATTGGGCTTGACGACACCGCCGTCGAGCACCGTAAGGAACCACTGGAGTTCGTTCCACTGTTGATTGTCGATGTTGTCGCCGGTGGAGACCGCGCAGTCGAACGGGCGCGCAGTTACGGGGCCGGCGGCGAGCGTGTTGATGCGTTGCACCATGCTCGATTGCACCTGCGCGGTGAGCGTTTCGTGCGGGCGGAACGCCGCGGTGAAGGGGTCACCGATCGGATCGAGGAATTCGACGCGTCCGGGTGACTGGGCATCGATGAGGTGTACGTCGGTGAGGTGGACGACCGACGCGAGGGCGACTCGTCGGTCAGCTCGATCCCGCCGAGGAGCGGCGAGCTCGGTTCGTACCACGATCGGCCAACCCGGCCCGTAGGTGAGCGGGGAGTAGCCGGTGCTGCTTGCTCGGACGATCGTCTCAGCCAAAGTGGTACCGGCGGGATTGAGGCTTGTGGCCAACGTGGCGCGCAGTGCCAGGGCGCGAGCAGGGGTCCACAGCGACGGCGCCCACCCTACGGTTGCAGCAAGCGCGGCGCTTGCCGCGGTGCCGCGCAAAAAGGTGCGCCGCGACATCCGACGGGCGGTCATGCCCGCTCATGGTACACAAGAAGTTACACGCGACAAGTTTTGTCTTACGTAGCGAGAATGGGGTCAGCGACAACGATGTGGCGGCAATTCCGTCACGCAGGCACTGTCAGCCGAGCACAGCGCTGTGAAACGCGTTTCAATTATGGCCATGACCAGTTCACCATCAACCGCAGTGAAGGTCAGCGACCAGGAGCTGACCAAGTACGGCATCACGTTCGCCGACGAAGGTTTCCACCCGTATGACCCGAATGAGCGTTGGTGGAACGAGTCGTGGTTCTGGGATTGGTACAACGCTGACGGTTCGTTCGCGGGTCACTGCCGGATCGGGATGATCCCGGTGCAGGGC
>JANZZE010000233.1 GCA_026419545.1 Acidimicrobiales bacterium
AAACCCCAGTCTGCGCCGAGCCCCTCAGATAGGGCTGACGCTGCCATGCCTTCGACCTTTTCCAGCGTCCGGATGATCAGCTCGTGATGATCCGGCCGGGCAGGGGCGATCCCAAAGCCGCAGTTGCCCATCACGACGGTCGTCACGCCGTGCCACGGCGAAACACTGAGCATCCGATCCCACAGCACTTGGGCGTCGTAGTGCGTGTGGATGTCGACAAACCCTGGCGCGACAGCCCGATCGGTCGCATCGATCGTGAGACGCGCGTCGGCGGGCGCCTCCCCGAGTGCGACCACCTGGCCCGCGGCGATACCGACATCGCCCCCGTAGCCCGGTGCGCCCGTCCCGTCGATGATCGTGCCACCGGTGATCTTCAGGTCATACATGTCGGCCCCCCCTTCGGCCAGTGCGGCATCCGATTCGCAAGGGTAGAGCCGGCGTTCGGTGGCCCGCCGGCGTGTGCGGCGAGCAGCGTGGCAGCTGGCCGCATCCGATTCGCAAGGGTAGAGCCGGCGTTGGGTGTTGACCGCTCCCAGTGATCAAACCTCGGTTCCGAAACCGGTGGCCGGCGACGCGGTCGTGAAGACTCGATCCCAGCGAACCGAGCCCCGGGGTCGTCAGTCGCCTATTTGGGCGCAACCCCGGACTGCAAGCCGAAGCCGAGTCGGTCGTCGTTGCCACGCCTCAATGCTGCGCTCCTGTCCCTCGGTACCTCACTTTTTCAACATCACAAACAAATCTCACACCAGCCTCACTAGACACTGCAGATAGTTGCGGTTAGATTGCAGATTGGCCGTAATTGTTGCAGTTCGGTTGCACAGTCCACTTATGCCGTCACCTCAACGACAAACCCGCTGGCGAGCTGTCAGGCGAGCTCGTGGCCTGGCGTTCCTCGGCCTCATCGCGATCGCACCCCTACCCGTGGCGTCAGGTGCGCCCGCGAGCGGTGCGGGCTCACCGCCGAGCCCAGCAGAAGCTCGGGCGCGCCGGGACGAGATTCGCCAGCAGCAGGCCCGGATCGCGGCCGAACTCGAGCCACTCAAGGCGACTGACGACGAACTCGCTCGTGCGCTCGCAGTCGTCACCAACAATCTCAGGGCCCAGCAAGCCCGGACAGATGACGCGCGCCGCGCCGCAGAGGACGCTCGCCACCGTGCTGACGAACTGGCGAGGGAGCAGGAGGAACTCGAGGGTGAGATCGAAAGCCTCCGATCGCGTCTTCGAGACCAAGCAGTTGCCGCGTACATGAATCCTGGTGGTCGTGTCGACAGGGCCGGCGAGCTGTTCACGACGGACGACCTGACCGGTGTCGAGCGTCAGAAGCACTTGGTCGACTCGGTCATGGGGTCAGGCGCGGACCTCCAGGACCAACTTCGGTTGCGCCGCGAGCAGCTCAAGCGGGTTCGTGCTGAAGCCGAGCAAGCAGTCACCGAAGCCGACGCCCGACAAGCGGAAGCAGAACGAGCCCTCGAGCAACTCGCCGAGGCCGAGGCTGCACAACGGCGGGTCAAGGCCGCCTATGAGCAGCGCATCGCCGCCTATGAGAACGAGGCTCGCCAGCTCGCTGCCGAAGATGCGCAGATGCAGCGGATCATCCTCGACGCCGAGGCCCGAGCCCGAGCCCAAGAGGAAGCCAGCCGCAAGTCAAACGAGGCGCTGAGCGGGGGTCGGGTGCCTGACGCGCCCGGACAGATCTCAGCCGTGGTCAGCGCCGGCGGGTGTATCTGGCCACTGCCGGGTGGGCGAGTTTCCCAGGAGTTCGGTGGCCGCAACGGCCACCCAGGGATCGACATCTTCGCTCCTTTCGGTACGCCGATTTATGCGGCCAAAGGCGGTGAGGTGATCTTCGCCGGCTGGAACAACGGCGGCTACGGCAATTTGGTGCTCGTCGACCACGGTGGGGGCATGGTCACTGCCTATGCGCACCAAAGCCAGGTCGCGGTGTCTGTCGGTCAAACCGTTCGCCAGGGTCAGCTACTCGGGTACGAGGGATCGACCGGCTACTCGACCGGGCCACATCTGCATTTCGAGGTGCGGATAAACGGCCAAGCGGTGAATCCCAGATCCTGCCTGGGCTGACGCGCTCAATGTCTCTTGTCGGCGGCGGTCCCCGGCCACAACGGTATTTCGGCGATTTCCACCCCTGCGAAACACGGGCACGAGTCGTGCCGTGCGGGACGGTCGACGCAATCGGAACCCAACGGCCCACCAGGGGCGTCCCCGGGGCGCCGCCAATGTCGACGGACGCAGAGAAGCAAACAACTGTCGGTCCGTTCCCGTGGAGCACTCTTCCGGGTCAGCGCCCCAGCAGTGGGAAGCGTCCCGGATGCAAATAACTGTGGGCCCGTTCCCGTGGAGCAAGGATCGCAAGGGACGATCTGGTGGAGGTGAGCGGACTCGAACCGCCGACCTCTTCGTTGCGAACGAAGCGCTCTAGCCAACTGAGCTACACCCCCACGGTGAAGAAGTCAGGATAGCGGACTGCCATCACGCCGCCGAACCGGAGACTGGCGAGCCCGCGATCACTCCTCGGGGAACCGGCGAACGCCGGCGGCCATGCCCAAGCGACTGGAACGGTAACAGTGAGACGCCCAACACCCGACCGCGAGATCGTCGGTGCACACTGCCACCAACCACGCGACCGGAATGGCACCCGTGACGCATCCGAGCACGCGATCCGATCAGTTGCCGCCACGCCGAAACCCGGGGGAATCTTCCCCGGCGACACACCCCGCCCAGCGAGGCACGCCGACCCGTCGGACAGGCAGGGCAATGGGCACTAAACGTCTCATCGCTGTCGACGAGGGCCATGGTGCGGGTTCGTCAGACCCCGGGGCGCATGGGCCAACGAGCACGCAGCGTCGTGGTGCTGTCGACGGGGTGGCGGCGTCCTGTGGCAGCGGCCTGTTCGACAAGCAGCGCAGTGCGTACGCCTCCTACCTCGTTATTTATCGCCAATGGCGTAGGTCACATCACTCAAATTAGGGCTCAAGACCTAGGCGCGGCTCCGCCGAAAGTAGCGGCGTGACCACCACCTCCCACCCGACCCCCGTTTCCCACCGGAGGCGAGCCGTTCGGGTTGCGCTCGTCAGCGTCGCGATCGGACTTGTCGCTGCGGCCTGTAATCCAAACGAAACCAAGCTCATGGAACTCACCAATGGTGAGCGGGCAGCGCGAGCCATACCGGCTCTTCAGCCGAACTTCGTCCTGTGGCTCAAGGCTTACAACTGGGCCAACAAGATGGCTTCCGACGGTAAGCTCAGTCACTCCAACCTCGACGACGGGAACCCGTAC
>JANZZE010000023.1 GCA_026419545.1 Acidimicrobiales bacterium
GTATCAGAGGTGGTCGACGGCATTGCCGCGTTCCGGCCCATGGAAACAGCGCCGGCGCTGGCAGAGCTCGGGATCTCGCTGCGTCCCTTCGATGCCTCGGTGTTCCGACCGGGTCACCGCGACGCCGTAGCGCACGGGCCTGAGCGTCCACGCGGTTCTGCGCGGAGCCAGCCCCCGGAAGGGCAGGAGGACGGTTACCGGCTCGCGTTGGTCGGCTCCGGCCGGATCGGAACCGCCCATGCCGTGAGCGCCCTTCATCACCCCGACACGCACCTTTGTGCACTCGTCGACCCGTCGAAAGCCGCGATCAGTCGACTGCGGTCTGTACTCGGCCGTCCGGTAGCTCACTACACTTCAATCGACGAACTACTGGCCAGCCCCGAGCGACCCGATGCCGCGATCGTGGCGACTCCGCCAGGCACCCATGCCGACCTCGCCAGGCGCTTACTCGACGAGCGGATTCGCGTCCTCGTCGAAAAGCCGCTCGCTCCCCAAGCCAGCCGTGCGTCGTTGCTGCAGGCCGCAGCCCGAGCTGCTCGGTGCGGTATCGCCTCGGCAACTGGTTACCACATGCTGTATCTGCCGCATCTGGAAGAGGCCCGGATTCGATTCCTCGCCGGGGAGTTCGGAACTCCACAGCGCTTCTGCACCCTGGGTTTCGTGACGCGAGCCGAGTCCGGTCGGGGGCTCTCGTGGGAGTTGAACCCCTTACTCGCAGGTGGTGGTGCCCTCAGTCATATCCCTGCGCACGCGCTGTCGATCCTCGATCGGTTGCTCGGACCGCTCGAGGCCATCGAGTCGACGCTCGTCTACGCCCGCAACCAATCCGTCGACGATGCCGCTTGGGTCCATCTCGGCAACGGCAACGTTGACGGGTCGCTGTTCACGTGCTGGCACCTACCCGGCTTCATCGCGCCAGAAACCTCGGTTCGTATCGAGACCAACTCTGGATTACTGATCCTCACGCCCGCGTCTGCGGCGTTCTTCGCCCATGACGGCACAGCACCCTTCATCCTCACCGCGCTGGATACCGCGGTCCGCGGTTTTGATCCCGCGCCACTCGATGCCGGATTCGGGTTCTGGCGGGAACAACGGAGTCTGCTCGACCAAGAGGAGATCCGAACCAGTTTCCTTGTCGCTGACCGAATCGAACGGACCGTCGACCAAGCGTACGCGAAGGCCACCGCCATACACCTCCCGTCGCCACCCACCGACATTGACCCCCGGATTCGGACCGTCAGCACTCTGAACGCTGCATCGGTACCAAGCCGTCGCTCAACCCAAGCCGACGCCGACTCTGGCACTGCCGCATCGGGCCCCCTCGTCCTTGTCGATGTGCGCAACCTTGTCATCCGATCCGTGGACCTAGACGGGGGAGAACGGTATGTCGTCAACCCCGAACAAATCCGATCATTGCGAGCGTCGCCTCCGCTGGTTGTCACGCCCAACGTCCCAAAGATCTTCCGTACCGCGACAAACGACGGATTCGGCGCGCTGGCCCGCTATTTCGGCGCCAGGAACCTGGCGGCGGCCGCCGTGCGGGTGCAGCCCCATCGACTGCTCGCAGAGGCGGAGCGCTTCTGGGAGGTCTTCAACACTTTGCTGCAAGCAGACATGGGACATCTGCCGGGGCACTATCCGGGGCGGGTCGCGCTCGACGGATATCTCGTGGATCTCGCCGCTTCCCTTGGTCGTTTCGATGAACTCGTTCGCTTGTTCCGCACCTTGCGGCGTCGGTTACCCAATGCCGAACTCGGGCTCGAATCGAACGCACCGGATTTGCTGTGTCGCGTCCTTCCAGTCGTCTCCTCCCATGTCTCCTTCGTGGTTGGGGTCGGGAGTCCGCAGCTCGCTCTTGCCGACCGCGTCCGTCGCGTTGCCGATCGGCCAGACCTGGGCGTGATCATCAAATGCGGGCAGCAACCCCCTGAAGTGACCCAGTTCGCGGCAACACACGCAGGACTGTGGGCTGGCGACGCTGAAGCGTTGGTCATCGACGGCCGAGCGGCACCTGAGTTCATCGCCCTGAGCGCTGCGAATCTACGTCGCGCGTTGGTGAGCACAGGCTGCCCCGACTGGGCCGAGGCGGACGCATGCGAGTTGCTTGGTATCTGATCGAACTCGAACCCGACTCCACGGCTCCGAGCCGATATCGCACCAGTACGCCATCGCCTGTCAGGGATTGACGTAGATGAACATGTAGCCCTCGTCCCGGTAGTCAACGCCGCTGGCATCGAGGGCTTCGGCCCAGTTTCCAGTGCACTCGGGGTTGCTCTCCTCCATCCCGTGGTCAGCCGTGAGGAAGAAGGCGGTCCGGTCGAAGACTCCGGCTCGTTGGACGGCATCCAGAATCTCGCCGATGCGAGCGTCAGTGTCTTGCACGCTGGCGCGGGCGATCTCCGAATACGGGCCGCCTTCATGGAAGGCGGCATCCGTCAACGAGAAGTTCACCCAGGTGAACTTTGGCATAGGCCAGGAGGTTCCCCGGTAGTGGCCGCTCCAGATGCCGGTGAACTGCTCGACCGCGGTGTGATCGATCAGCGATGACCACTTGTATTCCTTGACAGGACGCACGAACCGCTGCGTGGTGTGCGGCAACTCCTCGACCGGCGGCGGACGGTCAATCTCTTCGCCGTTCCTCATACACCCGAAGATCGAGTAGTCCGCGCCCGTGTCACATGGCTCGTTGATCGACACCGCCACCGATCCGGGGAACGCTCGCTTCACCGCCTGATAAAGCGTTTCTACGCCAGGATCGAGCCAATCCATCGCACTGATCCAGTGCATCGGGGAATTGGTGATGACCTGAGTGCCTTGGACACGGTCCCACCACGCGTTGTTGAGGATGCCGTGATGCCCGGGGTACGCACCAGTCAGGATCGAAGTGTGGTTTGCCAACGTGACTGTTGGCAACGACGACATCGCGCCATACCCGAAGGTCACCCCCATCTCCATCAACCGCGCGATGTTGGGAGCATCCCCGCGGTTGGCGAGGTCGTACAACACGTTGGCATTCGCCCCATCGAGCAACAGACCAACTACATGCTCCGGAGGTGGTGCCGCCGTGTCGAGTATCGCCTCTTGGGCTTCACCATCCTGTCGGGCGAGGAACGCCTCTTGCCGTTGGCTGCCGTTCAGCCCGATGCCGGAGCCCGGTTCGGCGCCAAGCAGTGCCATGACCGTCGGCGCGATATCCACGAGCTTGCAAGCTCGCGGGATCATCCCCAGCTGCTTGACCCCAGCACCGGCGAGAATGAACGGGGCGCGAGCTTGCACGACTGAGATAGAGCCATGTTCGCCACGGTGGCCACCCTGGTTCTCCCAGTTGTGAGCGCTGGCGTGGACGGCGACCAGGTCTGGGGAAGCGGGCGCATCAAACAGTTGGGCGACCTGCTCGTACGCGAACGGATACGAGTTCTCCGTTCGGTCGGGGTAGGCATTGGCCCGTTCTTCGGCAAGCGGTGAGAACCGGTCGACCGCTTGGTCCGCCAATGGATTGCGGCCCTCTACTTCGACGATCGAAAAACGCCAACCGGGGCCGTCGTGCTCACGCCGAAACCGTACGCGGCCGTCGGGCGCGGCCGCCTCATAGATGTCGCCATCGGCGCGGAGCACGACCTCGACGATGTGCTCAACTGCCGAGTCGAGAAGAGCCCGTTGGGCCCGCTCGACCGCCTCACGGTGCTCATCGGTCTCGGGCCGATAGGTGGGATCGACAACCGCCATGCGACAAACCTACACGTTTGTCTCATCCCCCGTTCAGCGCCAGCTCCAAGATCATGGGCCTCCATCCCTGTCGGGTGACTCTGTCGGGTGTTTTTCTCCCCGCATAACTGGGCGAAAGACACCCGACACAACAAGTGGTGCACGGGCTTCGGGGCGTCGACGACATCAACGGCAGCGGCCTTGGCCGCTGTCGTGGTAGGACTCGCCCGGCACGGGGAGGAATTCCCACCGGTAGGAACCATCGCCAAGCTCGAGCTTCAGCACGCCAGCCGCCTCGGTGTTGTGCGCCTCACTGGTCGAATGAAGCTTCCCCATCGGGCGCAGATCCTTGCCCCCAGTCCCCACCACGAACGACCGCATGCCACCATCAGCACCTGCACCTGACGCGTCCATCGGAGCAAACCGCTCATAGTTGTGGTCATGGCCGGTAAGCACGAGGTCTACGCCGTTGTCGTACAACAGCTCCCAAATCGGGCCCAACTGCGCATCATCGCCGTGCAGGCCGGAACTGAAGCGGGGATGATGCCAGTACGCGACCGTGCATTCGGCCTCGCGTGCTGTGAGGTCCTCGACGATCCAGCGATATTGGGGTGAATCCGGGCCACAACCGCCAACCGCTCCACAGTTCGAATTGATCGCCAGGAAGTGCCAATCACCCAGGTCGAAGCTGTACCAACCCTTACCTGGCTCGCCCGCACGAGCTCCGAAATACTCGAAGTAACCCTGACCACCCGATCCGTACTCGTGGTTGCCCGGGACCGGATAGGTGATGTCCTTGAACCTCCCCCAGGTCGGGTCATACGAGCGCTCGAACGCGTCCGCCAATCCGAGTTCGTATTGCAGGTCGCCCAGTGCCAGCACGGCGTCGGGCGCCTGCGCCTCGATCAACGCCGCAGTCGCGAAATGTCGGCAGACGTCACCTTCCCCTCGGCGGCCCGCTTCGTTGCCAGCAGTGTTCGCAGGGTCACACGCGACATCACCCGCCGCCATCACTACGATCTTCCGGTCGCCTGACCCCGTAGCACCAGCGCCGTCTGATCGAGCAGAGATCGTCGGTCCCGCATCACCAAGCCCAGATACCGAGCTTTCCTCGCTCGGCGCCCCCGCAGGTGATCCAGAACTGCATCCAGCCGCGACTGCCACCACTGCGACAGTCGCCCAGAGAGCACGAAGCTGCACGCCCCGGCGACCGCAGCCCCTACCACCACTCCGAGTGCCGTGCACGTTCGCGAGAGCGTCGAAACTACGGCCCCCGGCGCGAGCCCAACCCGCTCGCATCCACCGTGCATCGAGGAATTTGGAGAAGGGAAAAGGTGCGGTCATGATCGCAGGAGCCTAAAACAGCAACCGTCGGACCACCCGGCCATCATCTGTCATCTATCCCCATTCGATCGCCTCGAGGACCTCACCATGTCGGACAAAGAACCACAGCCCTTCGGAACCGGTGACCCGTACGATTTCCTCGGCATCGACACCTTGCTCGACGACGAAGAACGGATGTTGCGCGACACCGTGCGCCAGTTCGTACGAGACCGCATCCTCCCGGAGATCGCCGATTGGTTCGATCAGGGCTACTTCCCAGTCGACCTCGCCAAGGAGATGGGTGCACTGGGACTGCTCGGCATGCACCTCAAGGGGTACGGCTGTGCCGGAACTAACGCCGTCTCCTACGGCTTGGCCTGCCTCGAACTCGAAGCCGGCGACAGCGGGGCCCGCTCGTTCGTCTCTGTCCAGGGTTCACTGGCCATGTTCCCGATCTGGAAGTTCGGTTCAGAAGAACAGAAGCAGGAGTGGCTACCCCGCATGGCCACCGGTGAGGTCATCGGCTGTTTCGGCCTGACCGAGCCGGACTCCGGAAGCGATCCAGCCAGCATGAGGACACGGGCACGCCGGGACGGATCGGACTGGATCCTCAACGGCACCAAGATGTGGATCACCAATGGCAGCGTCGCAGATGTCGCCATCATCTGGGCACGGACCGATCCCGACGACAACGACGGCGGGTCCTACGCCGGATTCATCGTCCCCACCGACACCAAGGGGTTCACCGCGAACGACATCCCGAAGAAGCTGTCACTACGCGCCTCGATAACCAGCGAGCTCGTGCTCGACGACGTCCGGCTGCCGGACTCGCTCCGGCTGCCCGGCGTCAATTCGATGCGCGGACCGCTCTCCTGCCTCAACGAAGCCCGCTACGGCATCTTGTGGGGCGCAGCTGGCGCGGCACGATCGTGCTACGAGGCTGCGCTGGACTACAGCAAGGAACGGGTTCAGTTCGAGCGCCCCATCGCGTCGTTCCAACTGACGCAACGCAAGCTGGTCGAGATGATGGTCAGGGTCAACAAGTCGATCCTGCTCGCCCTACACCTGGGTCGGCGCAAGGATCGGGGCCAGCTCACCTCCGCGCAAGTGAGTTTCGGAAAGATGGACAACGTACGCGAAGCGCTCTGGGTCGCTCGCGAGGCTCGGTCGGTGCTAGGCGCCAACGGCATCACCCTCGAATATCCGGTCATCCGGCACATGAACAACCTCGAGTCGGTGTACACCTACGAGGGGACCAATGAGGTACACACCCTCGTGCTCGGGCAAGCGATCACCGGTCTGAACGCGTTCCGCTGAGCAAGGGGCCAGCGAGGCTCCCCCAAATCTCCGACCAGAGGTCAGCCCGTCGCCGCAGCCCGCCGGGTCAATGGTGCCGACGATCCCCAGTTCTCCAACCAGAGATCAGCCCCGTCGCCGAAGCGCCCGTGGATTGCTGAGTTCGCGCACAATTGATGACGCGACGATGCGGGCCAAGGGTTCGATCCCACCGTCGAGCACCACCAACGCGTCTGGTTCGATCCCTGCGCTCACCGAAACCCGACCGCGTCCAATTCGTAGCGTTGCCGACGATCCTTCAGAGCGGACGGCGACGGCAACCGGCACAGGCGACCACAGCAAACTGGTGCGAACGAGCGTGTGACCGAGATACACCGGGGCGGCGTCGGCAACCATGTGCACCACGAGGTTGGAATGTTCTTCGGACGGCCTAGAGATGGGTGGCAGCGACGGAGCCAACCGGGCCGCTACGCGCATCATGCCCGCCGTCGTCACGACCGGTGCAATGAACGGCAACGCCCCGCTCACAACGACGAGATCGCGCACAACTGCGCCCACGCGGAACCGGCGGTGCCCGAACAGGCGCGCCGTGAGATCATCAAAGGAAACACCAACCAGATCGACGATCGCAGTGCGGGCAACGGTCGCTCGAACGGAACGTACAACCGACGACGGATACACCGCGTCGAGGGTGGTGGTGTCGAGAGGGCGGCCGGCTTCTGCGCAAGACCGGGCGTACTCGAACAGCGGAGCGAGTGCCTCGTCGGGTTCCCGTGATCCGAGGAACTCGAGCCAGGCGCCGTGAACCCAAGCCGTGTAGCGGCACCCGTCGGCCTCGCTCACCGCGATGATCAACTGCTCCCGCGTGCGGGCATCAATACCACTAGAGCCAGGTACATACGCCTGCACCAGACCGAAGGGCACCCGGAACAACTCGGCGATCCATCGAGCGAACGCCCCCACCGTCGGGCGCCTGTGTTCACCGGCCGTCGAGTCGTTGGCCACAGCGCAAGGGTATTGCGTGGAGGTCGGCCCGTCACGGGCCAGCCCGGGGTTGCTCGATAGCCACCACGGGAGAACCGTGGTGCATCACCAGGCGCCAGCCGTCATCCCCCCGGACAAAGAGGTTCACAGCCGCCACCGTTGATCCGGAACCCCCGCCGAGGATGTTCTCGTCCACCGTCACCCAGGCGACATCACCGACCACTTCAGCCCGTTCATCAGTGAGGATGAACTGCAGCGACTCCGGACCCTGGAACAGGGCCGCCCAACTCGCAGCGACTGCGCCCCATCCTCGCAGCGCTCCCCAGCCGGGGTGGACGCACGACACTCGATCGGAGTGCTCCCACAGGTCGGACATCGCATCGAAGTCCCGAGCCTCGAATGCGGCATAAAAAGCGCGATTGGCGGCGAGGACCGCGTCGAGATGCGACTGTTCGATAACGACGACCCTCCGGTCTAGACGATGTCCGCAGGAGCGTAACCCGCGCCCCAACCTTTAGTGGGGTTCCGCCTGCGTGCCCGCCCCGGTTCTGACAAAGACGACGCCCGCAGGAGCAGGAGCGTAACCCGAAGAACCCCGGATCGGTTATTGTGTAGGTCAAACGACCTACAAATAGGCCTAAAGACCTAGGACCCGGGGCCCGATACCTTGTTCGTGACTGACCGCCATCGCACAACGAACTCCATCGACGGGGTGCTCGATTCCTTGCCGGACGAGTTCGCGGTGGCCAGTGACGACGATTTGCGACTCGTGATCGGTCCGTCCGGGGCGTTCGTGCTCTCCATTTCTCTGGCTGGTAACTCGCCTGATCTCAACTCGTTGGCAGAGCGGGTCAGCCAACGCACCGCAGCCACGCGCTCGATCCTCGCCGACCATCTGACCTGGGTGCCCTTCATCGATGGCGTCGTGGTCGGCAACGGCACCGCGCTCAGCAGGGCCCCGGTCACCGTGATTCCGTTCGACCTCTTACACGAGACGATCACCGAAGGCCGCGAGCTCATCGCGTCGACGACGATTTCTCAGATCCGTGACTTGCTGCGACGTGGGCTGCTGGGGTCGTGGCGAATAGGGGTCGGGTCAACGAATGGCAAGATTGACTTGTGCGACCCGGCCCCGACCACGACCATTCCACATTCCTAACCGACGACCCGTCGGCACAGGCGGCCAACGCGACCCGACGAGTGCCCTCCACCGACGGCATCGAAATTGCAGTCCATGACCTCGGTGGCGAAGGTCCTGTCCTGCTTGCGTGCCACGCCACCGGCTTCCATGGCCACGTCTGGCAGCCGGTAGCTCGCCGGCTCCGAGATTTTCACGTGTTCGCTCCTGACTTCCGCGGCCACGGCGATTCGTCTGCGCCCCATGATCTCGACTACGACTGGAGTGGTTTCGCTGATGACGTCTTGGCTGTCGTTGCCGAGCTGGCCCCCTCAGGCGAGCAGATCGTTGCCGCCGGCCATTCGAAAGGAGGGGCCGCACTGCTGCTCGCCGAGCAACGCCGCCCAGGTACCTTCGCTGCGGTGTGGTGTTACGAGCCGGTTGTATTCCCGCCACTCGACGGTGCTCATTCGTTGGACAATCCGCTCGCCGAAGGCGCCCTCCGTCGGCGAGAAACCTTCGCCTCGGCCGTGGCCGCATTCGAGAACTTTGCGTCGAAGCCACCGTTCAACACGCTGGACCCAGAGGCCCTCGGCGCGTACGTCCGCTTCGGCTTCCGCCCCGAGCCTGACGGTACGGTTCGGCTCAAATGCCCACCTGTGGTGGAATCAAAGGTCTACCGGATGGGCTCCCAGCACGGAGCCTTCGAACACCTGAGCAAGGTGACCTGCCCGGTGACGGTGGTGAGCGGTGCCGAGTTGCCGTTCGGACCTTCGGCCTTCGCGGCTCGCGTTGTCGAACGCCTGCCGAACGGGCGCCTAGAAACCCATCCTGATCTCGGGCACTTCGGACCCCTTGAGGACCCAGCGCGCATCGCCGATTCCATCCGCCAAGCGCTTCGCGACAGTGCTCTGAGTCGCTGACGTCGCCCCATGGCCCACTCGGCGCAGCCTTGGTCAAGGCATGCTAGCCAACGGCGCCCAGGTCTGATCTCCTTCCGCCAACGATCAACTCGCCGCCATTGGTCAAGACCATGGATGAGCAGCTGTGGCCAACCTGACCGTTGCGCAAACCTCGCTCATCGTGGCTCGTGTCGTCGAAAGACCCCTGCGGCGGTTCCGAGGGCCTGCAGCGGTTCCACGAGCCTGTCATACCCGGTGGCTATGGTCAGGGTATGGCATTGCCGCTGCCTTCAACGCTGTCGCCGTCCAAGGTGTCGTCGTTTACTGATTGCGCGCTCGCGTTCCGGTTTTCTGCTATCGATCGGCTTCCCGAGCCACCCTCACCTGCCGCGACAAAAGGAACGCTCGTTCATGCGGCTCTCGAGAAACTGTTCTGCCTACCACCCACCCAGCGAACCGTCGCTACCGCCCTCACCTGTCTCGACACCGCGGTGGAGTCGATGCGTGACCATCCCGACCTGGTCGGCCTCGAGCTCGATGACGAAGGCCTCGCCTCGTTGCTCGACGACGCTGAGCAACTGGTCCGGCGCTACTTCGAACTCGAGGATCCTGCACACATAGAGCCGATCGGACTCGAGCTGTCCCTAGAAGTGACACTGGGAAGTCTGCGGTTGCGGGGGATCATCGACCGTCTCGAGCTCGACGCAGACGGCAACTTGGTCGTCACCGACTACAAGACCGGTCGCGCGCCAAACGCGGACTATGAACGGACCAAGCTCGGCGGGGTTCAGTTCTACTCATTCTTGTGCGAGCGGCTCCTCGGGGTCCGCCCGGCGAAGGTGCAACTGCTCTATTTGTCCGAGCCTGTGGCTCTGGTCGCCTCACCCACCGAACAATCGACCCGGGCGCTCGAGCGAAAAGTTTCCGCCGTCTGGGCGGCAATCGAACGGGCCTGCGAACGGGAGGACTTCCGGCCAAAGCCCTCGAAATTGTGTGCGTGGTGTGCCTTCCAGCAGTACTGCCCTGCCTACGGCGGCGACCCATCGGATGCGCCCCGCGACATGCGGCGATCGCCCACCAATCTCGGCGAGGTCGGCGACCGTTCTGACGCGCCGAGCGACCCGACGTCTTCGCTCCTACCGACCTGACAGGCGACGGAAACGTCGTCGTGCTCGCGGTAGCGGTTACCCCCGTCGTCGCGTACGACGGACGCTGATGGCACGAGCACCGGAACGCCCTAACCCGCAATAGCGGTTCGGATCCCGCACGTCCCTAGGATCTGGGCCCAATGCCCGAGCAGGACCATAGACCAGCCTTCCACCTCCATACCGTAGAGCCACCCCATGAGCTCGGCCCGATCCACCGCTTTGACGAGTGGGTGGACCGGCAGTTCGACCGTGTACGCGGCCGCGAACCACACGACCGAATCATGTATGCACTGACCGAGCTGGGGGACTTCGGGTTGATCTGGCTGCTGATCGGATTCGCTCGGGGCATCCGATCCGACCGCGACGCGACGAAAGCGCTCCGACTTGCCGCGTGTCTCGGCGCCGAATCCGTGCTGGTCAACGGCGTCATCAAGTCACTGTTCAAACGAGAACGCCCTGTTGTCCAAGGAACACGCCCTCACAAGCTTCGGGTCCCGCTGACCACATCCTTTCCCTCGGGGCACGCCAGCTCGGCCGTGGTGGCCGCCACCTTGCTCAGCGAGGAGAGTCGGCTGTGGCCGGCCTATTGGGCGCTTGCACTCGCGGTCGCGAGCAGCCGCATTCATGTCAGGATCCACCACGCGTCCGACGTCATAGGTGGCTTGGCAACCGGAGCGGTGGTCGGGCTGGTGGCTCGACGACTGTGGCGACTCCCGTCCCGCTGACCATCGTTCATAGCGGCGCCATCTCGCTGCCACTCATCGACGGACACGACGGAGCGAACCTGAGGAGAGTGCATACCCGCGACACCAAGGCGCCACCAGCTGCCGTCGCTCATCGACGCCGCGCCCTTCCGACTTAGCCCAGAGGGGATGAACAGTGCTCGTAGATGGCGCCAACGCGCGTTGAGCGTCCAGTCATAACAGCCGGGGAAATCGGCCACCACGACGAACACGGCCGTTGATCACGCCTAAGCAAGGTGCCGACGCAGACACGCTCAGCGCCGCAGGCGCCCACCGACCGGTCATTCACGGGAATGGCGAGCCAGACATGCAAGTTTATGAGGCCATGCCATTACGTTTCGCCGTGACCTTCGACTACCGATGCCCGTTCGCCTGTAACCTCCATGAGCACCTGGCGGATGCACTCGAAGCCGGTGCTGACTGGTCGGTTCGGTTCATTCCCTTCTCGCTCGGTCAGGCCCATGTCCGCGAGGGTGAACCCGACGTCTGGGACAACCCCGATGCCGATACCGGCATCGTGGCCATGCAAGTCGGTATCGCTGTCCGCGACCACTTTCCCGATCGGTTCCTCCATGTCCATCGCGGGCTGTTTCACGCTCGTCACCGTGAAGGACGACCTATCAAAGATCCAGATGTGGTGCGAGCGGTGCTGGCCGAACAGGGTCTTGATCCCGATGAGGTGTGGGCTCACCTCGAGGACGGCTCAGCACTTCGCACCATCAGGAGCGAACACGAGACGGCGGTGGCAAGACATAAAGTGTGGGGAGTCCCCACCATCATCGCCGGCGAGCAGGCTGTCTTCATCCGCCTGATGAACGGCTCCGATGGAGACCCAGCGCGGTCCCAGGCCATCGTCGAACGCCTTGTCGGCCTGATACAGGACTGGCCTGAACTCAATGAGTTCAAACACACCTCGCTAGCTTGCTGAACCGCGCCAACCACAGACGCGCTGACATCGCCCGACGCCTAGCCCCCATCACCGACCACGACGGCATTCAGCTGAAACCCGGCGCGCACCCGCTGGCCAGCGCCCAGCCTCCATCACCGACCACGACGGCATTCGGTCCGCACGAATGGCACAAGCACCGACCTACGGCTAGTCCTACGCTGGTGGGCATGGCCGACCAGCGAACGAGCACCGACCGCGCGGCGGCCGGGACGAACAACCCTCCCACCGAACCACGAGAACGGATCGTGCGCAGCGACCGGCACATGACCGACGTCGAGGCGCTGATGTGGAACGTCGAGAAGGACCCGTACCTCTCGTCGACCTTTGGGAACGTCACCGTCCTCGATCGTCCGCCTGACCTGCCCTACTTCGAAAGGAAGCTTCTGCGGATGGTCGAGCGAATCCCTCGGCTCCGCCAGCGGGTCTCCCCGGCCCTCGGTCGCCTAGCCCCTCCCGAATGGGAGGATGACCCCGACTTCGACATCCGCTACCACCTCCGGCACATCGCGCTCCCTCCACCCGGCGAGTTCCGCCAGCTCCTCGACCTGGCCACGATGTTGGTGCACGACCCCTTCGACCGAACCCGCCCGCTTTGGGAGTTCTATGTCGTCGAGGGACTCACCGGCGGCAAGGCCGCCATCATCCAGAAGATGCACCACACGATCACCGATGGCGAGGGCGGAATCCGAATGTCGGAGCAGTTCATCGACGTAACCCGTGAACTCAAGGAACTCCCTCTCGTCACCATCGAACCCAGCAGCGAATCCAGTGGCACCAATATCTTCGAAGCCGCAGCCGAAACACTGGGCCACACGTGGCGCCGTGGTCTGGGCGTAGCCCAGCGAGCAGCACTCAACACAGCCGACGCCCTCACCCACCCAGCGAAGCTCGCCGACCTCGGACCGGAATTGGTTGGCATCCTCCGCTCGACCGTCCGCCAGGTGACCGTCACCGATGCCGCCCACTCCCCCCTGTGGGCCCACCGCACCCTCCGCCGCAGGCTCGAGACGCTCGATCTTGATTTCGATGATGCGTACCGGTGCGCCAAGGCGCTCGGCGGCAGTCTCAACGACTTCTTCGTGACCGGTGCGGCTCGGGGCGCCGGCAGATATCACGCCAAACTCGGTGCGCCGGTCGAGACCCTGCGCATGGCCATGCCGATCAGTACCCGAACCGACCGATCAGCGGGCGGGAATTCGTTCGTCCCGACCCGGGTGGTGCTGCCGGTCTCGGAGGCCGATCCCGTCGAACACTTCGCCCAGATCCACGAGCTGCTGAATCAGATCAAGCAGGAAAAGATGCTCGGACTCGTCGAAGCTGTCGCTGGACTTGCCAACCTGTTACCGACCTCGGTGCTCGTACGGTTCACCCGTCAACAAGTCGAAACGGTCGACTTCACGACATCGAACGTGCGCGCCGCCCCGTTCGACTTGTTCATCGCCGGTGGGCTCATCGAGGCCAACTACCCGATCGGCCCGCTAGGCGGTACCGCGTTCAACCTCACGATGATGTCGTATCGCGGCACCCTCAACATGGGACTTCACGTGGATGCAGGTGCCGTCACCGAACCAGCGCTCCTGCGGGATTGCATCAACGAAGCGTACGCGGAGCTCCTCGCGGCCGGACGGTGAACGCCAGCGCTGTCACCTTGCACCTACGCACCCCGGCGCACCTGCCACCTGGCCGGCGGGAGCGTTACCCTGCTCCTCATCGAGGACCCTTGCACCTACGAACCTCGACGCATCTGGGGACACCCACCCCGATCCGCCGCGGGTGACACCCGGTCGGCCCGACCGAGTCGGCAAAGCAACGGTACGCCTAGGAACACCTCCGATCCGCGGCTGATGAGACCGGCAGCACCGAGCACTGCCCGCAGCAACATCTTGTCGTTGAATGGGAAGCGAGCCCCAGTGCAGGGTCGGGCAAGCGACGAGGGGTCTCGCGTCGCACCATCGGAAGCGCTCCCGTACGCGAAGCGAGCCCCAGTGCGGGGCTCGCTTCGTCGATGGAGGTCGCCTGCGATCAGTTGGTGGACACTGGATCAGATTCGGTGACCAGCAGCGTTCGTACATCGAGGAGCAAGTCGGCGACCTCGTCGGTTGAAACCAACTCCCGGTGCTGCATGTCGACGAGTCCACGGTCGATAATGGCGAGTGCTTCAGCGATTAGCTCGGTCTCAGCTTGGCGGGTTTCGGTCATGTCGTCTCCAAGTTTCGTCATTCGTCCGCCTGCATCGGCTGTCAACACCTTCTCATGCGGTGATGTTCCTGTCAGCCGGGTGACGTTTGTCGGCTGGAACACCCTTTATAGCCACCTCTGACTACAAGATCGCCACCGATTTCGGAAAACCTTACTCACTTGCTGTGACAGAAGTGTTTCACCTCGCTCGCTCTCGGTCGACGCCCAGCTCTAGGGCAGGATGGACGATCTGCGACAAGGCCCTGCAAGTCACAGCGATCAGCATGCTGAAGCTACGGGAGCTACGGAGAGTGTTTCACCTCGCTCGCATCGATCGACGCCGGCCGCCTGAACCTACGGGATCCAGGGCGGGGCCCGCGGGTCCGGTATGGTCCGACCCATGACTGCGCTCGACGGGCAACGCAACATCGGGGTGACGTTCGCCAGTTTCATGACCTTGGGGCTCGACCGGGGGCTTCAGGCCGCGAAACTCGCCGAATCTCTCGGCTACCGCTCGTTCTGGACAGCCGAGACGGTGGGCCCCGAAGCGTTTGCCGTCCTCGCCGCGGTCGGCGCCACCTCGCCCAGCCTGAACCTGGGCACCGGTGTGTTGGCCATTCAACTGCGGACCCCACCACTCACGGCCATGGGCGCAGCCACCCTTCAGGCTCTCAATCCCGAGCGTGACATCCTCCTCGGTGTCGGCATCTCGTCGCCGGTCGTGGCCTCCCAGTGGCACGGCGCACCCTTCAACAAAAGGCCACTCGCGCAGATGCGCGAATACCTCACGCTGCTCCGCCAGTGCCTCTCCGGCGAAACGGTGTCCTTTTCCGGCGATTACTACAGCGTGAGCCGCTTCCGACTGGGCGTCAAACTGGGTGAGCGCCGTCCCAAGCTTGTGGTCGGGGCACTCAACGCGGGCATGTTGCAGCTCGCCGGGGAACTCGCCGACGGGGTTCTTCTCAATTACCTGCCGGCGTCTCATGTCCCCTGGTCGGTCGAGCAGGTGAGGATCGGTGAAGGTCGTCGCACCGATGGTGGACACTGCACTGTGTACGCGTATATCCACGCTGGCGTATGTGAACGCAGCGATGGACTGGACTACGCGCGACGTGATCTGTTTTCGTACGCGGTGGTCGACTCATACGCGAAGAACTTCGAGCGCGCCGGGTTCGAAGCCGAGGTCAAAGCGATCAGGGAACGCCATGCCGCAAAGGACCGCGAAGGCGCGCTGGCGGCAGTATCAGATCGCATGATCGACGCGATTGACGTCATGGGTGACGCGGCAACCGTTCGCAGGACCATCAAGGAATACGTTGCGGCTGGTATCGAGGTCCCGGTCTTGATGCCACTGCCCTGGGGACCAGACCGCATGGCGGTGATCGAAGCGACCATGAGGGCTGCCGCACCAGCGGACTGACCTCGCCGAGCGGGCACGGCGATACGATCGCCGTCCATGCAGGCCGGCATGCAAGTTGAGGACCGCGTCGTGGTCGTCACCGGTGCAGCCCGCGGCATCGGCGCCGCTCTGGGCCGGCGGTTCGCCGCTGACGGAGCCAAGGCCGTTGTCGTCGCCGACGTCGACGCAGCTGGCGCACAACAGGTCGCTGACGCGATCGGCGGCGTGGCCTATTCCGTCGACGTCTCGACCGAACAGGGAGTTGCTGGCTTGATCACCCACACCGAACAGGAGGTCGGCCCGATCGCCCTCTTCTGCTCGAACGCCGGAATCATGGTGCCCGGCGGCGCGGAGGTACCTGACGACTCGTGGCAGCGGATCCTCGCCGTCAACGTGATGGCCCATGTGTGGAGCGCTCGCCACCTCGTGCCCCGGTTCCTCGAGCGTAAACCAGACGACAACGGCATCCGCGGTTGGTTCTTGACCACCGCCTCTGCGGCTGGACTGCTCAGCCAGATCGGCTCTGCGCCCTACAGCGTGACGAAACACGCTGCCCTCGCCTTCGCCGAATGGTTGGCCATCACCTACGGCGACCGCGGCATCGGGGTGTCGGCGTTGTGCCCGCAGGCCGTCAACACCGCCATGACCGCCGGGGTGGCAGGCGGAGGCGTCGCCGGCGTGGACGGCATGCTCGAGCCAGATGATGTCGCAGCGTGCGCGGCCGAGGGCATCGCAACTGGGCGATTCCTCATCCTCCCCCACAAACAGGTGCAGGAGTATTTCCGCCGGAAGGCGGACGACTACGACCGCTGGCTGACGGGCATGCGCCGCCTGCAAGCCCGCTTCGCGACTCCGGTTTGAGCAAACGGAACGTGCCGATGCGACGAAATCCACGACGACAGAAGGCGATGCGCCGTTCAGCCCAGAGTGCTCCATTCCCTGAGTACGGGCTGGCCGAGCTGGGGCTAGCGCCAGGTGATCAAGTCAGGTTCCGGCGAGGCCCTAAAGAGCGCTGGAAAATCGGGACCGTCGTCCGCCGCGAGCGTGATGGAAGCGTCGGCCTGACCGACCTGAAGGGCGCGGCACGTGCAATCCCGATCAGCCTGATCGAGGTACGAACGACCGGACCCCGGGGCGGCACCGTGTGGGAACCGCTGCCTGAGCGTGCAGCTCGCACCGAACAGCTCAGACTGCTGTGAGCCGCCCGACCGGCCACCGGTCCGGGAGTCCGGAGCGCCACCGCTGCAGCGATCAGCGCGCGCACCCCACGTCTGGCGATGTGCACGCTCAGGCCAACGGCGATCAGGCGACAATCGAGGTCTACGAGCGAAACGCGGCAGCGTGGGAGGAAGCTCGAGGCCCTGCAGTCTCACTCGATGGTGCGCGTTCCTTCGCTTCACGGGTGCAACGCATCAGGGTTGAGACGCCAACGCTGGCAGGCCTCCCTGTTGCGGACCTCGGATGCGGTCCGGGTTGGCACCTACCTGCGTTCGAGTCACCGGTTGTTGCGCTTGACCGGGCTCGGTCGATGCTGGACCTGGCGCGTCGACGATCTGCGAGCGCACTCCTCGTGCAGGCCGACCTCAGCGCACTCCCCTTCCGGAGGCGTTCCCTTGCCGGCGCCTGGGCGTCCAAGAGCTATGTCCACCTCGCGCGGCCGTGGCTTCCACTGGCGCTCGCCGAGCTCCATTGGGCCACCGAGGTCGGCGCACCGATCGAGCTCCGCGTGTTCGCGGGCGATGCCGACTTTGCGCCGTTCGCCGACGACGATTTCCCGGGTCGTCGCTTCTCGTTGTGGACACGAGAACTGCTGTCACTGGTCGTCGAAGGCGCCGGTTTTTCGATCGAGTCCCTCAACGGCGATTGGAACCGCACGGGCGGCATCGTGGTTGTAAGGGCCCGGCGCGAGTGGTCGCTCCCCGATACCGTCGGACCAGGAATGCGGCTCCTGGTGTGCGGGCTCAACCCCAGCGAGTTCGCGGCAGACGCAGGCGTCGGATTCGCTCGCCCAGGCAACCGGTTCTGGCCCGCGGCGCTTGCCGCGAAGTTGGTGTCGCGCGATCGCGACCCCCGTCACGCGCTAATCGCGCACGGCGTCGGCATGACTGACCTGGTGAAACGGCCGACGGCGCGGGCCGACCAGTTGCGCGCCGATGAGTACCGAGCGGGAATGGAGCGTCTCACCAGGTTGGTCACGTGGTTGCGGCCCACAACCGTGTGCTTCGTCGGTCTTGCCGGCTGGCGTGCCGCCGTGAACCCACGCTCAATCGCCGGCCCCCAACCCGAGTGGCTCGGAGCGAGCCGTGTCTATGTGATGCCTTCAACCAGCGGCGCCAACGCCTCCAGCTCACTGGAGGACCTCACCGCCCACCTCCGCGCAGCCGCAGCGATGACCTGACCCCCAGAACCACGCTCTGATGCGCCCAAGCCCCGATCCTGCCCACCGCGGGCTTGGAGGCGCTCATATACGGGACGAACCCGTCTCATGCGCTCAGGCCCCCAGCCGCGCTCTGCGCCAAACGCCGCGATGGGACCTGCGGGCACACGGACGAGCCTGACCTTGGCTGCCGGTTCAGGCAATACTTGTTCCGCGATCGGCATGCGTACTGCCGCAGCGAGCGCTCAACCGTGGGTGTCGCAGCGGTTCGGAGCAACGATTCCCGCAGACCAGTAGGTTTGCGCCATGCGCCTGCGTCTCGAGCCTCACGACGAATACATGCACGACGTCGGCCCAGAGCCCAACTTCAACGAGAGCATGTACTTCAACTTCTACGACCCAGCCCTCGGCCTCGGCGGCTTCGTCCGACTGGGCAACCGCCCGAACGAAGGCAAAGGCGAGATGACGGTCTGCCTGTGGTTACCCGACGGAAGGGTCGGGTTCATGTTCCAGCGCCCCGAGGTACACACGAACGAAGCGTTCAACGCTGCCGGGCTGCGATTTGACGTAGTGACGCCGTTCGAGCGCCTTGATGTTCGCTACGACGGGACAGTGCTTCTCCTCGACGATCCACTCGCAATGGCCGATCCCCGAGCAGCCTTTGCGTCCAATCCAACGGCGCCCTGCACCATCAGCCTGCAGTACCGGGGGTTGAGCCCCATGTTCGGGGGCGAACCAGATGAGGCATCCGAACGCCCCGGAGAGGAATTCGCAAAGGGCCACTACGAGCAACTCGTGGCAGCGTCGGGCACCATCGCCGTCGGTGATGACTCGTGGTCGGTGACCGCGTACGGCCTTCGCGACCACTCGTGGGGGCCTCGCTACTGGCAGGCACCGTGGTACTACCGTTGGCTCACCGCCAATTTCGGCGAGGAATTCGGGTTCATGGGATCGCGCATCGCTAGGCGAGACGGCGAGGGAACCCGGGGCGGATTCGTTTGGGACGGAGAACGACTCCATCTCTGCAACGACTTCCACATTCAGTCGACCTGGACAGGGGCTGACCGCTACCACGAATCGATCGCTGCCACGCTCCGGGCCGCCGATGAGGACGGCAAGCCCATCGAATGGCGGGTGACAGGTGAGGTGCTGAGCCTCATTCCGCTGCGTAACCGTCGCGACGGTCTCGTCACACGGATCTCGGAAGGTCTTACCCGCTGGACCTTGGCCGATGGTCGGATCGGTTATGGACTCTCCGAGTATCTCGACCAGATCGTCGGGGGAATGCCGGTCGGGCTCGGCGAATAGCTCAACCTGGCCACAACGCGGCGGCCGTCTACGACACCGCCGGATCGGGTGCGGGATCGAAGCGCGGCCGGGCAACGGACCGGCAGCGAGGTAGCAGGCCCCGAGCTGCCGAGGGTCCAACGAACCGCCATCGCAGGAAAACACGCCGAGCTGGCTGACGTAGCAAAAAAGTTTTGGCGCCGGGTGCCCGCCCCTCATACGGGCACTCGACGCCAAAACATCTTCGGGGTGATTTGCGCCTACGTTGCGCCGGTCGGTGGCAGCGCCCCCGCCGCGGCGGCGCCTGCCATCCGACCGTGGCTTGCTCCCTCTAGATCAAGGACCTTCTACCGACGCTGTGCAGACTCAGCGGTAGTGGGCGTCTTCGCGCCAACTGTTCGGACGGGCTGGCCCGCCGACCGAGCCAGGGCTCGTCGTCAGCGCCGAGAGAAAATTCTCCAACTCCGGCTCGATCACGTCGGTGCTCCAGCGACTCCGTCGTGCCGCGGCGACAGCTCGCTTCAGCTCGTCGAGCTCGTAATCGATGCTCGTCGCCAACTTCCGCCAAGTGCTTGCGGTATCGGTGAGGGACATGTCGTCAGCTTGCACCCCCGGAATCTTTGAATCAATAGGTCGTATGACTCTATTGATTAGATAGTTCCGCCAAATTTATCGATTTCTGACCCGGAGTCAGGGTACGGTAGGGGCGTGACCAACCCGGGACCGGCCGCCTCCTTCCTTGTCAGCGACGAAACCGCAGGTAGCGGCGTTGACAGCGCGGCCACGAAGGGGGAGAGGACCCGGCAACGCTTGATCGAGATCGCGGTCGACCGCTTCGGCGCCCGGGGTTACCGGGCAACATCGGTCTCCGAGATCGCCCGGGCGGCCGGGCTCACCCAAGCCGCCTCCTACGCCTACTTCGAGAACAAAGAAGCGCTATTTGATGCCGCGGTCGACGCCGACGCGATCGCCATTCTGCGCGCCACCGCGTCCAGGGTTGCCGATCTGCCTGCCAATCAGCTCGTCCCCATGCTGCTGGTGTTCATTCTCGGCTCGCTGGATGACCATCCACTCGTGAAGCGGGTGCTCAGCGGCCAAGAACCTGAAGCGCTGCGACGCCTGATCAACCTGCCCGCACTCGCTGAACTGACAGCACTGATCGCTGACCGGATCCGGGATGCTCAGCAGCGCGGCGAGGTACGTGCTGACCTTGACCCCGACCTGTTCGCCAGCGGATCTGAGGCCATCCTGCTCAGCTTGCTGATGAGCGTGGTCCAGGTCGGCCAGACAACCGAGGCGCGGCGCCAGCTCGGCGTGTTGACCATCTTCGACACGGTGCTGCGACCTCCGCAGGCGGCGCCACAAAATCATTAGACGTTCGCAATCTATTGATTCTGGAGTAGGGTGAGAGGCGTGACCGACCTCGCCGCCGCGGACGAAGCCACCGAGAGCGTGTCGACGATCGGGGATCACCCTGCTGGAATCGACTCGTCTACCGCACCGGCAGCCGAAGGAAGCGAGACCAAGGGTGAACGCACGCGTCGGCGACTACTCGAGATCGCCATCGATCGGTTTGGCTCCCGCGGCTACCGGGCAACATCAGTCTCCGAGATCGCCCGGGCGGCCGGGCTCACCCAAGCCGCCTCCTACGCCTACTTCGAGAACAAAGAAGCATTGTTCCGAGCCGCCGTCGACGCCGACGCCTCGGCACTCATCGACGAAGTCTCAGCCCAGGTGGCAGGCGTGCCACCTCGTCACCTCATCCCATCGGTCATCGTGTACGCCCTCGCGGCGCTCGACCAGCACCCGCTGGCCCGACGGGTGCTGAGCGGTCTCGAACCGGACGAGGTTCCCCGACTCGTCGGGCTACCTGCGCTCGAACGCTTCGGTCGGCTACTCGCCGAGCAGATCGCCATGGGGCGCGAGACCGGCGAAATCCGCGCCGATCTTGATCCGGACAAACTTGCTGGCGGCCTCGAATCGTTGATCCTCGGCGTGTTGTTCAACACCGTCTTGAGCGGCGGCCGAGCCCAAGCCCGTCACATCGATGGCGTCGTCGAAGCCTTCGACTTGATGATCCGCCCGTCGCCATGACCGCACTCGCTCGGCGGGCGGCTTCGTATTTCGTTCCGACCTTCGCTTGATCCTCCGCCCGTCGCCTTGGCCGCATCCCAATGATGGCGTTCGGTCAACCAATGGAGCCCGGCCAGGCGAGTATGGCCACACCAGTTCAGCGAGGCGCAAGACCCCGGATCGCCTGACCGGCGCCACGCCGTCGACCAGCCACCATGCCAAAGCTTCGCGTTCAGCGAGGCGCAAGATCCCGGATCGCCTGACGCTGGTCGATGCCCGGAAACGGCAAGATCGCGAGTGCTGGCGTCGTGACACCGTTGGCCACGTACCGAGCGATGTGCTCACGGCAAGCCTCCGGCGGACCGTGCACGATCAGCTCGTCCACGACAGAGTCGGGGATCGCCGCAACCGCGGCCTTACGGTCACCAGCCTTCCAGGCATCCCACATACCCTGGAGCCGATCTGCTCGACCGAGCCACTCGTGGAACTTTGCGTAAACCGGCACATTCAAATAGGCACTGATTGCAAACCGACCGAAGCCACGGACCGAGTCGGCATCTTCGGTGGGGGCCACGAATATTCGGGCAACGATCTCCTTGTCTTCGCCGTATTCCCGCACGATCGGCGCAAC
Source organism: Acidimicrobiales bacterium (assembly GCA_026419545.1). Classification (GTDB taxonomy): domain Bacteria; phylum Actinomycetota; class Acidimicrobiia; order Acidimicrobiales; family Acidimicrobilacustridaceae; genus JANZZE01. Next base: position 22,113 of record JANZZE010000023.1, read on the forward strand.
CCGTGCGACATCGTCAGCCGACAACCAATTGATGATCGCTCCGTCGCCTTCGCGCGCGGCGAGGCGCAACATCCCTTCTCGGAGCGCCGCCACCAGGATCGGCACCGGCTGCTCCGGCACCACGCCCAGCTTGAATCCCTTGACCGAGAACGTGTCGTAGTCCTCGATGATCTTTTCGCCGGTCAGTGCCCGGCGAATGAATCGCAGCATGTCCCGAACCCGCTTGTAGGGTTCGTCGAAGGGGATGCTATTCCAGCGTTCGACGATCACATCGGAAGACGATCCGATACCGAGCACAAAGCGACCGGGCGCCGCGTCTGCGAGACTGGCGACGCACTGGGCGAAGCACCCAGGTCCCCGCGTGAACGCAGGGATGATTGCCGTTCCCAGGCGCAACTGCGGCGCCCAGACCGAGGCAAGCGCGAGAGGCGTAAAGCCGTCGGCGCCGTTCGCCTCACTCGACCAGACGTCGGTGTAGCCCAGGTCAGCGAGCTCGATGATCCAATCTCGTTGCTCGTGCAGTGGTACCCCGTCGAACGGGATCGTCATACCGTAGCGGGCCACGGCTCCCCCTCTCCATGGTGTTGTCGAGCAATTGCCTGCAGGTTCGTTCGGTCAGGGTCGAACCTCTTCTTCCGAGACGTCGGCACCCGGCGTCGCCGGTCGATAGCCACTGTTTGGACCCTTCCAGAGCCGGATCAGCGCGGATTGGCTCGCGGTGGCCATGAGGGTCCCGTCTTCAGCCCACAAGAAAACCGTGCCATGCCCGAATCCGTGAGCAACGACATCGACTCGGATGTCGATCAAGACCCATTCGGTCTCGACGATGTTGGCCACACGAATCGTGTTATCAAGGCTGTTGCTGGTGATCTCGTGCTCAAGTGTCACGCCAAGACCAAGAGGTACGTAGTCGCCGAGCACCGCCAAAGCCGGGGCGGAGACACCGAGCAGATCCGGCATGCGGGTCCAGACGGCGCATTGACCCGGTCGGTCAGCGGTGCGGGCTCCGTCCATCGGTTGCGGGGTGAGCGCCCAACGCTGGTCGAGCCGATTCAGGATCGAGTCACCGGTGTTCCAACGCGGCTCGCGCACGGGACACTCCATCGGTGGCGGCACCTCGGGCCGTTGCGCCCACTGGCCCGATTCCGGGAAGTCCCGGCATCCGAGCGCAGCGTTCACGGTGAGGATCTCCGTTCCCCCGACATGACCGACAGCACGGGCTTGGGTCGTCTGCCGACCTTGCACCGCCACCGTGACATCGATGTCGAGGATCGACGGCGGCCGAGCGAAGGACAGGTACTGCGCCGTCGCCCACACAATCGGGCGCTCGGTCGTTCCTTCGAGCGCTGATATCGCAGCACCAAGACCACACCCGCCGAACAGGAACCCACCCCCGGTCGAGATTCCCGGCACAACAGGGAGGTACCAGCGAAAGGGATTGTGCGTGGGCTGAAGGCCGAGCCATTCGCGAGCGTCCATCGCTGCCGCAGCCTAGGCGCCCACGCCATCCATCGACTCCCTTGTCAGGAGCGAGGTAAGCCCAAGATCCGCTCGGCGATGATGTTCTTTTGGATCTCGCTGGTCCCTCCGGCGATGCTCGCAGCCCGCGACCAGAGCCATTGGCGCTGCCAGGCCCCGACGCCGAGGTCCTCAAGTCCATCCGCCCCCTTCCACAGTGAGGCCGCCGGTCCCGCCAGCTGCAGTGCCACCGAAGCAAGCCGCTGGGTCATGTCGGTCCACGTGAGCTTGACGATGCTTGATTCCGCGCCCGGTTCGGTGCCACGCGCAAGCTTCGACAGCGTGTGCCAATTGTGCAGACGCAGGATCCGTAGTTCGACAAACGATTGGGCAAGCCCGTCGCTCACGTCGACGTTGTCGAGACGGCCGGTCGCGGCTGCGGCCTGGAACAGCTCGTCGAGCAAGACCTCGTGCACCACTTGCTCTTTGAAGGGGAAATTGGTGCCCCGTTCATGAGCGAGCGTGGTATTGGCAACTGCCCACCCCTCGTTCAAATCTCCCACCAGGTGGTGACTCGGCACGAACACCTCGTCGAGGAACACCTCGTTGAACTCTGCGTCGCCGGTGATCTGGGTCAACGGCCTGATCTCGATCCCCGGAGCCGTCATGTCCACGACGAAGTAGGAAATGCCGCGGTGGCGGGGTCGCTCCGATCCGCCGGTCCGGGCGAGACAGATCCCCCAACGAGCAAATCGCGCGTAAGAGGTCCACACCTTCTGGCCTGTGAGAAGCCAACCGCCGTCAACCGGTTCCGCCTTCGTGGTGAGCGAAGCGAGATCGCTTCCCGCGTCCGGTTCGCTGAACAACTGGCACCAGATCTCCTCTGCATCGAGGATTTTCGGGAGCCACCGCCGCTTCTGCTCCTCAGTCCCGTGCGCCAACAACGTCGGGCCGGCAAGGTTGATGCCGACCCGGTTCACAGGCTGCGGCGCTCCCGCCTTCGCGTACTCCATGTTGAAGATCGCCACCTGGACCGGCGACGCAGCGCGACCACCGTACTCGGTCGGCCAACACAGGCCGACCCAACGGTCAGCAGCGAGTCGGCGCTGCCACTGCCGCCCCCACTCGATCTCTTCCTCGATCGACCTGAAGGGCTCCGGCGGCTTGAAATTGTCGGCAAGCCAGCCCCGAACGTCACGAGCGAAGCGTTCCTCGTCAGGACTGAACGACAGATCCACGACTACAGCTCCCAGAACCGTTCACGCCCAGCCGCAATCATCGCCTCGCGCAACGCGGTCTCATCCGAGTTCGTGAACGGTCGATAGGTAGCATCACCCCGCTCGCGGATCCAGAGCTCGTCGTTGCCGACGCGATCACGCCGGTACTTCTGATGGACGAGCACGCGCTTGACCACCTTGTTGGTCCCGGTCATCGGCAGGTCCCCTACCACAATCCGTACATAGCGCGGCCGCCATTTCGGTCCGAGGTCCTCGAGCTGATCCAACCAACGTGCAAAAGCGGCGCCGTCAAAGCGCACACCTTCCCGCAACACCAACGCAGCCATCACCTGGTCCCCGGCGTGCGCATCCGGCACGCCGTATGCCACAGCGACCACGACGTCGGGATGCCGGGACAGTGCCGACTCGATCGGGCCAGCAGGGAAGTTCTCGCCGTCGACCCTGATCCAGTCCGCAATGCGCCCCGCGAAGTAGAGGTTGCGGTCCTCGTCCAGATAGCCGAGGTCACCACTCCAGTACCAGCCAAAGCGGGTCGCCCGTTCGTTGGCCTCCGGGTTGTTGTAGTAGCCCTCGAACAGACCCGTACCGGAGACGTTGACGATCTCCCCGACACATTCGTCCGCGTTCACCAAGTGACCGTGCTCGTCGAAGCGGGCGGGAGGTCGTTGCTTCCCATCCTCATCGACAACGCGAATGTGTTCACCGGCGATCCCCATCGCGCCCGGTTTCACATTTCCATCACGGTTGAGTGCGATCCCACCTTCGGTCGCCCCGAACGCATCGATCACCTCGACTCCGAAACGGCGTGAGAACGTCTCGATCACGTCGGGCGCACCTTCGTTACCGAACGCGATGCGCAGCGGGTTGTCGCGGTCGTCGGGCCGTTCAGGTTGAGCGACGAGGTAGGACAACGGCTTGCCGGTGTAGTTGAAATACGTCGCCCCGTAGCGCCTCACGTCGGGCAGCCACCCTGAGGCCGAGAACTTGCGAGCCAGACCAACTGCACACCCCACGACCAGGGATGGCGCCCACCCCACCATCACCGCGTTCGAATGGAACAACGGCATGCACAAGTACCCGACGTCTGACTCGGTGAGCCGCAGGAGTGCAGCCATGCGCGCCCCGGTCTGCAGTAGACGCTTCTGGGAACAGATGACTGCCTTAGGCGCTGCACTCGTTCCTGATGTGAAAATCAAGGCCCAAGGTGTGGTGACGTCCGGTTCGATCCCGGGATCTTCCGACGACACCTCTGTGAGAGCCGCGTCCAGATCCATACCGAGTCGTCCATCGGCGGCCAACGAGGACTCCGGCCCGTCCGCCAAGCCGCGGGCTGCCTCGCCCTAACGACCAGAAACGACGACACGATCGCCACCGAAGGGGAGCTTTGACCAGATCGGTCCGAGCATCGCCAGGTGGCGGGGTTCCGTGACCAACGCCAGCGAGTCGGTGTGTTCGATATCGCGCAGGAGGTGTTCTCCCCGACGGGTGTGATTGAGCCCCACGATGGTGGCGCCAACCAGGCCCGCGCCTCCCAAGGCGAATAGGTAGTCCGGCGTGTTGTCGAGCAGGACAGCAACATGGAACGGACGGCCAGGCTCGCGCCAGGTGAGGAACAGCTGCGCCCAACGGTTACATTCTTCGACGTATTGACCGTGCGTCCATTGCCGCTGACCGAACAAGACGGCCGGGCGCGACCGGAACGCACGGTCCGACGCGTTCCGGCGCAGGAGCTCAGCTGCGTTGGCAGCAGGGAGAGGGGCTTGCCCGGGCGCTGGAACCGTGGCTGGCGGTATGGTCACTGGCCTGCATCATATGACATGAGCGTCAGATATCTGGCGGCCACTAGCCTGACACTGACGTCATCGACCCGCCCGCTATCCGGACCCAACGAGACACCCCGTGGCGACCCGCAAGACTCCCGCAAGCTCGAGGCAGCGACCGAAGACCGCAACGACGACCGCCCAAGCGAAGCGGGCGACCAAATCCAGCGGCTCGCGGTCCGGTCGTTCAACCACCGGCATGACCCCCAAGGCGGTCAGCTCTGGCCACCCCAGCCATGACGATGACCGCACCACCGAAGGTGCCCAGATCCGACGCGAGGTGGGGCGGGCTGGCGCGCCGGCGCAAGGCCGAGAATTGCGCTCCCGAGGCAAGCAGACGATGCGCCGATTGCTCGACGCCGGCATCGAGGTCTTCGCGCGCCGAGGATTCCACGCGGCCCGAGTCGATGACATCGTGAAGGCCGCCAAGACCTCCCACGGCACTTTTTATCTGTACTTCGCCAACAAGGAGGACCTGTTCGAGGCCTTGGTCGCCGACGTCGCCGAGGAGATGCGCGGTCTGGCCGACAGCCTCGGCCCGTTGCGTGCAGGGCCCGAGGGTCGGGCGGAGCTACGGGCATGGCTCGAGCGCTTCACGACCCTCTACGAGCACTACGGGCCGATCCTGCGAACCTGGACCGAAGCCGAGATCGACCAGAGCGAGCTCGGTCGGATCGGAACCGATCTGCTCGGTCAGTTAGCGCTCGCCCTGAGCGAACGGGTCGCGGCAACCGGGGCCAAAGGCCTCGACCCTGCGATCGCAGGCCTCGCGCTGGTGGCTATGGTCGAGCGCTTCAACTACTTCGTCCTCTCGGGACAGGTCAGCGCCGACCACGACGAACTGCTCGACACCCTGGCCTCGGTCTTGCACGACGGGTTGTTCTCGCGCTGATCGGCTGCCAGCACATCACGGCGTTAGCTGACATCGGTGTCAGGCCGTGGGCTATCGTGATGTACCGGGTCGGTTCACTGGGTCCCGGCCAGGACCGCAACCAGTGATCGGAGAGGGCTATGAGAACCAGGCTCATTGCAGTGCTTGTCCTACTTGCGATCGCGGCTGCAGCGTGCGGCAACTCACCGTCGACGACCAGCGACACGCCCGGCAAGACTGGCAGCGAGAGTGCCGGCGGCCAATCCGAGCGCACGACGACGTCGGTGAACCCCGAAGAACTGACCAAGAACATCCCGTCGAACCAACCCGGTGTCACTGATACGGAGATCCGCGTCGGTGGCGTCGTTTCGAAAACCAACGCCCTCAACCTCCCGCTCGATCAAGCCTTCCAGGGCGCGAAGGCCTATTTCGCGATGATCAACGACCAAGGCGGGATCTACGGCCGCAAGCTCGTCCTGGCTGCCGAGCGCGATGACCGAATGGTCAACAACACCTCGGAAATCGAAGCGCTCATCTCGCAGGACAAGGTGTTCGCGATCCTCCCAGTCGCCACGCTGCTGTTCACCGGGTCGGCCGTGGCAGAGGAGCGTGGGATCCCCACCTTCGGTTGGAACATCAACGCCCAGTGGGAAGGCCCGCCGAACTTGTTCGGTGAGAAGGGTCACGTGTGCATCAACTGCGCTTACCCGACGCAACCC
>JANZZE010000234.1 GCA_026419545.1 Acidimicrobiales bacterium
TCGGGCCATTTTCCCTGGCCGCACGGCTGTTCGGGGTGAGCGAACTGCTGGCGCTGCGGGCAGGGTAACCAGGTGAGGGCGGCGCACCGCCTGGGACGAGTGCGATCGATCGCGCAATGGACCTCATGTCGAGTTGGAGCTGGCCATTCAGCCAGACTCATGGCGATGAGCGGATTGGTCGCGGCCGCTCTGGCCGCATTTTGGGTGGTCTTCGCCGCTGAACTCGGCGACAAGACCCAGCTGTTCGTGCTCGTGCTCGCGACCCGGTTCCCTGCGTTCGAGGTCCTCATCGCCATAACCGTGACAGCTGCGATTCTGCAAGGGGTCGCGGTCGGTGTCGGGGCGGTGCTCGGCGCGAGCCTTCCTGAGCGAGCCGTGTCGCTGGCGGCAGGACTGTTATTCGTCGCTTTCGGGTTGTGGGGCTTGCGAGGGGCGATCGGTGGGACATCACAGGAGCATGAGGCCGAAGAAGAAGCCGAGGAGCGTTCACGTGCGGCTACTGGCTCACTCATTGCCGCGTGCGCAGCTTTCGCGTTGGGCGAATTGGGTGACAAGACCCAGATTGCCACCGTCGGGCTCGCAACCCGTCAGTCAGCGCTGGGAACCTGGATTGGTGCCACGCTCGGGCTTGTGGCTGCAGATGCGCTCGCCATCGTCGTCGGCCGGGTGCTCGGAGCCCGGCTCCCGGAGCGAGCTGTCCGGCTGGGAGGAGCTGCGGTCTTCGTTGCCTTTGGGGTGCTGCTCCTGGTGCAAACGGCCAGAGTGGACTGAAGACAAGGAACCCCTCCTGCCGAGGATGCTTGAGCCAGGGCCCGCCCGCCGCGATGCTGGTAGGGCCGCAACGGTGCGGTCAGGTTGCCAGTGGGCGGATGGAGAGGGGCCTGGCGTTCACACTGACAGGAGTTCCTCGCGCATGCGCCGAAGCCCACACCCAGCTCCATGCCCGACTCCGGCCCCGCTGCCAGGCACGCGAGCAGCGCGACGACCGAGCCTCGACGCGAACCCGGTCCGGAAGCGGCATGTCTCGGTCTTCCTTACCGTCGCTGCCATCGTGGCCGGCCTGGTCTCGGGGCCACCTGCGGCCGCCCAGCAAGGCGGTCAACGCCCCTCAACCACCACTGTTCCCACGTCGACGAGCGGCCGCCCGTCGACGACCGCGACCACGACTCGGACCACCGCCATTCCCACGACGACGCCGGCCTCAACGCCGAGCACTGCACCTCCGACGACCGCCATGCCGACGACGCTTGATCCGCAGCTCTCGCTGGGTGGAGGCTCCCAGTTGTTCCCTGCCGACATCGTCGCACCGATTCCCTTCTCTGATGTCGAGCCACCACTGCAGCTCAACAACCTGTATGTCACCCCCGGGAGCAGCGAGGACAACCCGGTTGTCGCCGTCCAGTTCCGGCAGCCGTTCGAGTTGCCGCAAGAGCCGTACCGGATCAGCGTGCTCATGGGTGATCCGACAGGCCGGCGGCTCCGAGCTTCGTTGGTGGCGAACGGAGGCAGGGTGACCGGTCGGCTCGAAGAAGGTGACGGGGAGGCCTGGAGGTCGCTCGGGCCGCTTGCGCCACCCACGTTCGATCCGAGCGGCCTGGCCGGCATCCCAGTGCCTGTGAACGAATCACCCGGCGGGGGCGCGATCTGGGCAGAGGCGGAGTTGGGGAGTGACGGGAAGCGCATCGCCATTTCGCCCTATTTCTCCCGTGAATCGTTGCTCGGTCGCTCAGCGAACGGCCGTATCGTGGCGGCCCCGTTTGGTCGGGTGACCGAAGCAAACGGGGGGCCGTCGGAAGACACCGCACGGTTGCCGGCGGGACCGCAATTGACGGTCATCAACCGCTCGGTGATCGTTGACCTCGCGGTGCCCACTCCGACCGAACTCCTCGACCATCCAGTGGTTGCAGCGAGCGATTACGTCCGTGTCGCGCCCAATTTCAACCTGGGTGCGGTGGTGACCCACTACGTCTGGATCAACCGAACAGAAGGCACGCTCAAGCTCATCGACGGGCTCTCGCAGCCCCCAGTTGACCGGACCGCGGCGGCGAAGCCCTCCTGGGTCGTCGAGGGATTTCCTGATCCCGCCGCGGCGATGAGCCCCGGACGCCTTGTGTTCGATCTCGACGCAGTCGCCGACGCGCTCGGTATCGACCTGACCGCCGGCCCCGTTGCCCTTGGGCTTCGCCGAGAGTTCGTTCTCGACGATGGCAGGATCGTCACCGCTGAAGCCGTGCTGGCAACGACGGACTGGTTCGCCATCCACGCGGTGGGCGACGACCCGATGGCGACAGCGAACACACCGGTGACCTCGGCAGTGCCGGCCATAACAAGTGATGAGGAGCAGCGCCAGTACCTCCTGACCGTCGCCTTTGGTGCAACGGTGTTGCTGCTCTTGGTCATCGCACTGTCAGTGCGCAGGGCCCGTAAGGCCCGCCGCAGTCGGCAAGACGCGGCCGATGCTCTGGAGCGCATGGCTGAGGAAGCTGAACAGCTGCGTCGCACCCGCGAACACCGGGCGATCAGCGACCCCGCCAAACAGGCTCAATCCTCTCCGGTCGCTCCCGAGCGAAGCGGTGAGCCGATGCGGGAGTCTCTTTGCTTGGCCGGCGAGGGGGCGGTCCGACGGGATGCAGACGGGGGCGGAGACGGGCTGGATGAGCCTGAGCCGCTTCTGATCGTCACGCTCGAAGACCTTGAACGGCAGCGGCAGGCCGAGCGTCAGCGGAACGCTGAACGCGCCAATCAGGCCGTGTCGGTTGATGCGATTGGGCCTGGGTCGGCACCCGAGGCTGAGCGGCAGGGCCAGTCGGTGGGTGAGCAAGGTGCCGCCGGCATTGCGGAGCGCCAGGCGGCGCGGCGACGAGCGCGTTTCGACCCGGCCCAGGCGCTTGCCGGGCTCGACGAGGAACTAGAGGCGCTCACCTCCCGCCTACGTCGGCTACCTGGTCAGGACGACGAGTCGGCGCCCGCTTCCTCCTGAAACTGGTTGATGCCCGGTCCTCGGTACTCGCATCCCGAGACGCAGGTCTCTTGCACCACGATGCGGCTCAGCCCGGGTAGCTGGGGCGCCAACCGTTGCCAGATCCACTCGGCGAGCACCTCACTCGTTGGATTCTCGAGGCCCTCGATCTCGTTGAGATAACGGTGATCGAGCGCGTCGTGGATGGGACGGAACGCGACAGCCACCTCAGCGAAGTCCATGACCCAGCCCGATTGCACCCCGATGTCTCCGGCGACGTACACCCTGACCCGAAACGAGTGGCCGTGCAGGCGGG
>JANZZE010000235.1 GCA_026419545.1 Acidimicrobiales bacterium
GTGCTAGGCAGCGGGCATGGGAGCGCGTTACACGACACGGGACGGGTGGTTCATCGACGAGCACGGGCGCTACACGCTGCTGCGCGGGGTCAACTTCGGCGGCAGCTCGAAGGTGCCATACCGGCCCGACGGCGCGACCCACCTCGGGGTGGACTTCGAACACTGGCGCGACGTGAGTTTCATCGGTCGACCCGCTCCACTGGACGAGATCGATCGGCATCTGGATCGGATCTCGCACTGGGGGTTCAACGTGTTACGGCTCCTGGTGACCTGGGAGGCGATCGAACACGCCGGGCCTGGTGAATACGACGAGCCCTACCTGGAGTACGTACGAGAGGTCGTGCGTCGAGCGGGGAAACGGGGCCTGTTGGTTTTCATCGACCCACACCACGACGTGTGGAGCCGCTGGACTGGCGGTGACGGCGCGCCGTTCTGGTGCTTCGAGCTCGCAGGCTTGCGTCCCGACCTGTTCGTTCCGTCAGGTGCCGTCTCACTCCATGACATCGACTGGCCGAGCGCTTACAACCGCGTACCGGTCGCCACGATGTGGACGCTGTTTTTCGCTGGCGATCGCTACTGCCCACGGCTTGCCGGGGTGCAGGAGCAGCTGCAGAGCTGTTTCCTGGGAGCGCTACGGGCGGTTGCTGAGCGGGTTGCCGAGTTCGAGAACGTCCTCGGCTACGACACGTTGAACGAACCGTCATACGGCTATCTCGGGCGCTCGAGCGACCTCTACCAGCGCACCCGGATCTTTGCGACCCACGCCGAGCCGCAGAAACCGTTCTCGGCCATCGAGTTCTTGGCCGCTGCCGACGGTCACACGATCAGCCACGACGATGGCGGGATCTTGAACCCTGATGGACTGAGCATCTGGGAGTCGGGTTGCCCATGGCGTGATGCAGGGGTCTGGGAAATCGGAAGCGACGGAAAGCCAATGCTCACCAACGAGCGTTACTTTCTCGACTTCGACCGAAGGCCATTGCGCCCGTTCACAGACGTCGTTGTGCCCTTCATCAATCGTGTCCGCGACACGGTCCGGGAAATCCACCCCGATTGCCTATTGTTCATCGAGGGATCGCCGACCGACTTCGATCTGGAATGGGATGATCCTGACCCGCTCGTCGTCAATGCGCGGCACTGGTATGACATCACGATCTTGGGTCTCCGGAGGTTCGATCCCGCCGATTACACGTCACTGTGGTCGGGGAAGCGCATCTCGGGTGTCGACGAGCTGGCCGACGAGTATGCCGCGATGTTCGAGGTGCTCGATCAGCATTCGCGCCAGAAGATGAGTGGGGCGCCGCTGCTCTTCGGCGAATTCGGCATCACCTTTGACATGAACGATGGTGAAGCGTTCCGCACTGGTGACTACTCCAAGCACGCAGTCGCCCTCGAAGCGACGTATCGGGCCATGGACCGATATTTCATCCACGGCACCCAGTGGAACTACACCGCCGACAACGATCATGCCCACGGGGACCAGTGGAACCACGAAGATCTCTCGGTCTTCTCGGTCGATGACATTCCAGCCGACGCCGATCCGATGGACCTCGATGCTGGCGGGAGAGCGGTGGTGGGCTTCTGCCGACCCCGCGTGGTCCATGCCGCGGGACGGCCCACACGTTCGGAGTTCGACCCCCACACGGGTTCCTACTTGCTGGAGCTCGACGCCGATCCCACACTCGGGCTGCCCACCGAGGTGTATGTACCGCGTCTGCACTTCCCCGACGCGGAATCTGTTGAGATCCAGGTGGACGACGGCGAGGCAACGCTCGACCTTGATGCGCAGCGGCTCCTCTGGCGACACCACGTTGCCGGGACGGTTGGTCTTCGGCTGGTCCGTCGGTGTTAGCGCTTGGTGGGATGGGCTGGCTGGGGGCCATCCACTTGGTTTGTCGCGGTTGGTACGCGGCTGTATTCAACGAGGTGCTGGTCTCGTGCGGCGAGGCGGCAGTGAACCGTCGTCGGGATTCGCCGTCGCGGCGTCATTCGTAGGTTCCCGGTTCGCCTCGAGGACGACGACGGGAGCAGATGGCGCGTGGGTTGCCTCCTCGTCGGTTTTGTGTGGTGGACGCCACTCCTGCCGATTGGCGTGACGCTCCATCAAGTAGGCGATGACATCAGGCGGCTGAGGATGGCTGAAGTAATAACCCTGGGCCAGGTCGCAGTTCAATGATCGGAGAACCCCAACCTGTTCCTCGGTCTCCACACCTTCGGCAACGGTGACGATGCCGAGGGCTTTGGCCATGCCGATGACATGTTCGACGATCACCGCATCTTCGCGGGAATGGGTCAACTCGTCGACGAAGGATTTGTCGATTGTCAACAAATCGAGTTTGAGCTGGCGGAGGTACGCGAGCGACGAGAACCCAGCGCCAAAATCGTCGAGCGCGAGGCTCACGCCGAGTTGCTTGCAGGCCTGGAGTGTCGACCACGCGGCACTGACGTCATGCATCAAGGCCGCCTCACTGACCTCGAGGCAGATGCGTTCGGGTGCCGCACCGGAAGCCGCGAGCGCGAGGCGGACGTGTTCGACGAAGTTGGCTTGCGCGAGTTGGCGAGGCGAGACATTGAACTTGATGTTCAACGGTGGTCGATCGGGGTACAGCTCCGTCCACTCGCGCGACTGTTTGCATACTTCATTGATGATCCAATCTCCGATCGGCACGATGAGGCCGGTTTCTTCCAGGGCCGGGACGAATTCCTCGGGGCGGACCATGCCACGTTCGGGGTCGCTCCAACGCAGCAGCGCCTCAACCCCGACGAGGCGCTTCGTCCAAAGTGAGACAATCGGCTGGTAGTAGAGGCGGAACTCACCGTTTTCGAGGGCTTGGCGCAATCGGCGCTCGGCGATGGCCGGTGTGACCTGATCGCGAACCGATCGGTCGAACAAGGCGTAGCGTCCCGGCCCGAGCGCCTTGGCCTGATACATCGCTGCGTCGGCGTCCCGCAACACTTCATCGGGTCTTGAGCATCGCTCCTCGGTGAGCGCTATGCCGATGCTCGCCGAGAGTTGGACGATGTCGCCGTCGTGTTCAATCGGAGCCTCGATCGCTTTGATGATCGATTTGGTGATCCGCTCAGCCGAGGTGGCATTGGTGACCTCAGGACACAGCACCACGAACTCGTCGCCTCCATAACGCACGAGGTTGTCGCGCGGGCCCAACACTGCCTTGATCCGGTCCGCAACCTCCTTCATCAGTTGATCCCCGACGCCGAAGCCGTAGATGTCGTTGACACGCTTGAAGCCGTCGAGGT
>JANZZE010000236.1 GCA_026419545.1 Acidimicrobiales bacterium
CAATTACATCGCTCTCGCTGGGGCGCTCGAGCCCCTAGGCCGCAAAGGAGACAAGCCGTATGCGCCGCTCAACCTGATCGGCGACTTCGGTGGGGGAGGCATGTTGCTCGCCTTCGGTATCGCGTGCGCGTTGGTCGAGCGCCAGTTCTCGGGTAAGGGCCAGGTCGTGGACGCTGCCATGGTCGACGGCTCGGCAGTGTTGATGACCATGTTTCACGCATTCCGGGCCATGGGGTTCTGGAACGACGAGCGTGGGACCAACCTGCTCGACTCGGGCGCATGGTTCTACGAGGTCTACGAGACCAAGGACGGCAAGTACGTCGCAGTCGGCGCCATCGAGCCACAGTTCTTCCAACAGCTGTGCGAGCTGACTGGTCTGGCGGAGGATCCCGACCTGCCGCGCCAATACGACCGCAGTACGTGGGAGGCGATGAAGGAACGACTGGCGGCCATCTTCAGGACCAAGACCCGGGATGAATGGTGCGAGATCATGGAGGGAACGGACGCCTGCTTCGCCCCGGTCCTGTCGCTGGCCGAAGCGCCGGAGCACCCGCACAACCGGCACCGGGCTACCTTTGTCGAGGTGGAAGGCCTGGTGCAACCAGCTCCGGCCCCTCGCTTCAGCCGGACTCCAGGGGCGATTCAGCGTCCGCCCGCCCATCCGGGCCAGCACACCGACGAAGCGCTCGCTGATTGGGGTTTCGACGCCGATCGGATCGCCAAGCTCCGCGAGCGCGGCGCAATCGCCTGACCGCCCCTTCGGTTGCTTTTCGCCCCGCCATGCGGGGGAAAAGCACCGTCAGCGGTGGGTGGCAGTCGGGTGACGGGAGTGGTGGGGGCAAGCTAGGCCAGTCTGGTGGCAGAGGCCCTGGAACTGATGTGCGCGATTCAATCCATCGAGCGGTCATCCCGTTAGGGTGAGTAACCGTGGCCACGCTCGTGACGTTTCATGCCCATCCCGACGACGAGGCGATTGCCACCGGCGGCACAATGCGGCTGGCGGCCGACGCTGGGCACGATGTTGTCTTGGTCACGGCGACAAGGGGTGAGTGTGGCGAGCCGGTGCCCGGAGTGCTCGCCGAGGGCGAACAACTTTGGGAACGCCGGGTCACCGAAACGCTCGCAGCCGCCGAGATCCTCGGGGCCAAGCGAGTCGAGTTCCTCGGCTACCGCGACTCGGGGATGATGGGTGAACCGACAAATGACGACCCGGCGTGCTTCTGGCGGGCGGATCTCGATGAGGCAGCCGAACGACTGGCGGCGATCTTGCGAGAGGTCGGCGCCGATGTGCTCACCATCTACGACGAACATGGCGGATATGGCCATCCCGACCACATCAAGGTCCACCAGGTCGGACGTCGGGCCGCTGAGCTCGCCGGGATCCCTCGCGTGTTCCAAGCAACAATGAACCGCACACGAATCATGGAGTCCATGCGGGAGCGGGCCCAGGAGATGTCTGACCTGGGCGAGTTCGGGGATGACGCCGAGAAGCGCTTGCGCCGAATTGAGGAGAGCGAGAACTCGTTTGGGTCACCTGAAGAGGAGATCACCCACGCGATCGACGTCGCTTCAGTGGTCGACGCCAAACGAGCGGCGATGGTCGCGCACCGCAGCCAGATTGCGGATGACTCGTTCTTCCTGAAAATGCCCCCCGAAATGTTCACCGAAGCGTTCGGGACGGAGTGGTTCATCGAACTTGGGCGGCGACGCGAGCCGGGAACTCCGTTTTGGACGGATCTGTTCGATGGGCTGTCGTGAGGCGGGGGTTTGAGGTGCAGGTCCGCTGCTTGGTGGTTGCCCGCGAGGAAGAGAGGAAGAGCAGTGAAGAGCAGTCATGAGTGCGAGCATGTGGTCACGGACGATTCGGTTCACCGCTCTCGACTGCTGGGAGGTCGACCGTTGGCAACCCGTTGACCTCCGTGACGCAAGGGGTGCGCAACCTGAACTGAGGAGTGAACGATGAGCGTTCCGTCGTGGCGACACACCAGCTACGCCCAGCAGCTCGTGTTCGGTGTCGGTGCGATCGATCAGGTCCCGGACCTGTTCAGGCTCGTCGGTGCGAAACGTGTCCTCCTCGTCACCACCGCAGGCCGCCTCGATTCGGACGACGGACAACGCCTGGTCAAGATCCTCGGTCGGGCACTTGTTTCGACTTATGCCGGAGTCAGCTCCCATGTCCCTGCTCCGATCGTGCAGCAGGCGCTGCAGCAAGCTCGCAGAGATGGGATCGACGGCATCGTGTCGTTCGGTGGGGGTTCGTGCGCCGACCTCGGGAAGGCGGTCAATTTCTTCTTCGAGCAAGAACAGGGGATGCCCGGAGCGTCCTACGCCGACCGACCGCTGTTACCGCACATCGCGGTGCCCACAACCTATTCAGGTGCCGAGCTCACCCCGTTCTTTGGGATGACCGATCCGCTCACACGACAGAAGTCCGGCGCCGGGGGACCGACCTGCGCTCCGATCGCCGCCGTCTACGACCCGGAGCTCACGTTGGGCACACCTCCACGGGTCAGTGCCGAGACCGGGATGAACGCACTCGCTCATTGTGTCGAGATCCTGTGGTCGCCGAACCGGACCCCCGAATCGGAAGCGGTTGCTGAGGCTGGCGCCCGGCGGATCTTCGGCGTGCTCCCGTTGGTGGTCGACGATCCCGGCGATCTCACGGTGCGCGCCTCCATGTTGGAAGGGGCAGTTCTCGGTGGGCGCTGCCTACAGAACGGAACGATGGGCATTCACCACGGGTTGGCGCAACTGATCGGTGGGCGCACCGGCATCCCGCACGGCTTGGCCAATGCCATCGTGTTGCCGCATGCCATCCGCTTCAATGCAGATGCCGTCCCTCAGGCCATCGTTCGGCTTCAACAGGCTTTCGGTGGTGTCGCCGATCCGGCTGACTCGGTGGCCCGTCTGGTCGATCGGCTTGGCCTCCCCACCCGGCTGTCCGAGGTCGGGGTGACCGAGGATGACATCGAGGCGGTGGCCCGGATGTCGCAGACCAATACCAATGTGCGCGCGAACCCCAAGCCGGTCAGCGAGGACGATGTGCGGGAGGTGCTTGAGGCTGCGTTTTGATGTGGTAGGCGTGAGCGTGGTCCTGTCGGCCGTGAGGGATACGCGCGAGGTTTTGGTCGGCTAGGCCGAGCTACCGGTGAGAACCGGCAGGTGCGTGTTGCCACTGCGCTGCGTGGGACGAATCTGGTGGCGGCGCCTTGGTGACCCAAGGTTCCAGAACCTGGAGCCGTGGCTGGGA
>JANZZE010000237.1:0-2994 GCA_026419545.1 Acidimicrobiales bacterium
CTGCTCTTGAGCTTGTCGAGTGCCTTGCTCTCGATCTGGCGGATTCGCTCCCGGGTCACGCCGAAGTCCTGACCGATCTCTTCAAGCGTTCGGGGTGTACCGTCGCCGATGCCGAACCGCCGCATGATCACGGTGCGCTCCCGCTCGTCCAACTCCGCACTGAGCATTCCGGCAACGAGCTCTGCCGCGATCCGGTCTTCGACGATCTCCTCGACGAGAGGGACAACCCGGTCGACGAGCGCATCGGCAACCGGCGAGCCGCCATCCCAGGTCCACGCGTCGAGTGACGCAGGGTCAGCCGCGACGTGACGGATCTCGGCTACCTTCGTTGGCGAGATGCCCATCGCCGCCGCGATCGCATCTGTGGACGGCTCTCCCCCTGCCTCGAGGATCGCTTGCTCGACACGCCGCAGTTGCAGGATCTGATCGTGGTAGTGCACCGGCACTCGTATCGTTCGAGCGGCATTGGCGATCGCCCGCTGCATCGACTGACGGAGCCACCAGGTGGCATACGTCGAGAACTTGTAGCCCTTCGACGGGTCGAACTTCTCAACGGCGCGCACCAAGCCGAAATAACCCTCTTGGACCAGGTCGTCGAGCGTCAACCTGCCGAGGCGTCGACTGAACCGCCTGGCGTAGTGGATCACCAGACGGAGGTTATGGAGAACGAACTGTTCCGCTGCACGCAGCCCGTCCAGCACCCACCACTCCAGAACGACGCGATGGTCGATCCCCAGGTCTTCTCCGACCTCGAGCAGGCACTCGGCAATACGACCCCGTTCGATCCGCTGAGCAAGGGCGATCTCCTCGTCGGCGGTCAGGATCGGGTGAGCTGCCCGCCTCCGGAACGTTTCGAAACCGCAGACGCCCGGGGCATCATCCTCACCGGAGTCCTCAGGGGAGGTGCCGTCGCTGTCGCACACGACAAGGCCTGCGGTCTGGAGCGCAACGTCGAGCTCTCGGTAAAGCCGACCGGGGACCCCGAATTCGTCGATGATCTGGCGGAGCACAGCGCGGTCGAGCCGGCCGTCCTCAGACCAGGCGAGTGCCACACCGACGACGAGCGCAACCGGGTCAGCCTCGTCGTCGTACTCGTCGAGATCCACGATGGCCCTCCCACCAACGTTCCGCCAGTTTCCTCCAGGCGGATCGTACGACGAGGGTGTGACGCGCTGACGGGATCCCGAACGACACACCCGAGCGGCTTTCGCAGCCCCCAGGCACCAATCGGTCTGCCGGGCTCGGGGTCAGGTGCGCAATCCCACCACGCCACCGCTTCGTACGCAGGTGCCCGAGCGGCGAAATCCATTTCCGCCGCCTCATCGCCCTAACGCGCCGCAGCCTGACGGACGGGTGACCGGCGAGTTCAACACGGTTCTGTGCCGTGCTCCCAGAGCTTGTGCCAGTCAAAGGTCACCGCGGTCTCCGCGAAATGCACCCGGCCTTCCATGCCAGCGAACGCGTTGGTGAGATACCGAACGGTCTCGCCCCCGTCGGGATCGACCTCCACGAGCGCCAACCGATGCTGCTTGGCGGCGTTCAAGCCGAACAGGATCTCGCTTCGCGTCACGTTCACTTTCTCAGCACCCCGAAGGCGACCTTTCACCTCGATGAACACGTAATGACCATCAGGTGTGACACTCCGGATGTCGAAGCCGGGGTTGTTGTGCGGCATCTCGGTGGGTTCCCGACCCAACATCCGCTCTGCATGCATGACCGCGTCGATGGCGCGGCGCTCGATTTCCTCGGTCCGTCGTGCCCGTTCTCCAACGTCCACCGGTTCCTCACCGCGTCGGGCCGCCAGCCGCCCGGCCGGGATCACCAGCGCCGCGCCCACCACGACCGGCGGCAACGCGCTCAACGTCTCTTCCTGGTCGAGCTCGGCGAGCCGGCGACGCAACCGCTCCTCGAGCTGGTTCGCCCGCTGCTGTGCACGATCGGGGTTCATCTTCGGTTGGCGGCCGGCCTCGAACTGCTCGCGCAGCTCCGCGGCCCGTTGGTCCCAGTAGTAGATCTCCTTTGTGAGCCGATCCCGCACCGCTTTGCGGGTCTTGCCGGTCCGGGCCATCGTGAGCGCCCGGACTGTCGCGAGGTGCTCAGGCACCGACTGCTGGATCGCGACGTTCATACCGACCGCTTCGATGTCACCCGACAGCCAGGCCGCATCGAGCACGTCGGCGACGAGCGCACGCTCCTCCTCAGCGAGAGGCCGAAGATCCAGGTACGGCGCGGGCCCCGCCGGCGACGCATCGCCGGTCGCGTCGACCGTGACGAACTCGAACCGCCTCGACACGACCCTCGGGTGGCCGTGCCGGTCCATACGGCCGTCACGGATGGCGTGTTCCAGATACACCAGGACTCGGGGTTCGAGCCGGTCGTCGGTCGCGTCGACGAGCACAGCCCCTTGGGTGAGCAGGCCCCGATGGCGCTCGATCACCAGGTCGATGACCACGTCCAACAAGGGGTGGCCGGGCGCGATCAGCTCCGCCGGCGGCGCTCCCGGGACCCGAACCAGTGACTTGTCGAAAACCACTCGCTCGTACCGGGGAAGCACCGGCGCGCCGGCGCCGATCACCCGATCCCGAGCCCGCAACTCGGCCGGTACCCGGGTCAGTTCATACCGACCGGACTCCCGCTCCCGCGCCTGACCCCCGAGCAGACGGAACGCCTCCAAGAAGAACGCTCTGACATAGTGCGGTTGCAGGCGGCGAGCGTTCGCCTCCTCCATCTCCAGTCGGGCTCGCTCCACGTCCCCGACCGAGAGCACGTCCGAATAGAGCGCATGCTGCGCGACCAGTTCAGCGAGCCCTTCGCCGACCGAGGCGTCGATCACCTCATCCAACTTCGCCCGGACATCAGGGCGGTCGCCGTAGCGGATTGCCTCGAGGAGCAATTCACGCAACGGTCGATCCCGGAAGGCGTCACCGAGCACGTCGAACACCTCACCGCCGAGTGCGGCACGCTGCTGTTCGAGCTTGTCGAGCAGACGCAGGT
>JANZZE010000237.1:3004-3239 GCA_026419545.1 Acidimicrobiales bacterium
CCGGCCGAACCGCTGCTGGAGCCGGTTCGGGTTCCACGGCAAGTCGTAGGACACCATCAGGTTCGCTCGCTGGAGGTTCACCCCTTCGCCTGCGGCATCGGTCGCGACCAGCACGAGGCACGTCGGGTCGGAGGTGAACCGCTCCTGGATCGCCCGGCGCTCCTCACGCGGCGTCCCACCGTGGATCGCGACCACCGCTTCGTGCACGCCGATCAACGTGCGGAGCTTCGAGACG
>JANZZE010000238.1 GCA_026419545.1 Acidimicrobiales bacterium
GCCGTCGGATGCATTCATGCTCGGCATAGACCCAGCAGTGCAGCGCGACCGTATGGAAGAGGCCCTGGACATCATTCTGCGGCTCTTCCGCACAGACGAACCGGTCACCCACGAATCCGAGTGGTTCACTTTGCGCGATGCGCGGCTCCACTTGAAGCCCTACACCAACCCCCATCCCGAAGTTGCCGTTGCCGCCATGATCTCGCCTTCAGGTCCCCGCTGCGCAGGCAAGTTCGGCTGTTCGTTGCTTTCGATCGGCGCGACGCAGAGGGCGGGAATCGACTTGCTCGGCCAGAGCTGGCAAATCATGGAAGAGCGTGCAGCCGAGTTCGGGCAGCTTGCGGACCGGAGAAGGTGGCGGCTGGTCAGCCAAGTCCACGTCGCCGAGACGAAAGAACAGGCCTACAAGGACGTCGAGTATGGCCTTGAAGCCTATGTCGAGTATTTCCGCAAGGTTGCCGCCCTCCCGATGATCCCCGAGGGGAGCGACGAACACCCGGCCGAGTTACTGAACCAGACCGGAGCCGGAGTCGTCGGGACGCCAGACGACCTCATCGCGTTCATCGAGCACCTGATCGAACAGAGTGCTGGCGGGTTCGGGACCTTCCTCATCCAAGCCCATGAATGGGCAAATCCTGTCGCGACGAAGCGGTCATACGAGCTCATCGCCCAACATGTCTTCGCTCGTTTCCAGGGGTCCGCTCAGCGCCCACAGGAGTCACGGGACTGGGTCGCAGCGAACCGTCCCCAGTTCATGGGAGCGGCCGGCGGGGCGATCATGGCTGCCATCCAGAAGCACCAGGAAGAAAAGGCCGCGAAGGCCCCATCCTGAGGTGAGCCACACGGCCGGAGACGTCACTGCCGCGTCAATCGGCGGAGGAATGCCGGGCGGGAAGGCGGGTCTCCCAGACCGGATGACCGAACCGCGACCTTGTTGGGACGACATCGGCAAGCCAGGGCTTCTAGACAGATGGTCTTTCAGACCGGATGACCGAACCACGGCCCTGGTTGTCCCGAGGCGCTAGCCTGATCAAGACAACCGAACGGCCGATGCCCGATCGTGGGAGAGCGCCGGGTCCGGGTAACCGGTCTGGCCGCCGAAGGAGCAACCACCCCGGAATCTCTCAGGCAAACGTACCGCGGTCGGCGGGACCGGTAGGCCAGGATCATCAGCTCGCACCGAAGGCGGGTACGGGGAGATGTCCCGGTCGTCAGTCCCTAGGCCGCGCTGGAGAGCAGCGGGCTCATTGCCCGCTCACCGAAGGGGAAAGCTCCGGTTTCAGGCAAGACTCGCAGAAGGGCGGTCGCCGGAGTGAAACTCTCAGGTTCCACGACAGCGGGGGCACAGTCAGTAGCACCGGCGCGCCGACCGCCCTGCGCCCCACACGGAAGGAACCGCCATGCCCGATTCCCGGCCACTCGAGGAGCTCGAGAACCGAGGCGAGTTCATCGCTCGGCACCTTGGTCCCCGCCTCAAGGAACAGGCGCAGATGCTCCGCACACTCGGCCTCGGCTCACTCGATGAACTGATCGATCGTGTCGTTCCTTCGTCAATACGGTGGGACAAGCCGCTCGACTTGCCGTCCGCGGTGAGTGAGGTCGAAGCGCTCGCCCGGCTCCGTGATATCGCGTCGCGCAACGAGGTCTTCACCTCACTCATCGGCATGGGGTACTACGGGACGATCACGCCGCCGGTCATCCTGCGGAACGTGCTCGAAAACCCAGGTTGGTACACGGCCTACACCCCCTACCAGCCGGAGATCTCGCAGGGTCGGCTCGAGGCACTACTCAACTTCCAGACCATGGTCTGCGACCTCACCGGGATGGAGCTGGCAAACGCATCGCTCCTCGATGAAGGCACCGCTGCTGCGGAAGGGATGGCGATGACGCACCGCCTGAATCCCAAAGGCGGCTCCACGTTCTTCATCGATGACGACTGCCACCCGCAGACAATTGAAGTCGTGCGGACTAGAGCTGAAGCCCTAGGGCTCGAGGTCGTTGTCGATTCACCCGCCAACGGGATCGCCGGGGCGGGCTTCTTCGGCGTGTTGCTCCAATACCCGGGTTCGAGTGGACAGATCCGCGATGACGCTGAGCTCATTAGATCGCTCCATGAACGTGGCATCCGTGTCGTCGTCGCGACGGACCTTTTGGCGCTGGTACTGCTGCGCCCGCCAGGTGAGATCGGTGCCGATGTGGTTGTTGGCTCATCGCAGCGTTTCGGTGTGCCACTCGGCTATGGCGGTCCCCATGCCGCCTTTATCGCGACTCGAGAGGACCACAAACGGACCCTCCCGGGTCGACTTGTCGGAGTCTCGGTCGACACGAAGGGTCGCCCCGCCTTGCGCCTGACCTTGCAGACACGCGAACAACACATCCGGCGCGAGAAAGCCACCTCCAACATCTGCACCGCGCAGGTGCTCCTCGCAGTGATTGCCGGGCTGTACGCCTGCTATCACGGTCCGGAAGGTCTGCGTCGTATCGCCACTCGTGTCCACCGGTTGACTTCGATACTTGCTGCTGGCCTACGCAACCACGGCATCGAGATCCTCAATGACGGCAGTTTCTTCGACACCCTGACCGTGCGGGTGCCACAACGGGCACAGGACATCGCGGAGGCTGCTCGGGCGCGACGGATCAATCTGCGGGTCGTCGATGGAGACACCATCGGTCTGTCACTCGACGAAATCACCGACCGAGAGACCGTGGAAGCAGTCTGGGCCGCCTTCGGCGTCGAAGGATCGGTCGATGACCTCGACCGTGCTGCGCCATCGGGTATCCCCCAGGCCCTCGAGCGCCGTTCCGCGTTCCTGACACACCCCGTGTTCAACCGCTACCACTCCGAGACCGAGATGTTGCGCTATCTGCGACGGCTGATGGACCGTGACATCGCGCTCGACCGAGCGATGATTCCGCTGGGTTCGTGCACGATGAAGCTGAATGCGACCTCCGAGATGATGCCGGTGACCTGGCCCGAGTTCAGTGGTATCCACCCATTTGCGCCACTCGAACAGGCAAAGGGCTACGCGCAACTCTTTGCTGACCTCGAACAGATGCTCGCCGAGATCACGGGGTACGAGGCGGTGTCACTCCAGCCCAACGCTGGTTCACAAGGCGAATACGCAGGTCTCCTAGCAATTCGCGCGTATCACAGGTCCCGTGGCGAGGGGAACCGGAACGTCTGCCTGATCCCAGCGTCTGCGC
>JANZZE010000239.1 GCA_026419545.1 Acidimicrobiales bacterium
CTCGAACGGGACGACGGGTCGAGGGTTCCCGCCGAGGTCGTTGCATTCGACCCTGCGACCGACCTTGCTGTTGTGCGGTCACCGCAACTACGCCGGCCGGACTTGCCGATCGGCACGTCTAGCCAAGGTGCTCGGGGTGGCGTTTTCGGTCACCCGGGTGGCGGGAAGCTGCGGGTAGCGCCCTTTCAAGTGGTCCGGCAGATAGTCGCGGTTGGTCGAGACATCTACAACTTCTCCCGGACAGAGCGAGAAGTTCTCGAGTTGGCGGCTGCGCTCCGACAGGGCGATTCCGGGTCCCCGCTCATCGATCCGTCGGGCCACGTCGTCGGCGTGGCGTTTGCAATCGCGCCAGATCGGCAGGGTGTGGCCTATGCCCTGACGACCGATGCATTGCGAGAGGTGCTCGAACAGGCGCAGCCTCGGCCAGTCTCTACCGGTCCGTGTATTGGCTGAGTGGGCGCGCTCAGTTCATCGACGGATCGTCGGGGCAGAGTGCGAATATCGCAAGCTCGCCGCCTTGACGGCGTAGGACTTCACGCCAGAGCCGAGCGGGATCAGTGCAGAAGGGGTCCCACGGGAGGGGGTCGACGACCCACCATGCACCAAGCCTGAGTTCCTCCTCGAGCTGTCCGGGGGCCCAACCCGCATAGCCGGCGAAGACCCGGACGCATTCCAGTGCCGGGGCGACGTCCACTGGGTGCCGACGTAGGTCAACCGTTCCGATACGACTGCCGGACTGTTCGAGGACCAACTGCCAACTCTCACCGAGCTCTGCGCCGTCACGGGTGCGGGCGAGGGCGATGATCATGTTGGGCTGCACCGGCCCACCGGCGAAGATCACCCGAGGTGGGGACGCGGGTTCGTCCCAGCCCGGAAATGGTTCGTCGACAGGTGTGTTACTCGGCCGGTTGAGCACGACACCGAGCCCACCCTCTTCGCCGTGTTCGAGCATCAATACCACAGTGCGCCGGAAGTTGGGATCGTCGAGTCTTCCGGGCACGGCTACGAGCAAACGACCGGCGAGTGATGTAGCCACGAAAGGATCATCCCACGTTCCCCGCCGCCGCGGGTCAGCGAATGGTCAGTCGATTTCGATGAAGATGCACTCGCCTGGGCATTCCTCGGCCGCCTCGATCGTGGCGTCCTCTAGCCCGGCCGGTACGGTGGCGAGCCCCTCGGCGCCACCGGGATCGCTGAAGACCTTGTCGCCTTCTTTCACGTAGGCGAGGCCATCGTCGAGAAGCGTGAACACGTCGGGAGCGATCTCCTCGCACAGCCCGTCGCCCGTGCAGAGATCCTGGTCGATCCAGACCTTCATGGTCGCCTGTACTCCTCAAGTCGATCAGGGCGCGGTCTCCGCTGGCCGCGCGTCGGTGCCAGTGTATACGCCCTGCCGAATAAAAACGGTAATCGAGTGATTAATTCGAGTCGGAGCTCCACCGGAAACGGCGGGCACCGGGGTATGGTCCCCCCGGGGAGTCAGCTCGAAAGGGGGGGAGCAAATGGTCGACGCCGCCGGATCATCAGAATCTGAATCGACACGCGAACAACTCAAGGCCTACGAGGTGGAGCTCGCCGAGTTACGAGAGCACGCCAGGATTCTCGAAGAGGAGGTCATCGCGCTCCGTCGGCGGCTCCAGGATGCGCCCAAGCGGGTCCGTACCCTTGAGGAACGGCTCCTTGAGACAAAGGGCCAGCTCGCCCAGGCAGTGTCGCAGAACGAGAAGTTGACCTACACCCTGCGCGAGGCGCGCGAGCACATCGCCGCCCTGCGCGAGGAGGTGGACAAGCTGACACAGCCGCCTTCGGCCTACGGGGTCCTTCTGGGGCGCAACGAAGACGGGACCGTCGATGTGTTCAGCGGGGGACGCAAGATGCGGGTGTCGGTCCACCCAGACCTTGACGAGAACGATCTCAAGCGAGGCCGAGAGGTCGTCCTCAATGAGTCGCTGAATGTCGTCATGTCCCGCGGCGCCGAGCTCACCGGGGAAGTCGTCGTCCTCAAGGAACTCCTCGATGACGGTCGTCGGGCATTGATCGTGGGGCGTGCTGACGAGGAGCGCGTCGCGGAACTCGCGGATTGGCTCGTTGGGGAGCGGCTTCGCGCTGGTGACACAGTCCTCATGGATATGCGGTCCGGACTGCTGATCGAGAAGCTGCCTCGCCCTGAAGTGGAGGAACTCGTTCTTGAAGAGGTTCCAGACATCAGCTACGACGACGTCGGAGGGCTAGACAGCCAGATCGAGCAGATCATTGATGCGGTCGAGCTGCCATTCCTGCATCAAGAACTCTTTCAAGACTATGAGCTGCCCGCCCCGAAGGGCATCCTCCTTTACGGCCCTCCTGGCTGCGGAAAGACGCTCATTGCCAAGGCGGTTGCGAACTCGCTGGCCAAAAAGGTCGCTGAAGCGAGCGGCGACAAGGCTGCGCGCAGTTACTTTCTCAACATCAAGGGACCGGAGTTGCTCAACAAGTACGTCGGCGAGACGGAACGTCAGATCCGCTTGGTGTTCCAGCGAGCAAGGGAGAAGAGCGAGGAAGGCTGGCCGGTCATTGTCTTTTTCGATGAGATGGACTCGCTCTTCCGCACCCGCGGGAGCGGCATCTCGTCTGACATCGAGTCGACGATCGTCCCGCAGCTATTGACTGAGATCGACGGTGTAGAAGCGCTCAAGAACGTCATCGTGATCGGTGCTTCAAACCGGGAGGATCTCATCGACCCCGCCATCTTGCGACCCGGTCGGCTCGACGTGAAGATCAAGATCGAACGGCCCGACGCAGAAGCTGCGGCACAAATCTTCGCCCGTTATCTCAAGGCGGACCTCCCTCTCGACACTGACGAGGTGGCCTCACTGGGTGGAGGTGACCCAGAGAAGACCGTGGTGGCGATGATTGAACAAACCGTTGAGGAAATGTACCGAGCTGACGAGAGGAACCAGTTCCTCGAGGTGACCTACCAGAACGGTGACAAGGAGCTCATGCACTTCAAGTACTTCTCGTCCGGAGTCATGATCGAGAACATCGTCCGGCGGGCCAAGAAGCTCGCGATCAAGCGAGAAATCGCCCACGGTTCAAGGGGATTGAGGGTCGAGGACCTCCTCACGGCGGTGCATCAGGAATTCCGTGAGCACGAGGA
>JANZZE010000240.1 GCA_026419545.1 Acidimicrobiales bacterium
CGTCAGATGTGTATAAGAGACAGACCTTGCCGGTGTTCTGCCCCGTGAACAGCATGTTGAGCGCGTCGGGACACGATTCGAGGCCATCCACGATCTCTTCGCGCCAGCGGAGCAGCCCAGCATCGGCCCACTCCCGCAGCTGAGCGAAGCATTCGTCGAACCGGTCCCAGTAGTCGAGAGTGATGAAGCCCTCCATGCGGCCGCGACGGGAGATGAGGTTGAGATAGTTGGATGGACCGGGTGGGCGACCCTTCTCGTTGTAGACAGCAATGGCGCCGCAGAGCACCACCCGGCCGTGCATGGCGAGGTGCCCGAGTACCGCATCGAGGATCGGGCCCCCCACGTTGTCGAAATAGATGTCGACACGATCAGGGCACAGTTCGCGCAACCGGGATGCAAGGTCATCGGTCCGGTGGTTGATGGCACCGTCGAAGCCGAGTTCCCCGACGATCCAGCGGCACTTTTCATCAGTACCGGTAATCCCGATGACCCGGCAGCCCTTTATCTTGGCGATCTGGCCGACGAGTGAACCGGTCGCGCCGGCTGCGGCTGATACCACGACCGTCTCTCCTGCTTCTGGCCGGCCGATGTCGAGCAGACCGAAGTACGCGGCTGCACCGGTTGCGCCGAAAACGCTCATCATCGGCCGCATAGGCGTGCCTGGAGAGAGTTTGGTGGTGAACACGTCGTCGCGGCATATGCCGTATTCACTCCAGCCCGGCATCGAATACACCAGGTCACCGACTTCGTAGGCAGGGCAGCGGCTGGCCACGATCGTGCCGATGCCGCTGCACCGGACGACCTCACCGATCTCGACAGCCGGAAGATAGCCCTCGCCGCGATTGAGCCACGTGCGAACGGTCGCGTCGATCGAGAGGTACACGGTGCGCATCAGTGCTTCGCCGTCTTGCAGTGGCTCGATCGGGCTTTCGACGAACTCGAAATCGGTCGCAGCCACCAGGCCCTCCGGGCGCCGCCGCAACCGGATTTGCTTGGTGGTGGCGGGAATCGACGGCAACTCCACGTGCGGCACCATACCTGACGATGCATCAGATTGCTGGCCCGTGCCATGCTGACGGCGTGCGTCGTGTCATCTGTGCCGAGTTGGGCCCGCCAGAGACGTTACGTCTCGAGGATGTGCCATCGCTCGAGCCTCACGCTGGCCAAGTGGTGATCGACGTCGAGGCCGCCGGCGTGAACTTCGTTGATGTGCTGTTCATCGCCGGTCAGTACCAGATCAAGCCACCCTTGCCGTTCACGCCGGGAAGCGAGGTTGCTGGCACCGTGGTGGCGGTCGGTGAAGGCGTCGAGGGCTGGGAAGTCGGAGCCCGTGTACTGGCGAACTGCGGGCTCGGGGGCTATGCAGAGCAAGTTGCAGTTGCTCCCATCCAGGTGGTGCGGGTGCCGGATTCGCTGACCGCGGCGCAAGCAGCCGCGTTTGCACAGAGCTATTGCACGGCGATGTTCGCGCTGCGGGAACGGGCCGGGCTCAGGGCTGGTGAAACGGTCCTCATCCTCGGTGCGGGTGGTGGCGTCGGGTTGGCAGCAATCGACGTGGCGTGTTTGCTCGGAGCGAACGTGATCGCCGCGGCGTCGAGCGAGGCCAAGCGGGCTGCGGCACGCAGGCAGGGTGCGAATGCCGTCATCGACTACCTGACCGAGGACGTGAAGCTGTGGGCCAGAGAGCTCAGTGGTGGGGGTGTCGATGTCGTCGTCGATCCGGTCGGTGGCCCGACTGCTGAAGCTGCGCTCCGGGCCTTGCGGGAGTTCGGCCGGTACCTCGTCATTGGCTTCGCAGCCGGTGAGATCCCTCGTCTGCCGCTCAATCAGGTGCTTCTGCGGAACCGGTCCATCGTCGGCGTGGATTGGGGCGCATGGTCGTTGCGGTTCCCGACGGAGAACGCGGCCTTGTTGCGTGAACTCCTCGGTCTCGCCGCTGAAGGCCGGCTCCACCCCCAGGAACCGACGGTCTACCCAATGGAGGATGTTGCCAGGGCCCTCGTTGATCTCCGTGATCGCAAGGTCACCGGCAAGGTGGTACTGCGGCCGTAGCCAGACCCAGTCTCGGCCGCTACCTGAAGAAAGACGGCCCCCCGAGGCGCTGTTTCTGCATTGTGATCAGCGCATGTTGCCGGTGTGCCCGAGCGAGTACCGCCCGGGTTGTGGCCACACTGTGAGGCCGTGCGGATGGCTGCCGACTGGTATGCGAGCGGCGAGTGCGCCGGTCCGCGTGTCGAATACGTACACCTCGCTGTCGTAGCGGCCGCCGAGCCACAGCTGTGACCCGTCGGGAGTCAGATTGCCCATGTCGGGGCTCCCACCTCCGGGGATGGGCCAGTTCGCCTCGACCACACGGGTCGCCATGTCGATCACAGTGACGCTGCCCTTCCCCTTCGGTGGTCCACCGACGATGTTGGTCCCACGGTTGATCACATAGAGTTTCGTTCCGTCTCGGCTGGGGTAGAGACCATGCGCGCCGACGCCCGTGGGGATGAACCCGACCTGGGTGAAGGAGTCGCCGTCGATCAAGTAGACGCCGTCGCTTTGCAGATCGGCGACGAAGAAGACTGAGCCGTCAGCGGCGAGCCGAACGTCTTGGGGCTGGGCATGTCCGTTGCGGGGCCGCTTGCCACTCGGGCCCATGTCGATGGCGAGTTCTCCGACCACCTTGCGGCTCTGCAGGTCGAACTTGATGAGCGTTCCCTCGAACTCGCAGGTGGCGATGAAATAACTGCCGTCGGCGGAGTAGTCGAGATGGTTCAAGCCGTAACACGACGTCTGCACCGAGGAATGGAACTCGAATGTGTGGGGATCGCGGAAGGTGAGTTTCTGGTTGCCTTCCTCGACGACGATGGCTTCACTGCCATCGGGCGTGAAATACAGGTTGTAGGGGTCTTCGACCGTGACGGCCTTTCCTGGCTTGCCGGTGACTGGGTCGATCGGCGTGATCAGGTCGCCGCGGGAGCTGATCGCGTACAACGTGCGCATGTCCCACGACGGCACCACGTGTTGCGATTCGGGTCCGGTCGTGAACCGGTCGATGACTTTCATGGTGGTGGGGTCGATGACCATCGTGACG
>JANZZE010000241.1 GCA_026419545.1 Acidimicrobiales bacterium
GTCGCGGTTCATGTAGGCAATGAAGTCAATGGAGATCTCTTTGGGGCACACCTCTTGGCATTCACCATGGTTGGTGCAGGAACCGAAGAATGCCTCCATGGTCTCCACCATGTTTATCGTTCGTTCCCAACGTTGTGCTTGGCCTTGTGGGAGGAGGTTGAGGTGCGCCAGCTTGGCCGCGGTGAACAGTTGGGCCGCGCCGTTGGGGCAGGCTGCAACGCACGCTCCGCAACCGATGCATGCAGCTGCGTCCATTGCGGCATCGGCGACGTCTTTCGGCACCGGGATGAGGTTCGCGTCGGGAGCGCCGCCGGTGTCAGCTGAGATGAAACCACCGGCTTCGATTATGGCGTCGAACGGGCTCCGATCGACGATGAGGTCCTTGAGGATCGGGAAAGCGGCCGCCCGCCACGGTTCGATGACGATCTCTGCGCCATCGTCGAACTTGCGCATGTGAAGTTGGCAGGTTGCCGTGCCCTTCTGGGGACCGTGGGGCACGCCGTTGATCATGAGCCCACAGGTGCCACAGATCCCTTCTCGACAGTCACTGTCGAAGGCGATCGGCTCGCGGCCCGCTTCTATGAGCCGTTCATTGAGAACGTCGAGCATCTCGAGGAACGACATGTCCTCCTTCACGTCGTCGAGTTGATGGGTTTCGAAGTGCCCCGCCTGGTCTGGCCCGGCTTGTCTCCAGACCTTCAACGTCACTCTCACTTGTAGCTCCTCTGGGTGAGTTTCACGTACTCGAACTCCAGCGGTTCTTTGTTGAGTTCCTGCGGTATGCCCGGCCCTTTCCACTCCCAGGCTGCGACGTAGGCAAAGTGCTCGTCATTCCGCTTCGCTTCACCGTCCTCGGTCTGGTGCTCCACGCGGAAATGACCGCCGCAAGACTCTTCGCGGTGGAGGGCGTCACGAGCCATCAGCTCAGCGAGCTCGAAGAAGTCGTCGACCCGCTGGACCTTCTCGAGCGACTGGTTGATGCCCTCACCTGCACCGGGCACGCGGACGTTTTTCTGGAATTCCTCCCGGAGCGCGGGGATCTCGGAGAGCGCCTTCTCCAGGCCGCTTCGCTCGCGGGCCATTCCGATGTAGTCCCAGACGATCTTGCCCAGTTCGCGGTGGTAATAGTCGACCGATCGTGTACCACCAACCGACAACCAACGCCGCACGTCGTCGGCGATCGCGGCCTCTGCTTGACGAAAGACCGGGTCGTCGGTGGGTACCGTTGGTTGCCCAAGCATGCCGGCCAGGTAGTCACCGATGGTGTAGGGGATGACGAAGTATCCGTCGGCAAGGCCCTGCATCAAGGCTGACGCGCCCAATCGGTTTGCGCCGTGATCGGAGAAGTTCGCCTCGCCGAGGGCGTACAGCCCGGGCACGGTGGTCATCAGGTTGTAGTCAACCCAAAGACCGCCCATCGTGTAATGCGTGGCGGGATAGATACGCATCGGTGTGACGTAGGGGTCCTCGCCGGTGATGCGCTCATACATCTCGAACAAGTTGCCGTATCGCTCAGCAACGACTTGACGGCCGAGTCGCTGGATGGCATCGCTGAAGTCGAGATAGACGCCGTTCTTGAGGGGGCCAACACCGCGACCTTCGTCTACGACCGTCTTTGCGTTGCGGGATGCGACGTCTCGAGGTACCAGATTCCCGAAAGCCGGGTATTTCCGTTCGAGGTAGTAGTCACGCTCGTCTTCGGGGATCTCATGTGGTGGTCGATTGTCATCGCGGCGTTTCGGGACCCAGATCCGACCGTCGTTGCGCAACGATTCCGACATCAGGGTGAGCTTGGACTGAAACTCGTCGCTGGCCGGGATGCAGGTCGGATGGATCTGGGTGAAGCATGGGTTGGCGAATGCAGCGCCCTTCCGGTGTGCTCTCCACGCCGCAGTGACGTTCGAGTTCTTGGCGTTGGTCGACAAGTAGAAGACGTTTGAGTAGCCACCAGTACACAACAGGATCGCGTGGCCTGCGTGGGATCGGATCTGCCCGGTTTGCAGGTCGCGAGTCACGATGCCGCACGCTCGACCGTCTTTGACGACCAGGTCGAGCATCTCGGTCTTGGGGTACAGCGTGACCGTGCCCTTGCCCACCTGTTCCATGAGCGCTTGATACGCGCCGAGCAGGAGTTGTTGGCCGGTTTGGCCTCGGGCGTAGAACGTGCGGCTCACCTGAGCGCCGCCGAATGATCGGTTGTCGAGAAGCCCGCCGTATTCGCGGGCGAATGGGACACCTTGAGCTACGCACTGGTCGATGATGTTCACCGAGACTTGGGCGAGTCTGTAGACGTTGGATTCTCTGGCCCTGAAATCGCCACCTTTGACCGTGTCGTAAAACAGTCGGAAGACGGAGTCGCCGTCGTTCTTGTAGTTCTTGGCCGCGTTGATACCGCCTTGGGCCGCGATTGAATGAGCCCGACGGGGAGTGTCGTGGAAGGTGAACACCGAAACCTGGTAGCCGAGTTGGGCGAGCGACGCAGCGGCGGAGGCGCCCGCCAGACCGGTACCGACGACGAGAACGTGGAACTTCCGCTTGTTGTTCGGATTGACCAGTTTGATCGAGAACTTGTGGTTGTCCCATCGGTCCTGGATCGGGCCGCTGGGAATCTTTGCGTCGAGCTTCAGAGCCATCGGGGTGGTGCCTCCCTGGGTCGTTCGTGTTGCTTGCGCACCTCAGTCGACGCTCACGACACCGGCGAGCACGGCAATCGGGAAGAGGACGTTGGCGCCGACGACGACGACGGTGAAGCCGGCGGCGAACCATTTGCGGGCCGCGTTGTAGCGGGGATTGTTGACACCGAGGCTTTGGAACAGGCTCCATGCACCGTGAAAGAGGTGGAAGCCGAGTGCCAATTGTCCGGCGATGTACACCGCTGCCAGCCAAGGTTGCCGCAGGCTGGTGACGACATTGCGGTACACGTCGACCTCGATTGGCCGATGGTCGATGTCAGGGTTGAAGACCGACCACCCCCAGGTGAGGTTGCCGAGGTGGATGAACACTGTCTCTTATACACATCT
>JANZZE010000242.1 GCA_026419545.1 Acidimicrobiales bacterium
GCTCCGGGCTCGTCCCCGTGCTGTTCGCGGTCTGTGGGCCTGTGGTCTCAGGTCCAGCCTTGCTCGTCGGCTTGGCCGACCAGGTGGTGATGACCGCCGATGCCTACGCCTTCGTCAGCGGACCTCGGATGGTCCGCCAGTTCACTGGCGTGCCGATCTCGAACGAGGTCCTCGGCGGAGCTGGCACCCATGCCCGAGCCACCGGGATCGCGAGTCTGGTCGTCCGCAATCGGGAAGAAGCGCTCGACGCACTTGGCGACCTGCTCGCCTACCTGCCAAACAGCGTCGATGATCCCGCCCCCCGGTACAAAGTCGACGATCCGACCGATCGCCGAACCCCCGAAGCCGGCGCGGTGATCCCGGCCTCCCCTACTGGTAGCTACGACGTACGCGATGTCATCCGGCCGCTTGTCGACGACGGGGAGTTCCTCGAGATCCGAGCCCACTGGGCACCAAATCTGGTCACCGGTTTCGCCACCGTAGCCGGGCATGCGGTGGGGATCGTGGCCAACCAGCCGTGCCGCATCGCCGGAACGCTGGATATCCCCGCGTCCCACAAGGGCGCTCGCTTCGTGTCTTTCTGTGATGCGTTCAACCTGCCCTTGGTCACCCTCATCGACACGCCGGGATTCTTCCCTGGCAAAGATCTCGAATGGCGAGGGATGATCCGTCACGGAGCGCAGATGGCCTTTGCCTACGCTCGGGCGACAGTCCCTCGCGTCTCGATCGCGTTGCGCAAGTGCTACGGCGGGGCCTACATCGTCATGGACTCCAAGACGATGGGAGGCGATCTCGCGCTCGCCTGGCCGTCCGCTGAGATCGCGGTCATGGGCGCAAAGGGTGCCGTGGAGATCCTGCATCGGGCCGCGTCACCCGAGGAGAAACTGGCCGCTGAACGCGACTATGAGGAACGGCTACTCAATCCCTATTTGGCTGCCGAGCGAGGACTGGTCGATATGGTGATCGATCCCGCCGAAACTCGCCGGGAGCTCGCTGCGGCACTCGAGTTGCTCATGTCGAAGCGCGAAACCGTGCCCCGCCGAGTACATGACAACACACCGCTCTGAGCAATTGAACGCTGAGTCCGCTTGTCCTGTTGCCCGAGTTCGGCGAGTCCAGGTTCTCGTGGGCGCCGTTGCGAGTCAGGTTCTACTGGTAGTGTCGGTGCTACCGGTACTGTTCGCCGACGTAGCCGAGAAGCGTGCTCTCATGCGCCTGGGATTGGACATCGCACAACAACGGATGACGTTTGCCGAGCTCATCGGTCGGGCATGTTTCGCTGAGGAAGTCGGGTTCGACGGGGTCTGGGGCTTCGACCATTTCCAGCCAATGTACGGCACGGGCCCCGGTGAATGCTTCGAGGGGATGACCACCCTGGCGGCATTGTCAGGCCACACGAGCCGGATTCGGCTGGGCTTGCTCGTCACCGGCGTGACCTACCGCCAGCCTTCGGTATTTGCCGCTGAGGCCATCACCATCGACCACGCGTCCGGGGGTCGCCTCGAATGCTCGTTGGGCGCAGCGTGGTACGACAAGGAACACCGTGAACTCGGTATCCCGTTCCCACCGACCGCTTCGCGGATCGAAATGCTCAACGAAGCGCTGACCATCGTTCGGGGCCTGTTCGTTTCAACCGAACCGTTCACATTTGAAGGACGTCACTGGCAACTGCACAACGCGAGGCTTGATCCCAAGCCCGTGCAACAACCCCATCCACCGATCTGGATCGGCGCCAGCGGTGAACGCAAGATGCTACCCATCGTTGCCCGACACGCAGACATGTGGCACAGCTTCGGAGACGCCGCCACGATCGAGCGCAAAGGCAGACTGCTCGACGAACTTGCGCTCCTGACAGGCCGCGATCCCGCGGCCATTGGGCGAGCAGCATCGCTCAACCTGTCCGACCCCTGGGACCACGTGCGGCGAACTGTCGACGCCTACCGATCGGCAGGTGTCAGCTACCTCGTGTGCGGCTGGCCATCAGAGGGCCGAGCCCGCCTCGAAGAGTTCGTAGAGAAGGTGATGCCCGACCTCAGCGCCGACTGATGAACCCGCCAGACGCGCGATCGGGTGCGAGGATCTGATCCGGCACTTGGTACTCGACCGTCGCGCCGCCCAACTCGGAGCAGCAGAATCCGCAGGCTGACCTGCGGATTCTCCGACACCTCCATTCCCGGTACGATGCTCGGGCAAAAGCCCTAGTGTTGTTCCAGATCCGTCGCGGGGCGGCCATGCCGGGTGAACACCGTCGGCCCGGTCAGCGCGACGAACGAGACCTGGAGGACAGGTGACAGAAAGCATCACGATCACCGACAACCGCACCGGTGAGTCGATCGAGATCCCGATCCTGGGGGGTGGGGTCGACGCCGAGGAGTGGCGAAAACTTCTCCCGAACATCTGGTTCTATGACCCTGCGTTCTCCACGACCGCAGCCGCGAGGAGTGCGATCAGCTACCTCGATGGCGAAGCCGGCATCTTGCGCTACCGGGGCTATCCGATCGAGCAACTCGCAGAGCAGTCGACCTATCTCGAGGTCGCCTATCTCCTCATACATGGCGAACTCCCCACCCGATCCCAATACGAACAGTGGGTCCATGACATCACATACCACACGTTCATCCACGAGAACGTGCGGAAGAGGTTCATGGAAGGCTTCCACCACGATGCCCACCCCATGGGGATCCTCGTGTCAACGATCGCCGCACTGTCGACCTTCTATCCAGACGCCAAGGACATCCACGATCCCGAGTCACGCAACAAGCAGATCATCCGGCTCATCGCCAAGATGCCGACGATCGCAGCGGGCGCTCACCGCCACAGTGTCGGGATGCCCTTCGTGTATCCCGACAACACCCTCGACTTCTGCTCGAACTTCCTCTCGATGATGTGGAAGGTCGCCGAGCCGCACTACGAACCGAACCCGGTACCTGTCTCTTATACACATCT
>JANZZE010000243.1 GCA_026419545.1 Acidimicrobiales bacterium
AGCCAGCTGTGTAAGTGCTCCTGGTACGGGTGCGACCCCTACTGGGGTCGGATCGCGAGCGAGCTAGGTAGCGCCGGAGTCCTGTTCGATCCGCGATTGGTGTCGATCCGCTACGGCGGTGTGACCGTGGCCGAAGGCGGGGTCGAAGTCGAGCACGATCGGGAGGCGGTCGCCGTGCACATGGCCGGCAGGGATCTGCTGATCGAAGCGGATCTCGGACTGGGTCACGGCCACGCCCAGGTGCTGACCAACGACCTCACCCACGCGTACATCGACGAGAACATGGGGACATCATGAGCAGTGGACGGGGTCACGCGACTGCTGCGGTGCTCATCGAGGCCTTGCCGTACATTCGGCGATTCTGGGGCAAGACCGTCGTCGTGAAGTACGGCGGCAACGCGATGACGGATCCGGGACTCGCTGAGCGATTCGCAGAGGACATCGTGTTGTTGCACTCGGTCGGAATCCGGCCTGTCGTTGTGCACGGCGGTGGGCCTCAGATCGGCGCGCTCATGGAGCAACTAGGCAAGAAGCCAGAGTTCCGCGATGGGCTGCGGGTGACGGATGCCGAGACCCTCGACATCGCGCGCATGGTGCTGGTCGGCAAGGTGAACCGGGACATCGTGTCGGCCATCAACGTGCATGACCCGCTCGCAGTAGGGCTCTCAGGAGAGGATGCCGGGTTGATCGTGGCTGAGATGCAGGATCCCGCATTGGGTTTCGTCGGCGACGTGCGTGAGGTGAACCCGGCGATCGTCGAACGGCTCTTGGCCGAGAACCTCATCCCCGTCGTCTCGACGATCGGTACTGACCTGGCCGGACAGGCGTACAACATCAACGCTGACACAGTTGCTGGCGAATTGGCAGGGGCGCTCCGCGCCGAAAAGGTCGTCTACCTCAGCAATGTCCCTGGTCTGTTGCGGGACATCGATGATCCTCGATCTTTGATCACAGAGATCACCGCATCCGAGGCCCGAACGCTGATCGAAAAGGGGACCGTGAGCGGAGGGATGATCCCCAAGGTCCAAGCGTGTCTTGCGGCGCTCGATCGGGGGGTGCCGTCGGCGCATCTCCTCGATGGTCGTATTCCCCACGTGCTGCTGCTCGAGCTGTTCACCGATGCCGGTGTTGGAACGATGGTGATTGCGGATCGCAACGATCAGGATCAGGTCGGGCGATGAGCGACACCACAAACTTGAACCACCGGACGGCGATGGGTGCAGATACGGCGATGGAGCACTGCCCGCTCATGCCCACGTACGTGCCGCCGATCGTGCAGTTCGTCCGGGGCCACGGCACTGAGTTGTGGGATCGGAACGGAGTCCGGTATCTGGATTTCCTCAGCGGTCTAGCGGTGACCTCGCTGGGTCACGCTCATCCAGAGGTCGCTGCCGCGCTGTCCCGGCAGGCGACCACGCTGCTGCACGTATCGAACCTGTTCGGCACCGAGCACAACGGACCGTTGGCCCTCACGCTCGACCGGCTCCTCGGCGGGTATGGCGGCCAGGTGTTCTTTTGCAACTCGGGTGCAGAGGCCAACGAGTGCGCCATCAAATTGGCACGCAAATGGGGTGGGCACGGCAAGTTCGTGGTAGTGAGCGCCTACGGGTCGTTCCACGGCCGCACGCTTGCCACTTTGCACGCAACGGGTCAGCCCGAAAAGCACGAAGCGTTCAAGCCATTACCCGAGGGGTTCCGTCACGTGCCTTGGAACGACCTCGGCGAACTCGAAAGAGCGCTTGATCCCTCTGTCGCTGCGGTGCTCGTAGAGCCGGTGCAGGGCGAAGGCGGCGTTCACCCGGCGACCCCGGAATACTTCCAGGGCATCCGCCAACTGTGTGACGATTACCAAGTCCTGTTCATGGTGGACGAGGTGCAAACGGGGCTGGGGCGGACCGGGCGCTGGTTCGGCCACCAGCACTTTGGGGTCATCCCGGATGTGGTGACAATGGCCAAAGCGCTCGGCAATGGGGTTCCGATCGGCGCGTGTTGGGCCCGACGAGAGGTGGCTGCTGTGTTCAAGCCGGGCGACCACGGAACGACCTACGGAGGCCAACCCCTAGCGACGGCGGCGGCTCGGACCGTTCTCGAGATCATGGAGCGAGAGGACCTTCCTGCGAGAGCCGAGGCGATGGGGCGCTATCTCGGTAGCCAGCTCGAGTCGCTCGATGGCGTCGAGGCCGTCCGTGGGTTGGGACTGCTACTCGCAGCGCAACTCGGCCCCGGACTCGACGCGCGAACAGTCGCCGCCGCAGCCCTTCAGCGAGGGCTGGTTGTCAACGCGGTGACGGCGACCGCGTTGCGATTGGCGCCACCGTTGACCGTGACCGAGACCGAGATCGACGAAGCAGTCCACATCTTGGACAGCTCGTTGTCTGCTGTACGGAACGCGACGATGGAGAACACCTGATGCGGCACCTCCTCGAGATCGACGATCTCACCGCAGATGAGATCAAGGCGGTACTTGCCGCTGCGGCCGATCCTTCGCCGCCCGCAATACTCCGTGGCAGTGGCGCAGCATTGCTGTTCGAAAAGCCATCATTGCGGACTCGCAATTCTATGGAGATGGCAATCGTTCAGCTCGGCGGCCACCCAGTCACACTCCACGACGACGAGATCGGACTCGACACGCGTGAGACCATCGAGGACATCGCCAGAACTCTGTCGTGTTACCACCGCGTGATCGGTGCCCGAGTGTTCGGACACCACAAGATAGAACGCATGGCTGCGGCAGCTTCGGTGCCGGTCGTCAATATGCTCTCTGACGATGGTCACCCACTCCAAGCCTTGGCCGATGTCCTCACCATCGAACAGGTACTCGGTGGGGTGGAAGGGCGGATCGTGGCTTACGTGGGGGACGCGAACAACGTGTGCCGGTCGCTCGCCCTCGCCGTTGGCATGCTCGGAGGACGAATCCGTATTGGCAGCCCCCTCGGCTATGGCCTCAGTCCCCGCGACCTGGACCGCTTGACTAG
>JANZZE010000024.1 GCA_026419545.1 Acidimicrobiales bacterium
TGCCAGACGTGATCCTGATGGATGTCACGATGCCCGAGGTCGACGGGGTCGAGGCCACCCGGCAGATCAAGAAGGCGTTTCCGGAAATCGAGATCGTGATGCTCACGATGCACGCAGACCAGGAGGTCCTCGCGGCCGCGATCCGCGCTGGCGCCAGCGGCTATCTGGTCAAGGACTGCTCAACCGATGAGATCGCGTCAGCGATCCAGACCGTCGTTCGAGGCGAGACCGCGCTGTCACCCCAGCTGGCTGCCTCAATGCTGGATGAGGTGCGCAAGCTCGACCAACCGTCGGCCAGCGACGAAGATCGCATCATTACGAAGCGGGAGGAAGAAGTGCTCCAGCTCATCGCAGACGGGTGCTCAACTCCCGAGGTGGCCGAGCGCCTCTATATCAGCCAAAAAACGGTCAAAAACCACTTGGCGTCGATCTATCAGAAGCTTGACGCTCGTGACCGGACCCAGGCGGTGCTCCAGGCGGTTCGGATGGGGATCGTACACCTGGATTAAGCGGCCAACGACGAATTGCCTGTTATCCACAGGCCCGACCACAAAATAAGTCAAAAGTCCCCTACGGCGGCAGCCCAAAACTGACGATACTTCCCGAGACAGGAAGCCAGCCCCGGGCCAACCCCCTGGGGTGTCCATCAGCACCAACACAAGGGAGACCAACCCAATGCTTACCACCTATGAGTATGTCAACGCTTGGCTGCAGGCACGTTGCAAGACCGACCGAGGCGCGTCGCTCGTTGAGTATGCGCTGCTGGTCGCGCTCATCGCCGTCGTCTGTATCCTCGCCATCACCTTCCTCGGCAAGAGCGCATCGAACAAGTTCAGCTCGATCGGTTCGGCCGTCAACGCCTGATACCCGCCAATCGACGCTTTCGCAAGAGGCGGGCCCACGGGCCCGCCTCTGCCAATCTGAGCGAAAGGAAGTCCAACGATGCGTTCCGTGGGGCACTTTGGTCGGGATCACCCACGGTGCGCAGGCGACGACGGGGCAGGACTTGTGGAGTATGCCCTGCTCGTCTCGCTCATCGCACTGGTGTGTATCACGGCCATGCGGTTCTTCGGCCAAGCGACCGGGAACAAGTTCACTTGTTCCGCGGAGGCCATTAGCAGCTCGTATGACGGTATTACTCCCAGCTCGGTCAACTGCTGAAGAAACCGCTATTTCGCACAACTGAGAGCTTTGAACGGGGCCGCCACTGGCGGCCCCGTTCCGCATACGCCGGGAAGTGGATTCCGTGTATCACGACAGATCAGGAATTCAGACCAAATTGTGCATCAGCACCGATTAGGCACCTCCGGAACGCTTCTTCTGCGCTCGGCAACGGCCACCGAGTGGTCCTGATAGGCGATTCGCCAATCGTCTGAGCCTGCCAGCAACTGCACCAGTGGCTTGTTCCTATCCCAGATCACCGTATCGATGGAACAGCGATCAAGCAGTTCTTGCCATCCGGGCTTTCCCTGAAGCAGCGCGACATAGTCCCGCAATCGCTGTGGAGGGAACATGTCGACCCTGTCATCGAAATAGACACTCGCGGAAGCCCCCTCGAGCAGCTCCAGCAAGTTCGCGGTGATATCGGTGGACAAGACACGATGGCCGAGCTCGAGCCGCCCTTCGGCGGCAACCCACGCCACTCCCCTCGTCGGATAACTGGTCAAGTCGAACGACGGACGGCCCAGCAACCCAACGCTGGCAAAGGCAAGACCAGTAACAACGACTGCAGCGGCACCGATCAGAACCGGCGATCGATCCTGACTGCGAACGCTTCCGACTCCGCAAAGACCCCGAGCGATCCCCGGTACCAACACAATGCTGGCCACAGCAATGTTCCGGAGGGCGAGCAATGCGGCAGCGGTGAACACCACAAGCGGAACGGCCAATCGCCATCTCGGTACTCGCACGAGCACCAGGACAGCCACAACCAACTCGACGAGAAAGATACGTGCGTAGAGAGCACTGAAATCGGGAGAGCTCCATTCGACGACCTTGTGCAACACATCGGTCCGCTGCAGCAGCCCAACTGGGAACAGCAACAGCTTCGGCCCGACCGGGCTGACAACCCCTGCGACAGTTCCAACCGCGGCCCATCGCAGAGCTCGCATCTCCGCCTCTGGCCGTTGGCCATCCAGCGCGCGACCGAGAGCGAAACAACCGATTGCGACCAAACCGAGAGGGAACGAGCCGTGGCTGTTCACCCATACCCAAAATGCAGGAACCAGCCAGCGAGGATCCACTCGGCTCTCCGCGGCCAACAACGCAACGCACAGCAGCGCAAGACCCACAATGAGTGGCCGCGCCGACCACATTTCGCTACCAATCGCCAAAACGAGTCCAGTGGGCACCAACCGGCCAACCAGTGTCTTTGCTGGCGCGGTCAACCGCCACACGAGGACTCCGACTATGCCACTCACGAGGCCGACGAGTACCCGAAGCCCCAGCGCGCCCGTCAAGGCCTCGACAAAGGCATACAGCCAAGAAACGAGCCAACTCTGCACCACCCAGTCGCTACCCGGGGCAGTGAACGAGTATGGATCCGACGACGGCACCGCGCCCCGGGCGAGAATCAGCCTCCCGGTTGCGAGGTGCGTAAAGAAGCTGTTGTCGGAAAACGGCTGCGCTCCAACTGCAAAGCCCCAGATCGCTGCGACCAAGCCGAACAACATGCCGGCATTGATGCTGTCGCTAGCTCTGAAAGGGAATAAGCCAGTCCGTGGATTAGAGCTCCATCCCGACATCTATGACGTTCGAGTCTGCCTCACCCGCCGCTGAACGCCTTGCGGATGTTAATGATCGCTGGCCCAAGCACGACGACAAACAGCGCAGGGAATATGCAGAAAACCATTGGGATCAGCATCTTCACAGGAGCCTTCTGTGCTCGTTCCTGCGCGAGCTGACGGCGCTTGATCCGCATCTCTTCCGACTGCGATCGCAGCACTCGACCGATCGACACACCAAACGTGTCAGCTTGAAGAATCGCTAGGACGAAGGAACGGACCTCGGGCACGTTGGTACGTTGCTCAAGCGCCCGCATGGCATCTGCCCGGCTCGCCCCCGCTCGTACCTCGCCCAGCATGCGGGCGAACTCATCGGCCAGCGCTCCTGGCACCGCGGCGATCGTACGGTCAAGAGCCTGTTCGAAGCCGAGGCCTGC
This sequence comes from Acidimicrobiales bacterium, assembly GCA_026419545.1. Taxonomy (GTDB): domain Bacteria; phylum Actinomycetota; class Acidimicrobiia; order Acidimicrobiales; family Acidimicrobilacustridaceae; genus JANZZE01. The sequence goes on from JANZZE010000024.1 coordinate 3,161, forward strand.
CTCAACCGAGATTGTGAGCAGATCGAGGACATCAGGAAGTGTGACCTGAAGTTCGTGCTGCCGTTCCTGCACCCGCCGGGAAAGGATTACATCTGGTCCAAGCATCAACGCCACCACGAACAGGCCAAAGGCCAACAGGCGGGTCATTCCCTCAAGCTGCAGCGGGTTCCAAAAAAAGAAGAACCAGATCGTCGGGAGAACCAGAACGATCATGATGACGCGGATCGCCAGAAAGCGGTCAACGGCATCGGCTGATCCGTTTCCGGCATATATGAACTTCTGGCGAACAGAATCGACGTAGCCCACTGGGGTGAATCGGCGTCCCAGATTGGTAAGAGCCTCCAAAATTGGCAGCACCGCACGCTCAGTGATCGGCGCCAACAGTTCCTGATCGCGGACGTTTTCAACCTCGTAGCCTTCAAGTTGGCGCAGCGAGTTACGCACAATCGCCTTCTCGTTGAAGTGGCTGAAAATCGCCCAAAGCGCAAGGCCCACAGCTGCGGCCACCAAGCCAAGTCCGATGTAGAGCGTCGTGGTGCTGTCCATGTCAGATCTCGATATCGATGATTTTCTTCATCCAGAAGAAACCGACGAGCATGGAGAACCCTGCCAAACCAAGAAGAATCAGGCCGAGTGTCTCTTTGAACAACGTACCGATGTATTCGGGGTTTATGACGAACATCGCCAAACCCAGGCCAATGGGGAGGATTCCTAGCACAAAGGCCGAAACACGACCCTCGGCGGTGAGCGCCGCAACCTCTCGCCGTAGCCGTTCTCGGGCGGTCATTGTCTCGGCCACCGTCATGAGCAACTCCGAGAGATTTCCGCCGACTTCCCGCTGGATTCGGATGGCCATCACCGCCCAGGCAAAATCTGGGCTGTCCATACGTTCGGCCGTGCCATCAAGCGCTTCTTCGAGTGGGCGGCCCAAACGACTTTCAGTCACCACTCGGCGAAGCTCGAGGCCCATTGGCTCGCCGACTTCTTGGCTCACGGCCTCGACACCTTGCATCAACGAGTAGCCAGCACGCAGCGTTCCCGACAGTAGTTGCAACGTGTCGGGGAGCTGGGCCATGAACTGCTTTTTACGACGTGACGCCAAGAAGTTCACCACCGCGGGCGGCAAGAGCGCGGCGATGATCCCCATAACGATGCCACCAACGGGATTCCTCAGGATGACAAGGAATAGAACGGTAACGAGCACCACGAACGACAGGTAGAAGAACAGTGCTTCACCTGCACGCAGCGGCAGGTTGGCTCGTTCAAGAGCAGCTTCAGTGCGCGCGAGATAACCCTGACTATCTGCAACCTGCTCGGTGAGTTCGACGGCTCGTTGTATGAGCGCGCTCTTTGCCAGTGAAGAGCCCTCGTCGTCTTCTTCAAGGCCTTCGACATAACCGTCGGCATAGGGCTGCAGAACAGCTGACAGGTCATTATCTGGGACGACCAACAAGGGGATGGCGTACGCCAAACCAGCGACCGCTGCCATGACGAGGACTATGCCCAAGCCAAGGCCCCACCAATTTTGGAGGAATTCTATGCCACCTGGACCACCGGTGAGCTGAGGATCGATTTGCTCCTTACCCCGACCCACCCCCCCAGCGAGCACCGATGCCTTGGCGGTCTGACCACCGAGATTGACCACGACTTCAGCAACTTGCCCTTCTGAAACGCCCGCATCGAAAACGATGCGGTATTGCTTCGAAGCGACAACATCGCCAGCCTCCGCAACAAGATCTCCGACCTTGGCTGGGTCACTAGTCGTGAATGCGATACCTCCGTCAAGGGCGGCGAGCGACTGCAGCTGAACCGGATCCATAGCACCCGCAAGGCCGACCGTGAAGGTCGTTACTCCTTTGCTGACCACCTCACCCCGCGCTGGACCTTGGTCAGCAGGCGAAACGCTGTCGTTGTCGCCGGCGATAACCAGCAAATTGGGCTGGAGACGTGCGTTGTCTCCACCAAAGGCACCGGCTGCTTTGCGCACCGCAGACCACAAGGCGGTCTTTTGCGTGGGCCCGATCCGGTCAATTGCGCGTTCAAGGTTGTTCCGGTCAGTCGTAAAGCTCTGAATGAGTTCTGCTCGATCGCCAGCAAGATAGATCGCAACCGGAATCTTGGCTGCCGAATACTTCGCGACCAACTGTTTTGCCGCGTCCTTCGCATTGACCAGACCACTGGTGGTTTCGCCGAAGTAGGGCCCGCTCGCGACGACCATGGCCAAGGCGGTATTCGCTTCAGCGTGATTGAGCGGCGACGCTGACTTGATCGGCGCCTGCTTGCCGTTCACGCTCACCGTCGCAGTCGACGGGTCGGCATCGCCTGTATATATGACGTCGACCATGGAGGAACTCGGGTCGGTAGTGTCGATCTGCCTGACAAAGAACTGCGGGGCTTGCGCGCTCACCCCCGCAGGGACGAAAACCACTGCCAGTCCGACGGCCACGAGGGCCAAGCGAAGCTTCTTGAGCGCGTTCACCCTCGCCCAACCGCCTTCCTTCCGAAACCTTCGGGCTGGAACACCTCTTGGCCGAGGCGGATACCAAGGTCCGCCAACTTCTCTGCGAATTTGGGACGCACACCGGTGGCCTTGAGATGACCCTTGAACCGCCCGTGCTCGTCAACTCCCATGCTGTAGTCGAACAAGAAGATGTCCTGGAGCGTGATGACGTCGCCTTCCATGCCCTGCACCTCGGTGATGTGCGTGATACGCCGTGTGCCGTCACGGAGACGAGTCAGCTGCACGATCAAGTCGAGGGCAGACGCCATCTGCTCCCGGATTGCCCGGACAGGCAGGTCAAAGCCCGCCATGAGAACCAGCGTCTCAAGGCGGGCCAAGGTATCACGAGGACTGTTGGCGTGAACGGTCGTCAGCGATCCATCGTGACCGGTGTTCATGGCCTGGAGCATGTCAAGTGCCTCACCACTACGACATTCGCCAACGACGATCCGGTCCGGCCGCATCCGGAGACAGTTCTTGACGAGGTCACGGATGGTGATCTCACCCTTTCCTTCGATGTTCGGCGGGCGAGCCTCAAGTGAAAGAACGTGCTCTTGGTGTAGTTGGAGTTCCTTGGCGTCCTCGACGGTGATGATCCGCTCATCGGAGGGGATGAAAGACGAAAGCACATTCAGGGTTGTCGTCTTTCCTGTTCCGGTCCCGCCAGAAACGATGATGTTGAGCCGCCCGACCACGCAGGCTTGCAGGAATCGGGCAGCATGGGCATTCAGGGTGCCGAACCGAATGAGATCATCGATCTGGAGCTTTTCCTTCGTGAACTTCCGGATCGTGAGAAACGGGCCGCCAATCGCGAGCGGATGAATCACGGCATTGACGCGGGAACCATCCGGCAGTCGGGCGTCGCAAAGCGGATTCGCCTCGTCAATTCGCCGACCGACCTCGCTCACGATTTTGTCAATAATGCGACGCAGGTGCGTCTCATCGACGAATGTGACGTTGGTCTTCTCCAACCGGCCGGCCCGTTCGATGAAGACCTGGTTCGGGCCGTTGCACATGACCTCAGAAATCTCATCGTCCTTGAGGAGACGGTCGATAGGGCCATACCCGAGAATGTCATCGGAGACATCCTGGATGAGCTGAGCCTTGTCGGCAGCTGACAACGGTGCCCGCTCTTGAGCCAGCGCGGCGTGAAGCTGGTCGTTGACCCGACGCCGGAGATCGTCCTCGGATAGCCGTTTGTCATAGAGGATCGGACCGAGCTCGTCGATGAGCTGGTGATGGATCTTCTGCCGCAGTTCGTCGAGAACCGGATCTCTCCGCTTGGCCCCCGTTGCCGGCGCCGCTTGCACATCATGGAGGCGCTTATAGAGCGACACAGCTACTCCCTATTCCTGACTCGTCGATTTTCCCCAACACACGGCATCGATCGATGCCAACTATCTCTTCCTCTTGGCTCCAACCGGGAGGAAGAGGTCGGCAAGCTCCTCGATGGCCTTGCTCACGCTGGACTTCGGAGCGTTGAGCACGACCGCTTCCCCACGGTTCACCGCTTGGGGGACCACGACGTCGCTGGGGATGAGCGCGTCTGCCTGGACCCCAAGTGTGCGTTCGACCTCGCCGACATCGAGCTTCACCTTCGAGTTGGCACGGTTGAGGATCAGCCGCAGCTTCTCCATCGGCGTGTTCAGCAGCCGGAGGGTCTGCAAGCCGATCTTGACGTTCTTGATGTTCGGAATGTCCATCCCGGCGACGAGCAGCACGTCGTCGCTGATCTCGATAAGTCCCAAAACGACGTCGTTGAAATACGCCGGGGTGTCAACCACCACGAAACTGCAGAAGGTACGGAGAATTTCAACAATGCGCACCATCTCGGCGGCGCCGATCTGGTCCGCGAAGGCGGGTTCGAGGGGTGCCGGCAGAACCCAAAGACCTGACGGTGGGTGCTCGATCAGCAAGTTCCTCAGCAGTGATGCGTCAAGGCGATCAAGCGCACTGACCGCATCGACGACTGTGTGCTGCGGCGACAACTTGAGCATCACTGCGATGTCGCCGAACTGCAAGTCGGCGTCAATGAGCACGACCGGCTTGGGGCTGCGCCGCGCAAGTGTCACCGCCAAGTTGCTGGCGATAACCGACTTCCCTGCCCCTCCCTTGGTCGAAAAGACGGTGATCACCCTGCCGATCTCACCGTCAGCTTCGAACTCTGGCCCATGAGGACCTGCTGCCGCGGGCACCGCGACGACTGCGAGCGTGCTAGCGACCCGGGATACCGCCTCAGCTAGCGCATGCGAATCAACGGGAAGCTGCAGGACGTCCTTGACCCCAGCGCGAAGTGCTCGCTGCAGTACCTCGGTGGTGAGCTCGGTGGTCACCATGATTGCCCCGACCTCACGGCGCGCCGTGAGCAGCTGCTCGACCGCTTGGAGCTCCGCGCTGTTGGAATACGTCGGGCCCAAGACGATCACAACCGGCTGGCCGGTCAACCGAGGAGCAAGATCATTGATGGAAGGGAAAGGCGTTGCGCCTTGACCCAGCTGCATCGCCAGCCGACTGCGGGCGGCTTGGTCCGGATCCACCACCGCCACTGCGACCTGAGGTCGGCCCCCGCCGGTGGCAGCTCCCATCCCGGGTCGGGGCATCGCCTCGCCCGGCTGACCAGTGAACGGGCTCGTCACTTCTCGGTGATCCCGTTCGGGCCGTATGGCGTGATGATTGCTGAATCCTCGCCGGGGAGCACGCTCGGCACCGGCGGCACCTCACGGACCACGGTCGGCGTATACCCATCAGCGGTCAGCGCGAGATAGATGCCTTGACCCTGGGCACTGAAGGTTGCGATCCACATCGCCGCCTCAGGCGGCACGTTGAGAACGATGAGACCAGAGTTAGCCGTGCCCCCTGAACTCGAAGTCGTGTTCGATCCTGTCCTGTTCGTAGCGTCGGTGGTCTCCCCTGGCTCCAGCTTCACGTTCTGGCCCACTGCCAGTATCTCCACCTTCTGGTACAGCATCCTGGCCACCTGCTTCAAACAGAAGGGCCCTCCTCCTCGCTGCTGGACTTCCTGAGGGAGAGCACACGGGTTTTGGGCTCCCTGACCCTGACCGGACTCAAACTGAATTTCTTGGAGCACCATCATGTTGACCTCGTCTCCAGGAACGAGGTAGCTGCCAACTCCTTTCACCGGGTCGACAGAAATAGCGATCGCGACATTTTCCTTCTGCTTGATCCGATTGCGGAAGGTGATAACCGTGGTGGCCCGGTCGACGAACATGCCGTCGACGATGATGGTCCCCGGCGCGATATCGAACAACGCGACCTTCTTGTCGATCTGATCGGCAGTTCGGATCGCATTCGTCGGGGCGTAGGTGTTGGGGATCTGCTTTTGGACGATGTTGTTGGACTTGAGGGCCTCCGCTCCGTCCACCCCTCGCTTGACCTCGCCACTGGCCTGGAAAACAGTGACCTTCTTTGCGCCTTCCTCAAAGCGGTCCTCGATGCCTCTCACGTAGTTGAAGAGCAACAGTGCCGCTACGACACCGATGGCGATAGCGCCGAGCAGGATCAGCGTTCTGCGTGAACTCACTCCGACCTCATTCCTCGCTCACGGGACGCGACGGCCCCCAACGAACACGGCACAACAACAGACACGTCATGACACGTTACGACATCTTGGTGGACCAGTGCCGGGATCTCAGGGACCCAGACACCAGCCTCCTTGGAAGATTCGGCCACATGCCCCCCGGTTCTTAGGTGATGACCTGGAATTTCTAGGCGTACGTTAGCGCCTTCTCGGAGAGCGCGCTTGAAGTTGCAGGTACTCGTTCTCAGCAAACAAGTTGCAGGTACTCGTTCTCAGCAAACCGCACTTGCGCCGGGGGTCGCTTAGGGCTACTCAGCGCATTCAGCCGTCAGCCGACGGAGCGTCAGCGTCCTCACCCACGGCTTGAAGAGCATCGTCGGCGGGAGGCTCACCTGCCGCACCGTCGTCAGCGCCAACTACCAACGACTCGTCACCAGCCTCCGGTGCCGCCGCATGTTCGGCGTAGTACTCAGCCCACGCCTCCTCGGTGCCGACTGCGCCGATATAGTTGCCTTCTTCGTCGTACGCATGCTCGCCGAAGTGCGCCTGATACTCGGGTGCCACGATCCCGCCCTCAGCGGCCTGCTTGATCGACAACGAGATGCGGCGCCGCTGCAGGTCGAGGTCGATGATCTTGACCCATAGTTCCTCGCCGGGTGTCACGACCTGCTCAGGCAAATCGATGTGGTGCGCCGACATCTCGGAGATGTGCACAAGCCCCTCAATGCCGTCGCCTACCTGGACGAAGGCACCAAACGGGACCAATTTGGTAACCCGGCCGTACACCAGTTCACCCACACGGTGCGTCGTGGCGAATTCTTGCCAGGGGTCCTGCTGGGTGGCCTTGAGCGAGAGGCTTATCCGCTCGCGGTCCAGATCGACGTCGAGGACCTGCACTTCGACCTCGTCGCCCACCTGGACGACCGAACCCGGATGATCGACGTGTTTCCACGACAGCTCCGATACGTGGATGAGACCGTCCATGCCGCCGAGATCGACGAAAGCGCCAAAGTTGACGACTGACGAGACCGTTCCGCGCCTGACTTCGCCAGGCTTCAAGTTGGCCAGGAAGTCCTCGCGCTGTTCCTTTTGGGTCTCCTCCAACCACGCTCGTCGCGACAGGACGACGTTGTTGCGGTTTTTGTCCAGCTCGATGATCTTGGCTTCGAGGACGCGGCCCACGTACGGCTGGAGATCACGAACCCGCCGGAGTTCGACCAACGAAGCGGGGAGGAATCCTCGCAAACCGATATCGAGGATGAGGCCACCCTTGACCACCTCGATCACCGGCCCACGTACGACCCCATTCTCCTCCTTGATCTTTTCGATCGTGCCCCACGCTCGCTCATACTGGGCTCGCTTCTTCGACAGGATGAGACGCCCGTCTTTGTCTTCTTTCTGCAGGACGAGCGCCTCGATCTTGTCGCCGACGGAAACCACATCCGCCGGATTGACGTCGTTGCGGATCGACAGCTCCTTCGCGGGGATGATGCCTTCGGATTTGTACCCGATATCCAAAAGCACCTCGTCACGGTCGACCTTGACCACTGTACCCTCGACGATCTGGCCATCCTCGACGTCGACCAGCGTGCTCGTGTAGGCCTCCTCGAGGGACATACCACCAAGGTCGTTCTCGACAATCTGGCGCGGGATGTATGTGCCGTCATCTGCAAACGAGCCATACGGCGCGTCAAGGGTGGCTGTCGTCGCTTGGGAATCGGCCTGCTGGGACACGTGATCGCTTTCTCTAGGAGAGTTTGGGTCGCGGACAGATTGACGACTGACGGAACAGTCGGGAAGGCGGCACCGCACAGACGCGCTGACGACAGTGCACCATCGGGTGCCAGCGGGCAACGATAGCACCAGCACGCTCAGAATCACTAACGGACGGTGGGGAGGTGAGCGCGCCGCGCCCGGTGCAGACCGGACCCGGGCGCCGGTGACACCAATCGAACCGTACTCGGGCTTGGCTGCGCGGCGCGCCTTGACCAGTGTGCCCGATGCAGGAGGGAAATCGCACCCCCGGGGGAGCAACGTGATCGACTCCCGTTGGGCGCGGTCTCTCCAGGCGGGATTTGCGGGGCGAAGTTCGTTTGCGTGAACTCGGGTCGCCGAACCGAGGTGACCAGTCAGGGTCAGCCAACCCTCAGGTGCGAGTGTTGGACGCGCAATACGATCCGGTCAGCACCTCGACGAGTGCGGCAAGGAGACCACATGGCCCATTTCCTGCTTTCCGACGACCAGCTGCCTACGGCCTGGTTCAACGTGTTGCCCCGGTTGGGCGCGGAGATCCAACCGCCATTGCACCCAGGCACCAAAGAACCCGTCAGCCCTGACGATCTGGCGCCACTGTTCCCCAACGCACTCATCGAGCAGGAGATGTCGTCTGCCCCCTGGATCGACATCCCTGGCGAAGTCATCGACATTCTCAAACTGTGGCGGCCCACGCCCCTTGTGCGCGCAGAACGCCTTGAGCGCGAGCTCGGCACCCCGGCTCGGATCTACTTCAAAGATGAAGCGGTGTCGCCAGCTGGCTCTCACAAGCCCAATACCGCGGTAGCCCAGGCCTTCTACAACCGACAAGAGGGCGTTCGGCGGTTGACGACTGAGACGGGTGCCGGACAGTGGGGATCTTCATTGGCGTTCGCGTGCGCCCAGTTCGATCTTGAATGCAAGGTGTACATGGTACGTGCGTCGTTCAACCAGAAGCCATATCGCAAGGCAATGATGGAGCTATGGGGTGCCGACGTGGTCCCCTCACCCGTCGACGATGAGTCACACCCAGGCTCGCTCGGCGCCGCGATCTCCGACGCGGTGCGCGACGCGCTCAGCAGAGACGACTCGCACTACGCCTTGGGTTCCGTGCTGAATCACGTGTTACTGCATCAAACCCTCATCGGGCTCGAAGCCAAGGAACAGCTAGCGCTTGCCGGCGAGGTACGGCCCGACGTCGTGCTGTCATCATGCGGCGGCGGCTCGAACCTCGGCGGCATCGCCTTCCCCTTCGTTGAAGACCAAGCCGTACGGCTCGTCGCGGTGGAGCCGACATCGTGCCCCACGCTCACCGAGGGCACCTTCGACTACGACTTCGGTGACGCCGCCGGCATGACTCCGCTGTTGCCCATGTACACGCTCGGACACGATTTCGTGCCGCCCAGCATCCACGCCGGCGGCCTGCGCTACCACGGCGACTCGCCAATCATTTCCAAGCTCGTAAAGGATGGCAGGATGGAGGCTTGCGCCTATCCCCAAGGCAAGGTCTTCGAAGCGGCCGTGCAGTTTGCCAGAGCCGAAGGCAGGATCCCCGCGCCCGAAGCAGCCCATGCCGTCCGGGCTGCCATCGACGAAGCCCTCGCAGCCAAGCAGGCCGGTCAGGAGCGCGTGATCTTGATCAACCTCTCCGGACACGGCCACCTTGACCTCAGCGCCTACGACGATTTCATCCACGGCCGCCTAATCGACGCCTAGTCGCGCTGGCCGCGAAGCCACGTGCGCGCAACGGTAAGACCCCCGGGATGATCTGACCCGGTTGACCGAACTCGAGGGCGCCGACCGGTCTGACGACCGCGTCCGAAACCCTGATTGCGGAACCTCACAAGGGTCGGGAAGCCAGCACCAAGACCTGTGATCATCTGGCTTGCTCCTTAGGTCAATGGCGGAGAACGAGCCTCAAAATGGACGGGAGGCCAGCACCAGGAACTCTGGGTGGTCCAAATCAGGAGGATTCGCGGCATAGCGACCAGGCGTGACCGAGAAGATGGCGTCGAGACTTAAGCCAGCAACCGCGACCAAGAATCGCAACTCACGCGGCGTGAAACATGAAGTCCACAGCTCGGTCTCCAATGGATTCTGCTGTTCGTCAAGCACCGTAGTTCGTTCTCGGTTCACGCCTCGGTCAGCGTCGAATTCGTCGGTTTCCTCGAGATACCGGACCTGGAAATATGCTGAGAACGCACTGAACGCCACTCGACCGCCGGGCCGGATTGCCCGCGCCATTCCTTGCAGCACCGGCAGATCGGGGTCAAGCCGGTCGGGCGCACTTGCTGGACCGCCGGAAAGACCGAACGCTCCTTGGCACAACGAAATCGCAGCATCGAACTCGCCCTCGAAGTCCAGGTTCCGGGCATCCCCTCGTACGAACGTCACGCCCGTTGGGGCTCCTTGTCGGGCTAGGGCAATAAAGCGCTCGGCGATGTCGACACCAACCACTTCAATTCCAAGTCGACCCAAGGCATGTGCATGGCGTCCAGGCCCGCATCCAACGTCGAGTACACGGTCGCCAGGTTGCAGACCCATTGCATCGACGAGGAACCGAACCTCTTGTTCGGTACCCCTGGTGAACGAATACCGCAGGTAGGCCGACCCCAGGTGATCGGCGATCGGCTCGAACCAATGGCTCAGAACCCGCCTCCGGTCACACAGACAAAGCGGGGAGGAATCGCATCCATACTCCACGCCACTCGCCCCGTCCCATTGGAGCAGGGCCCGTCCATACCGGCTGCCGCATACGTCAACCCCCCATATCCTCCCACGACGAACGCGAACAAGAGGAGCCAGAACCAGAACGTGTTGCGGCGCTGCACCTTTATCGCCACAGCGACCCCCTGGGCTCGGATGCCGACGAATCCAGTGGCAAGGCCGCCCGAGTTGCCTCGCCCCGGTGACAATAGGTGCATCTATTGTAAGGGCCGACTAGGTCCCAGCGGTTGATGATCATCCTTTCGCGTCCGCCCAAGTGTGACCGTAGGACAAATTGACTTTGAGGGGCACCCGAAGCTCGAACGCACCACACATCGCGTCGAGCGTCAATCTGGTGACCAGATCACGTTCACCGTCTGCCACCTCGACAATGACTTCGTCGTGGACCTGGAGAATGAGGCGGCTCGCAACCTCGTGCTGTTCGAGAGCTCGGTCGAGTCGCACCAGGGCAACCTTGAAGATGTCGGCGGCCAGTCCCTGGATACCGGCGTTCTTTGCTTGTCGTTCGCCTGCTTGGCGGACGCGGAAATTCGACGAGCTCAGCTCCGGGATCTGGCGGCGCCGACCGAAAAGGGTTTCGGTGTAGCCCTTCTCCCTGGCCTCGGCCACGACTCTCTCCATGTAGTCCCGAACCGCAGGAAACGCCTCGAAGTAGGAATCGAGAATCTTCTGCGCTTCTTTCGTCTCGATTCCTAGACGCTGAGCCAGACCGTAGGCCTCCATGCCGTAGGCGAGCCCGTACGAGACCATCTTGGCCTTGGAGCGCTGTTCGCTCGTGACTTGGGCAGGCTCGACCCCGAAGACCCGGGCTGCCGTGGCCGTGTGGATGTCCTGGCCTGACTCGAACGCGGCGATCAAGCCCGGGTCCTGAGAGAGATGCGCGATGCAGCGCAGCTCGATCTGGTTGTAGTCGGCGACGAGCAACTCGTAGCCGGGCGCGGCGACGAAGGCGCGCCTAAAACTGCGACCATCCTCCCGTCGCACTGGGATGTTGTGCAGGTTCGGCGCATCCGAGCTCAGGCGCCCCGTGCGCGCCACCGTCTGGTTGAACGTTGCGTGGATGCGCCCGTCGGGCCCAACCTCAGACAGCAGGCCTTCTCCGTAGGTCGACCGCAGCTTCTCGACCTCGCGATAACGCAGGAGGTGTTCGATGATGGGGTGCTGACCCAACAACTTCTCGAGGGAAGCAGCGTCAGTTGAGAAGCCGGTCTTGGTCCGCTTCTGGGGGCTCAATCCAAGTTTTTCAAACAGGATCCGCCGCAACTGTGGTGTCGAGTTCACGTTGAACTCTTCGCCAGCATCCGCCCAAATCTGACGGGTGAGCATGGCGCACTCTGTTGCCATCTGCTCGTTCAAGGCCTTGAGTTCGTCGACGTCCACGCCGATGCCAACGACCTCCATCTTGGCGAGAACCCGCACGAGCGGCACTTCGATTTCGTCGTGCAAGGACCGCAAGCCGCGGGCCTCAAGTGCACTGATGAGCGGTGGTACGAGCGCGGCGACCGCGAGCGCTTCTGCTGCGGTCCGCTGTGCATGGGCCTGTCCGCCATCGAAGTCGAATTGTCCCGCCGGTGCGCCATCCTCGTGTTCGAGTTGCACACCCGCGTACCGGAGCACCAAATCATCGAGCACGTAGCGCGACTCGGCTGGGTCGATCAGATATGCAGCGACCATCGTGTCAATTGCGAGGGAGCGCAGGTCTATTCCCTTCGGCAGGAACGCCCGCATGAGTTCCTTGGCTCCGTGCAGTACAACCCGACGGCCCGATTCTGCGAACAAGTGAGCTAGGGCGACTTCAACCTCGCCGTCGGCAACCACCGATCCCGGCAAATAGGCCACCGTTGGCGTACCAGCGTCGACGGCAAATGCCAAACCCTCGATCGGAGACCGCCCCGGCGTACCCGCCCAGCTGACCGACATGGCGAGTGTGCCTTCGCCGGATTCGAGCTGCCGAACGAGATCGGCCGCCGCAGTGGGCTCGCTGTACTCGACAACTTGCGGTACCAGCGAACGCACGTCAGGTCGCGCGACGTCAAGAGCGTCGCCTAGCACCTCTTTCAGCCGGTCGAAGAGCGTGTGGAATTCGAGAAAGTCGAACAAGCGCTTGATCTCGTCCACGTCGAGGGCGCCGATACGAAGCTGATCAAGATCGGCATCGATTGGCACGTCGCGGACCAATCGCATGACCTCAGCGTTGTCCCGGACCTGAGCCTCATGGGTTACCAAGTTCTCACGGAGCCTTGGGGTCTGTTCCTCAAGATGTTGGTAGATACCGTCTATGCCGCCATAGGTCTTGATGAGCTTGGCCGCCGTCTTCTCGCCGACCCCGGGCACCCCAGCCAGGTTGTCGGAGGTATCACCGCGAAGCGCGGCGAACTCGACATACTGGTCCGGCCGGACGCCTGTCTTCTGCTCGATCCCTGCCTCGTCGTAGAGCACATAGTCCGAGACACCGCGCTTGTTGTACAGGACCTTTATATGCGGATCCTTTACTAGCTGGTAGACGTCCCGATCGCCGGTGACCACGAGGACGTCGTCGCCCCGCTCGCTGACTCGGGTCGCGACGGTCGCAATGACATCGTCAGCTTCGTAGCCGGGCGACTCGAGCACCGGGATACCGAGCGCCTCCACCACTTGCCGAACCAGCCCGATCTGCTGGCGCAGTATGTCGGGTGATTCGCGGCGGTTCGCCTTGTAATGGGCGACGCGTTCGTGGCGAAACGTCGGCTCCGGACGGTCGAATGCAACGGCGATACCGTCGGGCCGGTGATCCCGGAGCAGGTTGATCAACATCGACGTGAACCCGTACACGGCGTTGGTCACCTGTCCGCTGGAGGTCGCCAGATCGGTGGGCAACGCGTAGAACGCTCGATAGGTCAATGAGTTGCCATCGATGAGCATCAAGGTCGCCACGACCGAAACCTCGCAATCACCTGGCAGGCGCTCCTCAAGCCCACCCCCACAGCCGGGTGCATTTCTCCCCTGTGTCGCCTGTATAGCGGGACAAAAGCACCCAAGGGGTGTTGGAGTGGCATTTCGGACTCACGCCTGAGGGGGCGCCAACTCGCCGTCGAGGATCCGCTGACTGATGGCCTTCATGGTGAGACGCTCACGCATCGCCGTCTTTTGGATGAAGGAGAACGCATCTCCTTCGCTCAAGCCGTAATCGTCCATCAGCTTGCCCTTTGCGCGGTCGACGATCTTGCGGGTCTCGAGTTGTTCCTCGAGCGTTGACGCCTGATCCGCGAGCGCCTTCATCTCACGAAAACGGCCGATTGCGACTTCCAGCGCGGGCACCAGTTCGCTGCGCTGAAACGGCTTCACCAAGTACGCGAGCGCGCCGGCATCGCGCGCTTGCTCAATGAGGTCTCGCTGACTGAACGCCGTGAGGATCAACACCGCCGCTCTCCGCTCCGCCGCGATCTCCCGTGCCGCCGACAGACCGTCAAGGCCCGGCATCTTGATGTCAAGGATGGCTACGTCGGGCTCGAGCTCTTTGACCAGAGCGACCGCTTCGTCACCGCGCCCTGTCTCCCCCACGACCTCGTAACCCTCTTCTTCAAGGGTCTCCCGGAGATCCAGCCGGATGATGGCCTCGTCTTCGGCGATGACGACTCTCGTCGGCACTCCTCACTCCGTTCCTCAACGTCCTTGCCGCGACGCACGCGGGCCCGTTCCGGTGGTCATTTGCGGACGCATCGTACAACGGTCGTGGTGGAGCGAGATCGCCAGCCGAGACCCGACGTGATGACGTAGTCAACCGAGTTGGTTCAGCTCCTGCTCGAGGGCCGCGACCTCCGCTTCGAGCTGACCGACGATTTGATCGAGTTCGGTAGCTCGGGCAGACCGGTCCGTCGTGGGGACCGAGAGCTCGGACGTGGTGGGCCCAACGGAACCACCAGCCCCAGCGGTCGACGGTTGGTTGGCCCCTGGATCTAATGTCTCCCCCAGTGCTGGAGCGGGCGACAGCGACGAAGGTTCGACTGGCTCGCCGACGCCAGCCTGGTAATCGTTCGCGACCTTCCCGGCGTTGCCAACCGCGTCGTCGCCGGACAAATCCGACAAATCCGCATCCACCGGTGAAGCGGCGGCATCATTGGCCGCCGATTCGTCGACCCCCGCCACGCCGATCGCATCTCGGCCTCGGGCAGCGTCACCACCAACACCATGGTCGGCACAAGCCGGGGCGGCAGCGAGCGGCATTAGGAGGCCGCTCGCTAATGCCGCGGCACGGAGGGTTCGGCGAAACCGGGTCACCTCGGGTACAACGCGAACCGTCACGGAGCCGTCGCGCAGAACCGATCAGCACGGGCAAGGAATGCCTGCACCCGGGCGCTGACACGGTCGTGCCGTGACGTGAGCCGATTGAGCAATTGATCAAGCCGCGCCACGAGGTCATCACGCCCGGCATCGGCGGCCCGCTGCCGAACGGCTTGAATCTTCGCGACGAGTTGTTGGTACCGCTCGTTGGCCCGCTGCACCGCTGCCTTGATCTCATCAAGGTGGTCACAGACAGCCTGAGGGTCGCGAACGGGAGGCTGCGTCTCGGCCGAGGCGACCGACACGCCACCAACGAGCAGCGTGCTCGACAACGCACCAGCGGCAATTGCGCGCTTGAAATTCATAATGCCTCCTCAGAGTGGTGGTACGAACACGGAAAACGCTATGACGCTGGTGTTAGGAGTGTATTAAGGGTCCGTGACCATCTATGGGCACAACTGCCCTGAGCGCCATCAAGGCACCCGCCCTTGCAGTTGAGGCGATCCCCCGGCTCGGGTTACGCATCAACCACCACTGAGGAAATCAACCACCACTGAGGAAACGGTTCTAGAGGTCAGAACGATCCCCCGGGCCCGGGTGACGCATCAACCGCCACTGAGGAACCGGTCGAGGAGCTGGTCTTGCATCCTTTCGAGCTGAAGGATCTCGGCCTGGACCTCAGCACGGTGGCGCCGCATGGCGTCGGCATGCTTCTCGGCTTCGCGACGCTCATGCTGAGCGAGCGGGGTCTCAGACACGAGTGCCCGCAATCGAGCGTCGTCAGCCTCACTCGAGAAATGGGCGAGGTGTTCATCGGCGATCGCCAACTCGGCGCGGAGGTGCCGTAAACGTTCACCGAGCTCGGCAAGCTGGCGTTCGACCGACCGGCGCGACATGGGCAAAAGTGTATGACCCAGCTCTCGGTTGCATCAGGACCGGTCACAGATTGCTACCGTGATCGCCTGGTCAGTGACCCGCGGCGGTGCTGGAACTGGCATACAGGGCAGGCTCAAACCCTGCTGCCCTCCGGGGCTTGTGGGTTCGAATCCCACCCGCCGCACATGAACGAGACGGGGTCGCGTCGCCGATGGCTCGTGATCGCCGTCCTCGGTGGGGGTGCCCTGGCGATTGGGGTATTCCGCAACCGAATGATGGCGATCAATGAGGCTCGCTTCCGCGCTCGTTATGGGTGACGGTAAGCAAGCGCCCTGAGAGCTGAAACCTCAGAACATCCGCTCGAGTCTGAGGGCCGAGCCCGCCATTGCCGAGGCAGCAGACGCCGCCCAACGCGGGCCACATATGACCGCCGTCACAAACCTAGAACTCGTCCAACACTCCGCCAAACCACGAGACCTGTATCGATGATCGCGTTCACCTTCCCGGGCCAAGGAAGCCAGAAACCGGGGATGGGCGACCCCTGGACCGAACACCCATCGTGGGAGCTGGTCGCCGAGGCATCCGAGGCCAGCGGGCACGATGTCGGTCGCCTCCTCCTCCGAGCCGACGCAGACGAACTCAAACAAACCCACAATGCACAAGTCGCCACCTTCGTGCTCAGCCTCGTCATTCTCGACGCAGTCGAACGTCTCGGGGTCGCACCGGCGGTCGTGGCCGGGCACAGTTTGGGCGAGTACACCGCGCTTGTCGCCTCCGGCGCGATAGCGCTTGACGAAGGCACGCGGCTCGTCGCTCAACGTGGCCAGGCAATGCACGAAGCAAGCAGAAGACGCCTGGGCACCATGGCCGCAGTCCTAGGCCTCGATGACGACGATGTCGCAGTGGCTTGTGCACGGGCCGACGGAGATGTATGGGTCGCGAACTACAACGCTCCTGGCCAGGTCGTCATCGCAGGAAATCCGGAGAGCATCGAGCGAGCAGGAGCCATCGCTCGGCAGCTCGGCGCGAAGCGGGTGATGCCACTTGCAGTCGGCGGTGCCTTCCACACCCCGTACATGGCACCCGCCCGCGACGACCTCAAGAAGGCGATCTGCGAAACTGAAATCCGCGATCCGGAACTCCCTATCTACGCCAACATCGATGCCCGATCCCACCAGCGTGGTGCTGAATGGGCCGACTTGCTGAGCGCTCAACTTTGTGGCCCAGTGCGTTGGCGTCAAACCTTGTACGGGATGGCCGACGCCGGCGTCACCACCTTCATCGAACTCGGACCTGGCAGTGCACTGACCGGCATGGCGAAGCGCACGATCGAATCGGCGCGCTGCCTCTCGGTATCGGAACCTGCCGACCTTGATCGGCTACTCACCGCCCTCCACCTCGAGCCACCAGCCGAGGTCGGCCTGCACGAAGGTGAGCACTTGTTCGCGACCGAGCGTGTGATCGTCAGCCCAGCCGCTGGTGTCTTCACACCGGCCCGAGGCGTCGATCCGGGAACGGCCATCGCCGCAGGAGCGGTCGTGGGCCATGTCGGTGACAACGAGGTCCGCTCACCCTTTGGCGGCGTCATCGTCGGAGTCCTCGCCGTGGACGGCGAGCGAGTATCGCAAAGTCAGCCGATCGCGTGGCTGCGGATCAGCTGATGCGGGGCGCAAAAATCGTCGGCTGGGGCGCCGCCCTTCCCGACAAGACGATCACCAATGCCGACCTCGAAGCCCGCCTTGACACGAGCGACGCCTGGATCACCGAACGCACCGGCATCAAAGAACGACGCATCGGGGGGACAACTGCAGGACTGGCGACCGAAGCGGGACGCCGAGCACTTGAAAGGGCGGGGCTTGAACCCTCGGATATCGACCTCATCATCCTGGCGACCACAACCCCTGACAAGGCCATCCCACACTCGGCCGCCACCGTGCAGGATCAGCTGCGAGTAAGCGGAGGAGCCTTGGACCTGAATGCGGCCTGTTCGGGCTTCGTCTACGCGTTGGTCACCGCGCACGGGTTGATCGGGCTCGGTTACGAAAGGATCCTCGTGATCGGGGCTGACACCTTGAGCCGGGTGACGGACTGGGATGATCGTAACACCGCGGTGCTGTTCGCTGACGGTGCGGGAGCTGTCGTTCTCCAGGCGACCAACGGACCGGGTCAATTGCTCGGGTTCGACCTCGGCTCGGACGGCTCGGCCCGGCACCTGCTCTACGCGGACATCGGTGGCTTCATGCAGATGGACGGCAGAGAGGTGTTCCGGCGGGCGGTGCGTGTCACGGTGGAGTCGGCGCTGGCGTCGATGACCCGAGCCGACGTGACTGCAGACGACATTGCGCTGCTCATCCCGCACCAAGCGAATATCCGCATCATCGATGCGGTGTGTCAGCGCCTCGGAATCCCTCTCGATCGCACCGTGAACGTCCTCGAGCGGACGGGCAACACCTCCGCAGCGTCGATTCCGCTCGCGCTGGTCGACGCCGCCGACAGTGGACGGCTGAAGAAGGGCGACCTGGTCATGCTGGCCGGGTTCGGTGCCGGGATGAGCTGGGCATCTGCAGTGCTCCGATGGTAGGAGGCAGGCTGAAGCGTATGAACGACGATCCGAGTGCTTCCGAGCACGAGCATTCGTCATCCGGTCGTGTCGTCCTGGTCACCGGTGGCGCAAAGGGAATTGGTCTGGCCTGCGCTGCAGCATTCGCAGCCCGCGGTCATCGTGTTGCCATCACCTACCGCAACGCCGCACCGCCGCAAGACGACACCTTCTTCGCCGTACGGTGCGACGTCACCGATCCAGCCCAAGTCGATGCTGCGTTCTCGACGATCGAAGCAGAGTTCGGACCCGTTGAGATCCTCGTGTCGAATGCAGGCATCACGAGAGACACCCTGGTGCTGCGGATGAGCGACCAGGATTGGTCCGCGGTCATCGAGTCAAACCTCACCGGCGGTTTTTATGTCGCCCGCCGTGCCGTGCAGAAGATGATCAGGGCCCGGTGGGGACGGATCATCTTCATCTCGTCGGTTGTCGGAGCCACGGGGCAACAAGGGCAGGCCAACTACGCCGCGTCCAAAGCGGGGCTCGTCGGTCTGGCCCGCTCCTTGGCCCGGGAGTTCGCTTCCCGCAACATCACCGCGAACGTGGTCGCGCCGGGTCCGATCGAGACCGACATGATGCAAGCCGTCGCCCAGCAACGCCGCGACCTCATCGCGGCCGCAGTTCCGGTCGGCCGCTTCGGCCAGCCAGAGGAAGTTGCAGCCGCCGTCGAGTTCCTCGCGAGTGACGCCGCGGGCTATATCACCGGCGCCGTGATCCCGGTGGACGGGGGACTCGGCATGGGCGTGTGGTAACCAATGAAGCCAGAGCGAACGAAGAAGAAACGGAGACAGCAGTGAGCAACGACATCCTCGATCGGTTCAAGGCATGCGCAGTCGAGATCCTCTCAGTCGACGAGTCCCAGGTCACACCAGACGCTCGGTTCGCCGACGATCTCGACGCTGACAGCCTCGATCTCGTGGAGCTCGTGATGCGACTCGAAGAAGAGTTCGACATCACGGTCGATGAATCAGAACTCGAAGGTATCGAAACCGTCGGCCAGGCCATCGACCTCGTGGCCTCCAAGCTTGGGTGAGCACATGACCAGACGTCGTGTGGCCGTCACCGGGCTCGGCGTGGTGGCATCATGCGGCATTGGCTGCGACGCGTTCTGGTCAGGCCTGCACCAAGCACCTCGACCGGGCAATGTGCTCCCGATAGAGGACTTCGACCCGGCTCCATATTTCGGAAATCCCAAAGAGGCTCGCCGCGCAGACCGCTTTCAACAGTTCGCGCTGGCCGCTGCCGCCGAAGCCCTCGAACAATCCGGTCGGCCGCCTGCCGAACCCGTGCGATTTGGCGTGATCATCGGTACAGGCATCGGTGGCCTAAACACACTCGAAGAGCAAACCATTGTTCGGCACGAGAAGGGGCCCCGGCGGGTCTCACCTTTCCTGATCCCGATGGTGATGGGGAATGCGCCGGCCGCCGCAGTGTCGATGCGTTACGGTTTCCAGGGTCCTTGCGAAACCGTCGTGACAGCGTGCGCGACTGGCACACACGCCATCGCCAACGCTGCACGCCTCATCAGTTCTGGCCGCTGCGATGCAATGATCGCCGGAGGCACTGAAGCCGCGATGACAATCACAGGCATCGCTGGCTTCGCCAATATGACTGCGCTCTCGAGCATCGGGATTTCCCGTCCATTCGACGCCGAGCGAGACGGTTTCGTCATGTCAGAAGGGGCCGCTGTCGTGGTTCTCGAGCTCTGGGAGCAGGCCAAGCAACGGGGAGCGAAAATCCTGGGCGAAGTCTTGGGAGGCGCCTCAACGGCCGACGCCTACCACATCACCGCCCCGTCCCCTGGTGGATCCGGTGCCGTGGCCTGCATGGAACTCGCGCTCGACGAGGCCGGCCTCAAGCCGACTGACATCGTGCACATCAACGCCCATGGCACGTCGACACCGCTCAACGACGCCGCAGAAGCGGAAGCGATCGCGAAGGTCTTCGGCCTGCCAGGACCGGCAGTCACCTCGATCAAGGGCGTGACCGGACACGCCCTTGGAGCTGCCGGTGCGATCGAGGCAGTGGCCACCGTCCTGTCATTCATGCACCGCCGAATCCCGCCCACCATGGGTTTCACCAATCGAGACCCGCAGCTCCCTGAGATCGACATCGTGACCGGTGACGGCCGGAGTTGGGAACCTGGTCCGACGTTGTCGAACTCGTTCGGATTCGGGGGTCACAACGGCTGCCTCGTGCTCGCTCCCCCGACCTGAGCGGCATATATCCGGGCCAACTCGCCACGACAAGGCGCTCACCTCGATGCCTTCGTGAGCGAGAAGCCAACGCTTCGTGTCGAGTCCCTGCGGTCCGCTATAGCCTCCGAGCCCGCCACCCGTCTGCACCACTCGGTGACAAGGAACGAGGATTGGCAACGGGTTGGCCGCCATCGCCGAGCCGACAGCCCTCACCGCCCGCGGCCGACCGGCGCGAGCCGCGAGTTGCGCGTAGGTTACGACCTTCCCAAAAGGAATCCCGGCGAGCCGCATGAGCACCTCGCGGCGGAACCCGCTCACTAGTCGCCAGTCGATCTCGATAGTGAACCGACGCCGCTTCCCCTCGAAGTACTCGTCGAACTGGTGCCGTTCCGCCATCAAACTCTTGGGCGCATGATGGAACCGAGCCGAGAAGCGAGCTGCGAGCCGTGCAAGGAGTTGGTCGTAATTCCACCCGATCGCAAGCACCCCGGCATCGGTTCGAGCCACCGCAAGGGGACCGACCGGTGAGTCGACGACATCCCAGCAAACGTCGACCCTGTCCCGAGCGATGGTCGATGTCGCTCCGCTCACGGGCATCGACCTGCCGCGCCAAGCGCCCCGGCCTGCACCAACCACCAGGCCTGCAGGATCGACCCACTCACCGGCACCTGCCTGCCCGCCGAGCCTGGCCGGCATCGCTCCCCGTCCGCGGCTTCACGCCGGGTTCCCGGCGTCGACGAGCACAAAGAGGAGATCGGCCTCGCACGCGATCTGGCCACCGACCGACGCTGTGCCATGGCCACGCCCGGCGCGGGCCGAGCGCCGACCAAGCTCAACCGCGAGATCCAAGGTGTCGCCGGGCAGGACCTGGCGGCGGAAGCGCACATTGTCGACCCCGCCGAAGAGCGGCAACTTGCTGCGATCGGGCGCAGCACGGACCAGCACTGCATATGCACCGAGCTGCGCAACCGCTTCGAGCATGAGTACACCGGGCAAGGTCGGACGGCCCGGAAAATGTCCGGCAAAGAACGGTTCCTCTCCGGTCAGATACCACCGTCCTCGCACCCGGTTGCCGTCCGCGCTGAGTTCGACCACTTCGTCGAGGAAGAGGAACGGTGGCCGGTGTGGGAGAACGGCCTCGGGGGTTGGGAGCTCGGCCACGGTTCAGTGCTTCAGTGCTTGCAGCAGCTTCTTGGGCGTGTCTTTCGGGCTGATCTTGTACCAGACTTGCTCGAGCTTGCCCTTCTCGTCGATGAGGAACGCGGAACGAATGATCCCCATGAACTTGCGTCCGTAGAGACTCCGTTCACCCCACACTCCGTAGGCCTCCGCGACCTTGTGATCGGGATCTGAGAGCAGCGGGAACCCGAGATGGTGTTTCTCATCGAACTTCCGGAGCCTTTCCGGGGGGTCAGGGCTAATGCCGCCCACCGCCGTGTTTCCGATCTCTCCGAGAATGTCCCGGAGTCCACACGCCTGCTGGGTGCACCCCGGTGTATCAGCTTTTGGGTAGAAGTACACGAGCACCTTTCGCCCTTTGAAGGACGAGAGGCGGACCTTTGCGCCTGACTGATCAGTCAACGCAAAAGCTGGTGCACGATCACCGGGGCTCAACGTGTTGCTGCTCATACCGGGAACGCTAGCAACCCATCGTGAAGGCTCCGGCGACACCAACACCCGCATTCTCCACCACCCCGACCGGTCCTCCCCCTGCTACTCATCGAGTCTGGGCTCAAGACGCGGCGCCGATTCCCCTGTCGGGGTGAGCGGCAGGATCTTCACTGCTGGGCGATCACCGAGACACGCAACGACCGACTGGTCCGGCACCCTGCCGGGCCTTACGGAGGAGCCCGGGCTATGGTACGGGACGAGGCGAGATGGTCCTCAGCGGTCCTGATTGATGAGGTGGGTCGCAGCCCTGGCGAAATAGGTGAGCAGCTCCTCTTCATCGTCGGGCGACAAGCCGGCCGCACGAACGGCCGCCGACATGTGCCGATACCACGCGTCACGTTCGGCCTTCCCGATCGCAAAGGGGAAATGACGCATCCGGAGGCGCGGATGACCCCGTTCGGCGCTGTAGTTCGGCGGCCCTCCCCAGTACTGCGCCAAGAAAAGCGAAAGATGGCGCTTCGAGTCGCCTAGATCGTCTGGATACAACGGACGGAGCACGGGATCGTCTTCGACGCCGGCGTAAAAGCGGTCCACCAGCTCATCGAAGAACGCCTGGCCCCCGACGCGCTCGAACATCGTGGTGATCGCACGCTCGGTCACGATGACGAACCTACCGCTCACGCTGTGCCTGTTCCGACCTTGTCACCGCGTTAGGGTGCGTCCCCGATGAGGCGGACCCCTCCCACCACGATCGATACGAACTCAGCGGAGTTCGCTGAGAACCGTGAGGCTATGACCCGATTGCTGGCGGTGGTACACGACGCGCAGTCCAAGCTGCTCGACGGGGGCGGCCCAAAGTACGTGTTGCGCCACCGCGAGCGGGGCAAGCTCCTGGTCCGTGAGCGCATCGATCTGCTCCTCGACCCCGGCTCACCGTTCCTGGAGCTCTCACCCCTCGCGGGCTGGGGAACCGATGATCCCTTAGGCGGCGGGATCGTGACCGGGATCGGTTTGATCGAAGGGGTGGAGTGCGTCATCTCGGCCAACGATCCAACTGTCCGGGCCGGCACCTCATCACCGACAACGGTCGCCAAAGGCTTGCGCGCCCAAGAAATCGCCCTCGAGAATCGCTTGCCTCTCGTGAACCTCACCGAATCGGGCGGTGCGGATCTACCCAAACAAGCCGACATCTTCGTGCCGGGTGGTGCAACGTTCCGCAACCTCACCCGTTTGTCGGCAGCCGGTATCCCGACGATCACGCTGGTCTTCGGCTCCTCGACTGCGGGTGGCGCCTACGTGCCCGGCATGTCCGAGTACACGATCTTCGTGAAGGACGCTGCCCGGGTGTTCCTCGGAGGTCCCCCACTGGTGAAGATGGCGATCGACGAAGACGCCGACGAAGAGCAGCTCGGCGGGGCGGAGATGCATGCCACCCGCTCGGGGCTTGCTGACTACCTGGCTGCC
>JANZZE010000244.1 GCA_026419545.1 Acidimicrobiales bacterium
CGCAACACGGAGCCTGGGTCGACAGGCTTCAGAGAGCACGAAGAAACTTGACCAAAATCGCTTCAGCTGTCGTCGGCATTAGTGGTCGCCGCTTCGCTCCTCCGATTCTCTGAGCAGTTCTGGATCCTCCGAGTAGTCGGTGCGGAGCACTTCTTCCTCCGCCTCTCTCAGACGGCCGGGGTAAAGCCGTTCAAGATCCCAATCGGAAATCCATCGGCGCACATACGACCGCATCGCCTGATGGCGGGAGCCAGCAAATGATGCCTGCGACCGCGGTTCGTAGTCATATGCGGTCCGGTACAAGCTCCGCACCTTCTCGAACGATGCCCGCAGGGTGTCATCGTTCGGTGCGTGCAAACGCAGAGCATCGTGGCCGATCAAGTCCATGCCACGCTCGGCCATCATCGCCTGCAAGAGAGCAGACTCGTCGCCTCGAGCCTTTAGGCGTTCCGGTACCTTCTCGCGGTCTCTACGGCCATCCAAGACATTGATGTCGTAGTCATCGGTGATTGCCGCAACAGCAGTGACCCCAGGGATAGATTGGCCTGGAACCACCCCTAACCATCGCGCAAGTTCCGCGTAGGCTTTCCCGCGTTGCAAGAGGCTATAGCGAGCAACGAGCTCGGCCTCGTCGAACAGCAGCACCCAACCGCCGCAACCAACGGCTCGTGCGAGCCGAGCCGCAAACTCGAACCGGACGGGAGCCAAATCGGCCAGTCGCACGGCACTAACGTCGAATGCCTTTGGGATGCCCAGTTCCTTGAGCGCTGCTCGCACCCTGGCCACCGCGAGTTTGTCCCCGGACCACCAGTTCACGATTTCCTCTCGGAGTTCTAGGTCCTGCGAGCGTTCATAGATAAGAACCGATGCGGCCAACATGCCGTACGGCTGCTTCCGTAGGGCCCAGTCGACAAAGCTGTTCATCGTGGGGCTCTTGAAATCGGTGCGGAGTGCGAGCTCGTGCAACAACGAACCACGAGCGTCGCGCAGCCGTGCATCGCGGACCGCAACCAAAAACAGCTTCGCTGGGTCGTACAGTGGCGTTTCCTTCGAGATCACGATCCGTGACACCACAAAGTTCCTGTCAAGTGCGTCCTGCTCAAGCCAGGCGAGCGTGTGGCTCTTGCCGGTCCCGAAGTCGCCTGCGATCAACATCCCAGGCACAACCGGAGGATCTCCCTCCAGGTCACCATCTGAGAGCGCCTCGAGCAGACCCCTGAACCGGTCTATGACCTCCGGTTGCATGCACCCCAACGCGCGGACCGCGTCACCGTTGGGAACGCCGTTTCGGAGTGCCTCAAGCGCGCGTTGGGCGGCGATACGCTCATTTAATCGCTCAGGTGTCACGCCAACACCTCCTCCCGAGGAGCGAGCCGCGTCAGCGCAGTGAGAGGATTCGCGAGATTACGGTCGCGAACCTCGTCATAAGCTCGGTACATCAACGCCGGGTAACGCCCGATGCCGCGGCCCCTCGGGTCGATGTCAAGGAACTCCTCTCCAAGTGAGACAACGAGGAGTAATCCGTCAAACTCATCGGTGGCATCGATGAACTGGCGCATCACCTCGTAAGCATCGAGCAGTGCAGCTGGCGAATAGTTGAGCGTCCCGTCATCCACTCGTTGTCGTTGAAGGAGCCGACCCGCATCGATTCCCACGACAAGGCCCGGGTATCCGGCACGACGGATCCACGCCAAGAGTGATCCGAGCAAATGGCGAGCGTTGGCGCGATTGATCTTTGTGAAAATCTGGTACTGCTTCATCGCGCTGATTGCCCGCACCTCTACCCGTAGCCACTCGAGAATCTGATCTCGGATGGCATTGTTTCCAGGGGCAGCTACTAGCCGCGCGCGTGCAAGCCACAACATCGCAAGCCGGAAATCCTTCGCGAGTGATCGATCGCGAAAAATCCCTTCGCCTATACACCGCTGTAGTTCAAGGCTGATCTGCTGAGTTCCTAACCCGTTGAGTTGCTCGAGCTGTTCAACCAAGCCAGCAGTAGTCGGGCGGTCGGGCACCAGCCAATGGTTCTGGCGCGCGAACTCCAACAAGACCCGCAGCGTCAGGTCATCCCACGGTAGCTGTTTGACGATTGAGCCAAACAGCTTCTCGATCATGTGAACTTTCACTTCGCGGCTGTCGATCCGTGCCGCAAGGTACCCCAACGTACGGGCACGCTCGATCAGCGCGTCGATCGCTTGATCAGTGCGGACGCCGTCAAAACAAACTGCGAACTTCACCGACGAACCGCCACCGCGGACATACTCGGCCAGGTAGTAGCGCTCAAGTGCGTTGACCCAGTCGCTGAGAGAAAGCATTGCCGTCATACCGAACCGCCCTCGAACCGAATGGCGTAGTAATGCTTAGGCATGCCGCCGGACGGCACGATGGTCAGAACCTTTGAGCTACCCTTCGTGCCTGTAGCT
Source organism: Acidimicrobiales bacterium (assembly GCA_026419545.1). Lineage (GTDB taxonomy): Bacteria > Actinomycetota > Acidimicrobiia > Acidimicrobiales > Acidimicrobilacustridaceae > JANZZE01. Next base: position 2,424 of record JANZZE010000244.1, read on the forward strand.
GCAGGGAATGACACGACTGCTCCTGTGCGCGTCTTCCGGAGCCCGCTCGTGTCCAGAAGAAAAACGTCTCTCGTGAAATCCGCCTTGCTATAGGCGCGTTTGGCTTCGGGATGAAGGGTGAGGACGTCATAGAGCTCAACGAGTGTCACGCCCTTGCCCAACGTGTCGTCCACCATCCGACGGTAGGCCCGGTAGAGCATCTCTATGATCTGCTCGGGCTTCGCCGCAGGTCGCTTCTGGTGCGAGCGGATTGCATCGACTACCCTTGATGGGCGTAAAGCCGTCACGCGCTTTCTGTCGAGACGAAGCGCCCAGCGCTTTGGTTGGATCTGGATGACAACGGGAAAGGCCATGAGACGATCGTCAAGCGGACTGATCGTCACCCCCGAGTTTCGCCCTTGCGCGATCAGCTCGGCCTGATAGCCGTTGGCAAGATACCGCTCGATCTCATCTTCCCGCACCACCCAGCTCCTGATTGCGGCATCAGTCGCAACCTC
>JANZZE010000245.1 GCA_026419545.1 Acidimicrobiales bacterium
GGTGGTGACTGTCGCTCCTACGTCGACATCGGTGAGGAACTGGGTATAACAGCAGAGTCTGCTCGGCGTCTCGTACAGCGGGCACTGGTGCGCTTGCGTGGCTACCTCGAGGAGACCGGTGCCGCGGCTTTGCTCGAGGCCGATGGCGAAGCGAGCCCCAGAACCGGCGCGCCCGAAGCTGCTTGAGCCAGGGGAATAGCGCCAAAGACACCGCTATGCCAACGTCGGGTCATTCGCGTTGCGACGACGAAAGTCGCCGCACAAGCCACAACGATCAGCGTGACACCTCTATGCCAACGTCGGGTCATTCGCGTTGCGACCCCGGATTCGGCAGTGTGAGTTGGTGGGCCGGGGAGGATTCGAACCTCCGTAGGCTGAGCCGACGGGTTTACAGCCCGTTCCCTTTGGCCGCTCGGGCACCGACCCATTGCCCTCGAGTGAGAGCCTGAGCACGATACCGCTTCTGGGCCGCGGTACTGAAACGCGTAGCGGCTCTGGGTACAACGGTGAACAGCCGGGACGCCCCGGCTGTTCGCTCAACTCGTGGTTGCGGCGGGGCAACCACCAGTTCCCCTGCACGTCGCCGCCCGAGATGGCAAGGCGGCGGGATGGGCTCAAGCGGCGACGTGCCGGGAACGTTGCTTGGCGCCTTCGGTCTTGCGAGCCGCCGCGCCGCTTGCTGCTGGCTCGACGATGGCGATGTTGCCGGTGAGCGCTTCTGCCCGTGCCCAGGAAGCGACATCCTCGTCGTCGGTCAGATAAACGAGCTGCTGTTCGGCCGATGCCTTGACGAGCAGTTCCAGAAGTTCGGGTTTCGACGATTGTGGAACCTCGAGGAACGCGTCGTCGAGGAAGACCGGGAAGCTCTCACCTCCCGCACCCATCGTGCGTGCCCGGTCGAGGTGTTCGCGGAGGAGGCGCCCGACCTCGGCTGCCGTGAACTCGGCTGGCGAGAGCGTCAGGGCCATCGGGTTGCGGGGCCCGACGGCGTTGCGCAGGCGCGTATGCGCCTGTTCGATCTCACGCCGATGTTCCAGAGCCCATTCAACTGAAACGTCTTCGGCAAGCAGCCGCCATTCGGCCATTGCTGCCCGGTGATCCGCCGCAGCCCGCATCAGCTGACGCCGGTGATGATCGTTGGCGAGGAGACCGTTGACTCGGTTGATCTGGAAAGCAAGGTAGGAGTGCGCGCCGGCGGCCCGTAGAGCTTCTTCCTCCCTTCGCCGCGCAGCCTGCATCCGCAGCCAGAATCTGGCCGAGTAGGCGCCGACGCCCATTGCCGCGACGAGCAGCGCAGCACACAGCCAGGTGCCGACGAAGACGAGCGCTGGTATCGACAGCATGGCAGCACTGGTTGCGGCGAGGAAACTAAGGTGGCGGACACGCTCGGTTTCGAGCTGAGCGGCTTCGAATTCCTGATGTCGGCGCTCGATTTCTTCGAAGGTTCCCGCGTCCTCAGGACGCGAGCCGAGCGCCTCGGCCGCTTCGTTGAGGGCGGCCTCCCGTTCCTTCACCTTTCGGGCCACGTCCCACAAGCGGCTCGGTTCGACGTAGGCGAGCGCGGTGATCAACTCGTCGTCTTTCGACTTGCTCCTGAGATCGTTTGGGGTGACGCACATCTGGCGCTTCGCTTGTTGGACTGTGAGCCCTGAGCGCTCGAGGAGATTCACCCGGCCCTGGGCGTCAGTGAAGCGGTGGGTGACGTCTTCGGCACGATCGACGTCGACTACACGATGGTTGCCCTTCGCAGGCCGGAAGATCGCGTAGCGATCGCCTGCGTCGGATCTCACCTCGAGGTGGACACCGGACCGTCCACTGCTCAGCGCGCCGATCAATTCGTTCATCAGTCCTTCGCGCTCGATCCGACCGACGCCGGCGATCACGGTGAGCCGGTCATGAAACGCAAGGGTGAATGTCTGATCTCCCGCTTCGATCGCGAGTCGCTCGAAGTGCACGTTCTCGTATTCGACTCGTCACTTCGGCAACTTGAGGCAAAAGACCTATGTTGCTGCAGGTCGCGTGGGCAGAACGGCCCGGGCCGTTCAATTCAGGAGGAGTCCCAAAAACCCGGTCAGCTGCCCTCGTCGACCAGGCAGTCTCGAGGACCCGCCCGGTGCATCCTTCAGTGGAGAGGCCGCGCCCGGTCGCGACCGCTGGGCGGCGCATCCCCAGGACGACGGGAGCGGTGCGCTTGGCAGTCCGACTGGCCGCAACGTGATCCGACTGGGGGAGCGTTCTTTCATGAGCACAACAGGCGCGCTGTGGGTGGGAGGGTGGCGACGACACGTTCGGGGTGTTCCGAGGCCGGGTGTCGTGTCGGCGTCACGGCTTGCCACAACCCAGGTTGGCCTCGTCGGCCTGGCGTGGCATGATGGGCGGCCCACGGCCTCGGCCGTGCCGCTCGCCCCCTTAGCTCAGTCGGCAGAGCGTTTCCATGGTAAGGAAAAGGTCGTCAGTTCGATTCTGACAGGGGGCTCCCAGCCGGCCAGTCCGGCGACGCCGGGCGGCGTAGCTCAGATGGTTAGAGCACTCGGCTCATAATCGAGTGGTCGTCGGTTCGAGTCCGACCGCCGCCACCCCCTGAGTCCAGCTGCCGCTGGGCTCGCCCGTCGTCGCGTCAGCGATGGTCGCGGGAAACCACCGTTAAAGTCAACCGACCAGCACCAGGAGAGAGAGTCCCATGGCACGTGAGAAGTTCGAGCGGACGAAGCCGCATGCGAATGTGGGGACGATGGGTCATATTGATCATGGGAAGACGACGTTGACGGCGGCGATCACGAAGGTGTTGGCGGAGCAGGATCCGGCGCATAATTCGTATACGGAGTTTTCGAATATTGATAAGGCTCCGGAGGAGCGTGAGCGGGGGATCACGATCAATATTGCGCATGTGGAGTATGAGACTGCGAAT
>JANZZE010000246.1 GCA_026419545.1 Acidimicrobiales bacterium
GTCGCACGGCGTCGAGCAGCGCCTCACGACCAATGGTCAGCCGGTTCGACTGGTTGGTGGGGATGAGGCTCCGGTAGTTGGGGAACTCCCCCTCGATGAGCCTGGTGACGAGCTGCACCCCACCGACCTCGAACGTGGCCTCGCGCTCACCGAGCCAGACCGTGACCTGTTCGGCCTTGTCGGCCAGCCGGTGCACTTCGGCGAGGGCGGCCCGGGGGACGAGGACGCTCTGCCCCTCCGCCAGGAACGAGGTACCAGGCAGATCCCGTACGGCGAGTCGGTAGGAGTCGGTCGCCACGAGACGCACGCCGTCCCCCTCGGCGGCGAGCAGGACCCCGGTCAGGATCGGTCGGGTGTCATCGGTACTCGCCGCCAACACGACCTGGCGCAGGGCCTCGGCGAGTTGTGGAGCTTCGAGGGTCACCCCGTCGCCGGCCGGCTCGGCGAGTCGGGGGTACTCGAGGGCCGGGATCGTGCGCACCGCGAACTGTGACCGCTTCGACTGCACGGTGGCCTCGTCGGCCGCCGCGGTGATCTCGACCGCACCGGGCTCGAGGACCCGCACGATCTCGGTGATGAGCTTGGCCGGGATGACCGCCGTGCCGTCGTCGTTGCCGGCCACGTCCGTGGTGACGGTGATCGTCAGATCGAGGTCGCTGCCGGTCACCTGCAGCGTGTCGCCCTGCAGGACGAAGCGCAGACCGGACAACACCGGCAGTGAGCCACTGCGGCTCGACACGGCTCGTCCCGCAGTGTTCAGGGCTTCGAGGAGGACGTCGCGCTCACAGCGGAACTTCACGACTGGCTCGCTTTCTCGGGTCTGGTACTCGATGCGACCACCATCGCCGGTCAGAGGATCTATCGAACGGTGATGGTGGTACTAGGTCTTGGGGATTGTGGACACGAACGCGTCCGGGCAGGTCAGCGCCTGGGTGGGACCGCGCGCGTTCTCCCCACCCGCCCACAGGTTGGCACGATGACGAGAACCGGCCGTGGATGACACCGGAGTTGTCCCCATGGTGGCGCGCTGCACCCACAGCGTGATCCACGGGGTTGTCCCTCGCGCGTGCGTACGGGTCACGACTCAGCTCCCGTTCCTGATCCGCTGGGTGAGCTCGGTGACCTGGTCGTAGACCTGGCGGCGCTCCTTCATGAGTGCCCCGACCTTCTCGACCGCATGGATGACCGTGGTGTGGTCGCGGCCCCCGAACTCCCGGGCGATCGCCGGGTAGCTGAGATCGGTCATCTCACGGAAGACGTACATGCTGATCTGGCGGGCGGTGACCAAGGGTCGGCGGCGGCTCTTGCCGCAGATCTCCTCGATCGGGAAGCCGAACATCTCGGAGGTCTTCTCGAGGATCAGCGCCGGGGTGATCGGTCGGGCCTGGCCGTCGCCGATGAGATCGCCGAGGACGAGCTCGGCCATGTCGATGGTCAGTGGTTCCTTGGTGAGGCTGGCGTAGGCGAGGACACGGATGAGGGCACCTTCGAGTTCGCGGATGTTCGTGGCGATGTGCTCGGCGATGAAGTTGAGGAGTTCCTGCGGCGGTGGCACCGGCTCGGCCTCGGCCTTCTTTCGCAGGATGGCGAGCCGTGTCTCGAGGTCGGGGCTGGTGATCTCGGTGATGAGTCCGCTCTTGAACCGGCTGCGTAGCCGGTCTTCGAGGGTCGGGATGGCGTCGGGGGAACGATCCGAGGAGAACACGACCTGGCGGTTCGCCTGGTACAGCGTGTTGAACGTGTGGAAGAGCTCCTCTTGGAGCTGGGTCTTGCCTTCGATCAACTGGATGTCGTCGAGCAGGAGCACGTCGACCTCCCGGTAGCGCTTCTTGAACGCGGCCATCTCGTTGGTGCGGATGGCTTCGACGAACTGGTTGAGGAAGTGCTCGGTGGAGACGTAGCGGACGACGAACGTGGGGTAGTGCTCGCCCACGTAGTTGGCGATGGCCTGGAGCAGGTGGGTCTTGCCCAGCCCGGAACCGCCGTAGATGAACAACGGGTTGTACGAACGGGCCGGGGTCTCGGCGACGGCGAGGGCAGCTGCGTGGGCGAAACGGTTGGACGTCCCGATCACGAACGCTTCGAAGGTGTATCGACTGCGTTGTCCGGCGCCGCCCTCGCCGGTGATCTCCCCTCCGGGAGGCGGCACCGTGGTGCTCTCGAAGTCGTCGATCGCCGGGTCAGGGGCAACCGGCGGGTGTGGTGCGGACACGGCGATCTCGGTGTCGCGCGTGTCGTCGGTGCGCACGAGGATCTCGAGCGAGACGTCGGGCGCGCCGGCGTCGGCCAGCGCGCCCTGGACGACAGGGAGGTAGCGGGATTCGATGCGTTCCTTGACGACGGAACTGGGAACGGCGACGACCAGGCGCTGGTCGTCGAGCACGATGGGCTCGACGGCACTGAACGATGTGAGCCAGACCGCCTCGGAAACCTGTTCACGGAGCAGGTCGGCGCACGTTGTCCACAGGGTGTCTGCACCAGCCACCAGCGTTTTGTCCCTCCGACGGACCCTGCTCGCCCACAGCGCGGTCCACACATGTGGATAAACCCGGGTGCCGCACCCACCACGGCCAGCCTCCGGTCCCCGTCGACGACGGGACCGGCACCCTAACACCCTGTGGACGGCGGCGTGCAAGGGGTGCGTTTTCCCAGGTAGAGAGCCTGAAAGCGGGGAGGCACCGCAGGAAGGGAGCGCCTCGGGTTGCCCATGAGGAGGCGCGCCTTCTAGCCTGCTCCGGTTCGCCCCTGGGCGGTGCGTCGCCGCGCCGTCGGGCGCACCCGTTCACCCGACACCGTTCACGGTGTCGACCGCAGCAGCCCTCGGGCTTCGTCAAGAGGTTCGATGTGGTGGAGGAGGCACGCCGTGAAG
>JANZZE010000247.1 GCA_026419545.1 Acidimicrobiales bacterium
CCGCTCTGATACACCGCGTTGATGCGACCCATCTGATTTGTTTTCGGATCTTTCACCCACAGGTCTCGGGGTATGGACAGGAGCATCTTCTTCGCGCCTTCGATGCGCAGAACCATGATCGTGTCTGTCCGAGCCGGACCATCCGCACTGAAACCGCCGCCAAGAAACGCCTCCGCGTTCGGGTCACGTTTCTCGATGCCCTCGCGCGAGTCTGTTCCCACGATCAAGAAGTTTGTCCCTGCCCCACTCGGGGGTGACAGGACCGAGCCGACATTGACTTTGTCAATCCGGCTGAACTCCCACCAACCGAACAGCACGAGGCCGACAACCCCAACCACGATGAGCGCTAGAAAGGCCGAGGCAACTTTTGCAAGCCGCCGCATGCGCCGTCGAGGTGGCACGACAGCACCAGGCTGCCCTCCGAGGGGGTTCCCTCTTGGCATACCGCGACGACCCCGAACCCCTCCGCGATCACGGCCCGACAACGGTTCAGGTACGACTGGCGCCGGGGTCCCACGAAGATCTGTTGGCGCTGGGCGTCGGCTGCCAGCACCGCGCCCGAGCTTCCCCTCGGCGAAACCGCTGCTGCGCCCACGTCGCTGGCTCTCAGGGCTGGGAGCCGGACCAATCACGACATGCCGGTTCGGGGTACTGGCCGAGGAAATGACCTTTCGAGTCCGGCCTCGCCCGGGCGCCTCGCCCGCGCTGGGCGATTCCCCCGGAAATGCTCGGTACGGCTGAGTCGGCTCTTCAGTGGTCATGAACAACCGGAACCAAGGGACGTTGCGGCACGATCGCGGGAGCACCGCTCGAGCGGACAGCCAGTACGCAAGAGGATAGAGGCCGCCGATCCCACGCTGGGCTCATAGTCCGTGCCCGCTGATCCGAAGGGTTATCGCGTGTGCAAAGAGCTCCCGAACTGGGCGATGTGTGGACGCTGGGACCGCAGAATTCAGACTCACTTTGGGCACACGATCCACAATCGCGAGTCATGAGAAGTAGCCGACTACGTCGATGACGACGTCGACGTAGCCGCTGTTGTTGAACACCCAGACTGTGCCGTCTCCACCCACTTTTGCCACGACGAGGTTCGCCCGGGTCTCACCGGCACTGACGTTGAGGCTGGATGCGACCGGCATCGGCCAGCCGAACGGCCAGACTGTGAGGTGCGAAGGTGCGGTCGGTCCGGTGGCCGTCACGTTGATCACCACCGCATTGACGCCACTCGGTGGTACGCCACCAGTCCCGACGACGAGGACCTGCCGCTGCTGACCAGGACCGAGCTTCGAGCTTGGCCCGCCAAGCCCAACCCTGGTATCCAGCACCCGACGAGGCGCCAGCGCCGTGTAATTCGTTCCTCCGCCCGAGAAGTACCCGACGATGTCGAAGATCACGTGTGTCGAACCGGCGTTGTTGAATACCTTCACGAAGCCGTCTGGACTGACCTTTGCCATCACCAAGTTGGGTGCGGTCTGCCCAGCGATGAAATTGAGATTGGACGCCACCGGCATCGATCGATCAGCTGGCCAGACCGTGAGATGGGAAGCCGCCGTCGGCCCGGTCACCGTCACATTCATCACCACGGCAGTAACGCTGTTGGCTGGTACCTCGCCGACACCGGTGACCTTGACCGAGCGCACCTCGCCCGGTCCGATCATCCCACCGCCGCCACCGGTGCCGTCCCGGGTATCAAGGATCCGCGCTGGCGCCAATGGCGTATAGCGATCGCCACCGGCACCATTGTCATACCAACCAACGACATCGAATATCACGTGAGTCGATCCGGCGTTGTTGAACACCTTCAATGCGCCCGAAGGACTGACGCGAGCCACCACGAGGTTCGGAATCGTCTGACCTGCGATGAAATTCAGGTTCGAAGCAACCGGCCGCTCCTGGTCACCAGGCCACACCGTGAGGTGTGAGGCCGCCGTCGGCCCGGTCACGGTCACATTCATCACCACGGCGCCCACGTTGTCCGTGGGGACGCCACCCACACCGGTCACGGTGACGGCACGTTCCTCACCCGGCCCAAGTTTCGATGCTGGTCCACCGGTACCATCGCGGGTATCAAAGATCCGCTGGGGCGATAGCGGGTGGAAACCGCCGCCAAAACCGGGTGGCGTCACAGGATTCGAGGGGAAGGATGCGCTACCCGGTCCATTCGCGTTGATCGCCGTAACCGTGAAGGTGTAGGTGACCCCATTGGTCAAACCAGTCAACGTCGCGGAGGTCTGACTCGCAGAGACCGTCGCAGACGCCCCTCCTGGTGACGCCACGACGCTGTAGCCGGTAATGGGACTCCCTCCGTTCTGGACAGGAGCGATCCAACTGACCGTTGCTTGCTGGAATCCGGCATAGGCACTTACCGACGACGGCGGACCAGGGACTCCCGAAGACGCCATTGGTGTGACGGGGTTCGATAGGACGGACGCAACCCCCGCCCCGACCACGTTGAGCGCAGTGACCGTGAACCTGTAGGTCGTGCCGTTAGCCAAGCCAGTCAGTGTCGCCTGCAGAGCCGTCGGGCCAACGGTCGTGGACACATTGCCCGGTACTGCCGTGACGCGGTAGCCGATGATCGTGGTACCACCGTTGGACCCAGGCGCTTGCCACGCGACCGTCGCACTCTGGTTGCCAGCAGAAGCGGTGACGCCGACCGGGGGCCCAGCAGCTCGGGGAGCAACACCGACGCCCAGCGGAGCCGGCACATCACCGAACTGACCGAGCATGACGGCGGGCTGCCCGACCCGAAGGAATTCACCGGTCGACGGCCGGAATACACCGATCGACGACTTCCCCTCGCCGTCGAAGTCCGCGACCATCGGCACGTCGCCCGGCTGCCCGTAGGTGAATGGCCACCAAC
>JANZZE010000248.1 GCA_026419545.1 Acidimicrobiales bacterium
CCGCCGGTGGACGAACCCATCGCAGCCTCAGACCCTCTATATCGCACAATTCCTGTTGTATTTCGACGCCGTTTGGCTCCTGATCCGGGGTGCGCTGTTCACACCCATCGGCCTGCTACTCATCGTCGGGTCGGCGGCAGGAGCATTCGGCATCGCCAACGAGCAGAAGTGGGGCTACTGGCTGGGGCTCGCCGTCGCAGGGTTCAGCCTTTTCTTCACCGCTTACCCACTCTTCCGGACCGATGGCTTGCGACTTCTCCTCGACATCTTTTACCTGATTGCCTTGGTATTCGCAGTGGCGCTCGTCGTTCTGCTCCTTCATCCCGAAAGCCGCGATTACCAAAGGATCTGGTTCCGCTGACCGACAGGAGCTCGGTCGCACACGCAACGCGGGCCTCGAGCCCGGGCAACGTAGCTCACCCGATACAACACAGCATCCCTCGTGGTTCGCTGAGCCGTCCTCGGTTCCGTCGGGCGGAGGCAAACCTCACTCACGCGATACAGCTCAGCACCCCCGTCGGCGGCTCCGGCGGGTCTACTCCGATCAGCAAGGACTTAGGCACATGCTTTTCGGCGACAACTCAAAGGCACAAGATGCAGAACCGACCCCTCACGCGATCACCGAAACTCAGGCACGACCTTTTCGGCGAACAGGCGCAGGGTCTCCGTGTCGGGATAATCAGAACACCACGGCACGAACCCAGTGCACCCCATCTCGACGTAGGCGTTGATCTTCTCACAGACCTGTTCGGGCGTTCCCACGAGGTTCCCCGCAGACCAGGATTCGAACGGTTCACCCCAGAACGATCGAGTACCTCCGTCGGTGATCTCCTTTTCGTCCTCGCGGATGAAGATCTCCGGTGACCAGGTCTTGACGATCTCGTCGTAGTCGCGGCCAACCGCTGCGCAATGTTGCTTGAGGACTTCGGCCTTGTGCTTCCATTCGTGCGGCTTGCCACCGAAGTTCGAACGATCGGCATAACGAGCGACCACCCGGAGGGTCAGTTGCTCGCCTCCACCCCCGATCCAAATGGGTGGGTGCGGCTGCTGCAGCGGTTTCGGGTCGCATTGGGCGCCCCTGAGGCGGAAGAACCTGCCCTCATAGTCGGCGTCGGCTTCGCTCCACATCAGTTTCACGATCTCGACCGTCTCTCGCAGCATGCGGATGCGGTCCCTCGCAGCCGGCAGACGGCCCTCGGGCGACACCCCCGTCGCGGTCCAGTCGGCGTCGCGTCCCAGCCACCACTCGTCGCCGTAGCCGTAGGCCTTGAACTCGTGCTCGTACCATCCGGCGCCGATACCCCAGTCGAGCCGACCGCCGCTGATCACGTCGAGGTTCGCTGTGATCTTGGCCAGCAGTGCCGGGTTGCGGTACAGCGCGCAGCCGACCATCTGCCCGAGCCTGATCCGTGACGTGCGCTGGCTGATCGCGGCCATCGCCGTCCAACATTCAAACACCGCCTCATGGGCTGGAATCGGCACGTTGTGGAAATGGTCGTAGACCCAAATCGAGTCGAAGCCGAGCTGTTCGGCGAGCTGGGCAATTTCGACCGCCTTGGCCCACTTGTCTTGCGGATCTTCGATCGAGGCCAGTTCCATCTTCCAACCCTGAGGCATGAACACTCCAAAGATCATGGGTCGAACGCTACCCGCAGCGACTCAGACGCGGCCCGATCGCTCACACGTCAACAGACCTGAACCCTACGATGACCCGGGTGGCACCAGATCGTGCTCGGGAAGCAAAGGACACCGTCGCAAGCCTGTTCCGTTCCATTGGGGTTCTCATCGCCATCGTGGGGAGCTCATGTTCCCAAACAACCAACCAGACCCGGCCGGTACCCCATGGCTCCGCCGGCGGCGCCAGCACTGAAGAGGTGGGAGCTTCCGCCTCAATCTCACCGCGCGGGGCAGCACTACCACCGGCGCCAACACCAACGCCGGTCGCCTGGGCTCCCTGTGACACGAACACAGCGCCGGCCGGGGGAACCGTTCCAGGGCGAAACGACGGTCCCCGACTCGAGTGTGCGACCCTCGACGTGCCACTCGATTACCGCGACCCAGACGGGCCGACGCTCCCACTGGCGCTGATTCGCCGCCCAGCCACGTCACCGGCAATCCGAATCGGCTCACTGATCGTCAACCCTGGCGGTCCCGGCGCAAGCGGCTATGCCTTCGTACGACGAGCGGGCCTGGCAGGCAGCTTGAACGAGCGCTTTGACATCGTCGGCTTCGACCCACGCGGCGTCGGCCGAAGCCGTGGGCTCAGCTGTAGCCACCAGGGGGTCGTTCAGGAGTTCCGCGCCACCGACTCCGATCCGGACACACAAGAGGAGGAACTCGCACTCGACGCGGTCAGCGAGCGCGTTGCGGATGCCTGCGGCGCCGATGCCGACCTGCTACCGAATATGCACACCGACTTCGTCGCTCGCGACGTGGAGCAGATCCGCCAAGCAGTCGGCGATCCGAAGCTGACCTACCTCGGGTTCTCCTACGGAACCGCGATCGGCCTGCGCTACGTCGAACTCTTCCCTACCAACGTGCGGGCAATGGTGCTCGACGGGGTCGTCGACCCCACCCTTGACCTCGAGCAGCTACTCACCGCCCAAGCCGAAGCCATCGAAACGGCCCTGAGCGCTATCTTCGCTCGCTGCGTCGGTGACCCGGCATGCCCCACCAAGGAGCCCGAGGGGCTGTACGACAGGGTCTCGACGCAACTCGAAACCTCACCGATCGACGCAGGCACGGCCATGATTGGTCCTGCCGAGCTCACGCTTGCCGCGATCAGCGCCACCTACGATCGCTCTCTCGGCAACCAGTTCGTTCAGAGCCTCGAGCTGGCCG
>JANZZE010000249.1 GCA_026419545.1 Acidimicrobiales bacterium
AGGTAGCGGTGGTCGAGCATGTCGTGGATGGGTTCGAACGCCGCCGCGACGTCGGCGAAGTCCATGACCCAGCCGGACTCGTCCCCGATCTCGCCCGCGACGTAGATCGTGACCCGGAACGAGTGCCCGTGGAGGCGGGCGCACTTGTGGCCTTCCGGTACGTGCGGTAGGCGGTGGGCGGCTTCAAAACTGAACTCGCGGAAGATCTCAATCATGGGATGCCGAGGTATTTATGCGTTTGGAGGCTCAGCCGCCAGCGCGGATGATCGAGGCAATACTGAATTGCGAGCTGCGTGTTGCGGTCTCGATCGGGTCCGTCCATCGGTTGCAGGAAGAAGTGCTCGAAATCCAAGGCTTCGTAGCGTTCTGGCTGGCCGCCCTCCTGGGGATAGACGAGCTTGAGTTCGTTGCCGGAAGTGACGACCAGTTCTGTGTCAGCTTTCGGGCTGACACAGACCCAGTCGATGCCCTTCGGCACTTCGATCGTCCCGTTGGTCTCGATCGCGATGTCGAATCCGTATGCTCCGAGGGCACCGATGAGTGGTTCGTCGAGTTGCAGTAAGGGCTCACCGCCGGTACAGACAACAAGCGGCTGGCCACCCCGTCCAGTAGGCCAGCGTGCTGCAACGTGTTGGGCCAGCTCATCCGGTTCGCGGAAACTGCCACCGCCTGGTCCGTCAGTTCCGACGAACTCGGTGTCGCAGAAGCGGCAGATGGCGCTGGACCGGTGTTCTTCATGACCGCTCCACAGGTTGCAGCGCGAGAAGCGGCAGAACACCGCGGGGCGCCCGACGTTCGCGCCCTCACCTTGAAGTGTGTAGAAGACCTCTTTCACGAGGTACACGGGCTCATCGCTCCTGAGGGTGCCGGTAGGGGATCGGGTCGGTCGCGCCTGCATCGCGGAACCCTTTCTGGCGTAGCAGGCACGAGTCGCACCTGCCACACGCGACTCCCGCCGGATCTGGGTCATAGCAGCTTCGGGTGAGGGAGTAGTCGACGCCCAGATCCAATCCTCGCTTGATGATCTCCGCCTTGGTGAGAGATATGAGCGGGGTGTGGATCCGGATCCGGGTGTCACCGGAGACGGCAGCTGCTGTGGCGAGGTTGGCGAGGCGTTCGAACGCGTCGATGAACTGGGGTCGGCAGTCGGGGTAGCCGCTGTAATCGAGGGCATTGACGCCGATGAAGATGTCGCTTGCACCGCGTACCTCAGCGAAGCCGAGCGCAAATGCAAGGAAGATCGTGTTGCGAGCCGGGACGTAGGTGACGGGTATCGAAGTGGTGCCTTGGATCTCGTCGACCGAGTCGTGTTTGGGGACGGGGATGTTGCTGGTGAGGGCCGAACCTCCGATGGTGCGCAGGTCCAGCTCGACGATTATGTGCTCGACGCCCGCGGCTGTGGCGATCTGCGCGGCGGCGTCTAGTTCCACGGCATGGCGCTGCCCGTACCGGAAGCTCAACGCATGGCAGCGGAAGCCCATCGCCTGAGCTATTGCCAAGCAGGTCGCCGAGTCGAGGCCACCGCTCAGCAGGACCACAGCAGAGGAGGCGGGAGCCGAAGTCACCATCGCGAGGCGAAGGGTAACCGCGGCTAGACCTGACCCCACCTCCTGACCAGAGGCGTTGCCTAGAGGCGGCCCTCCCACCACTCGAGCTCGTCGGGGAAGGGTTCCTCGATCGGTTGGAGTTTCTCGCCGAATTCGAACACCATGCTGCCGTCTCGCCCGAAGGCCGGCCAGTGGCCCAGCATGTCGGTAGCGGGCGAACCGGCGTGAGCGAAGTGCCACCACGAGTCGTGCATCGCTTCGGCGAGTGCTTGGGGCTTGTCCTCTCCGACGAGCAGCTCGACACCTTTCTTGTGAAGCGTGTTCCACACGAACGGGATCTCGAGGGCATGACAGGACCGCAATCTGCCCCCGAACGCGCTCGACTCAAAGGTGAACAGGTAACGGTAGGTGCCCTCGGGTTGGTGGTGTCCTTGGGCCTGCGCAAGCCGGGTGGCTGGGACCCGGAAGACGGCGTCGGTCATCACCGCGCAAAAGATGTCCGCTGGGGTCGCGCCAGGTCGGTTTGACCGATACAGCTCGATGAGTTCTTCGCCTGCCTCGCCGAAGAGCCGGTTGAGTCGGCGGCGCAGCCGGGCCTCGTCGATCTCGGTGTCCATCAACCCGAACAGTGCCCACTCGTGCGCGGTGGTGCCCGTGATGAGCGGGACGTCGGCTGCGTTGCCGTCTCGGATGGCGTCCAGCGGCGGCTCGGGCAAAACGTACCCGTCGACGACTGGCATGAATGGCAGGCCGAGCCCGGCGCCGACGAGTTCGGCCTGGAGCTTGTTTTGCGCGTCGACGAAGGCCGAGGGCTCGAGCGCTAGCAGGTCATCGAGCGAGGACGCGCCAACGAGGGACATGAAGCGCTCGGTCCGCGCTGCTGCTTCGTCTGGTGAGAGCACTTGGTGGGCTGCACCGCTCTGGGCGATGGCTCGGTGAAACAGGCCTCGTGCCGCGGGTAAGCCCATGAGCGTGGCAACGCTCATACCCCCAGCCGATTCCCCGAAGATCGTGACGTTGCCGGGGTCCCCACCGAATGCCTCGATGTTGTCGTGGACCCAGCGCAGGGCAGCGAGCTGATCCCAGATTCCGTTGAGTCCTGACGACCGGTAGTCCTCGCCGCCGACCTCCGCGAGGTGTAAGAAGCCGAGCGCACCAAGTCGATAATTGATCGTTACGACGACCACGTCGCCCCGGCGGACGAATGACCTTCCGTCGTACCAGGGTGTCTGTCTCTTATACACATCT
>JANZZE010000250.1:0-2538 GCA_026419545.1 Acidimicrobiales bacterium
CGCCAAGGCGATGTAGTTGATGTCGTGTCCGGCCATCTGGGCGTAGGGACCCTCCTGACCCCAACCGGTCATCCGGCCGTACACAAGTCGCGGGTTACGTTCGAGGCACACCTCTGGACCAATACCCATCCGCTCGGTCACCCCGGGGCGGAAACCTTCGATCAAGACATCGGCGCTCTCCACCAGCGACAGCACTGTCTCGATACCGTCGGCGTTCTTGAGGTCGACGCCGATCGAGCGGCGACCGCGATTGAGAAGGTCCAAGTTCGGGAAACTCGGCACGCCCGACACACGGTCAGCGCGGTCGATGCGCAACACCTCTGCACCCATGTCCGCGAGCATCATGGCGCAGAACGGACCGGGGCCGATCCCCGCAATCTCGATGACCCGAATACCACTCAGCGGTCCGGACACGGCAGCTTCCCCTTCCTTTTTCTCTTGTCTCTCGACGTGAGCGGGTCAGGCGTTCGCCGATGCCCGCGTCGCCAACTCAGTGATCGACTCGATCACTGGCGCCCAGTAGTGGGTGGGCAAGTCGTGACCCATACCTTCAAGAATCAGCAGTTCGGCGCCGTCGATCACCTCCGCAGTTCGCCGGCCTCCACTGACATCGACGAGCGGATCGACGTCGCCGTGGATGACCAGCGTGTCGACGTCGACAGCACGCAATCGGTCACTGCGGGAACCCGATGCGACGATCGCCAACAGCTGGTGACCGACTCCTTTTGGATAGAAGGCCCGGTCATACAGCGCGGCACCTCGTGCCCGTATGCGCTCCTCGTCGAAATGGTCGGGGCTCCCGATCGTTCGGCTCACTTCGACGTGATGCTCGATGTAGGCCTGACGGTCAGCCGGAGGTGCCTGGAGAAGCACCGGCATGACCTCAGGACGAGGTGTCCCGACGTCTGGGTCACCGGTTGTCGACATGATCGATGTCAGGGACCGCACTCGCTCGGAATGCTCGATGGCGATTGTCTGGGCGATCATGCCCCCCATCGAGGCTCCCACCACATGCGCCGCCTCGATACCCAGCGCATCGAGCAGGGCTACCGCGTCGTCCGCCATGTCGGACAGCAGATACGGCGCCTCAATCTGTTGGCCGGCAAAGGCAGCCATGAGGGCCGGCATGACCTCGATGTCGGTGTCGATCTTGGTGGACAGCCCCACGTCCCGATTGTCGAAACGGATCACGTGGAAACCCCGATCGGCGAAGGCGGTGCAGAACTCGTCGTCCCAGCCGATCAGCTGCTGGCCCAGACCGCACACGAGGAGCAGGGCGGGATCATCGGGATCACCCATCGTCTCATACTCGATCTCGATCCCGTTTGCTGCTGTCCGTGGCACCTCACCATCCTCGCCTCTTCTTGACTGATCGGTCAAGAAGACGCGGCGAGACCCCAAACCGGGCACACCAGTCCCACATCCGGGACTCACACGCCCAAAGACACGAGACGCTGTGGCCTCGACGATCGGCGAGGCTGTCGAAACCGCGCGCTCAGCGCTGTAGCGTCCCTGCCCAATGTCCGGGATTCGCGCCGATTACGACTCCGACCATGAGGGTGACCGCCCAACCGACAAGCCAACAACCACCAGACCCGACAACACCGAACCAGCCCACCATCAGCACTCACCACACCAAACCGCAACCACAAGACCCGACAACACCGAACCAACCCACCACCGCGAACACCCCTCAAACGGCTCGAACGCACGCACCGTCCGCGGCACAGCCGACCACACCTGGCCGCCCCCATACCGAGTCGACCCGCTTACCGGCGACGTCGCTTACATCGTGGCAAAGCGCCAGAAGCGACCGAACCTGCCGCAGTCAGGTTGTCCGTTCTGCCCGAGCGGACTTGAAGCGCCGGAGCCCTATGAGGTGCGATGGTTCGAGAACCGCTGGCCTGCGATGCCCGACGCCCGATGCGAGGTGATCCTCTACACCCCCCAACACGACGCGACCTTCGCGTCACTCGGCCAGCACGGCGCCCGGCGAGTCGTCGACCTCTGGGCTGACCGCACCCGCGCCCTCGGCGAGCGCGACGACGTTGCTTACGTGCTGATCTTCGAAAACCGAGGGCCCGAAGTCGGCGCCACCATCGCCCACCCGCACGGCCAGATCTACGCCTACGACCGCATCCCGCCCCGGGCCCTACAGGAACTCGAGCACGGCGATACCGCTACCGCGCTCGGGCCGGGCCCCTACGGTGCAGCAGCCGAACGGCTCGTCAGCCGCCGGGGGCGGTGGCAGGCCTGGACGACCTGGGCACCGGTGTGGCCCTACGAACTTCTCGTGGCAACGACAGATCCTGTCCCCGACCTGCTCGCTCTCGATGACCGAGACCGTGATGATCTCGCCGGAATCCTCGTCGACGTCCTCGGACGCCTCGATCGCCTCTTCGCCGAACCCATGCCCTACATGCTTTGGATTCACCAACGGCCCTTCACCGGTGAGCAATGGCCGAACGCCTGGTTGCACATTCACATCACCCCGTACTACCGGGCACCACGCACACCTCGTTTCGTCGCCGGCGCCGA
>JANZZE010000250.1:2548-2824 GCA_026419545.1 Acidimicrobiales bacterium
AACTCGGCGGACAGGTGTATTTCAACCCGGTCGACCCGCTCGATGCAGCCGCCGCGCTGCGAACACTGGAAAGTCGTGAAGCGCCATGACTCGCCGCGTCGCCTGGGCACCAGGCCGGGTCAACCTCATCGGTGATCACACCGATTACACAGGCGGGCTCGCAGTGCCGATGGCAGTGGATCTCGGCCCCACTGTCTCGGGAGAGACCGGCGGAGACCGGATCATCCTGTCGTCGGCCGAACGCCCGGAAGTCGCCGACCTGCCGCTCTATGTCCC
>JANZZE010000251.1 GCA_026419545.1 Acidimicrobiales bacterium
CTGGCTTCTACGAGCTCGCCGCAATCAAGCTCGGTCAGCCAAAGCCACTCTTTGCCGACGCCCAACTGGCGATCGACGCGATGGCCGCGGTGCTCGACGCGGTCGGCGACCGGTTGGGCGACGATGCGGCGTCACTGCGAGACGCGCTTACCCAACTGCAGTTGGCATTCGTGCGACTCAAGAACCAACACGAGCAGCAGTAAGCGGTCAACGACACTGCTGACGCGCACGAGCCCAGAGGAACCCGCAGCGCTGGCAGCGGCTTCACCCGCTGGTACCGCAGCGCTGCCGAGCCTGGATCATGCCCTGTCCGAGCGCAACGATTCAGAAGGAGAGATCCCGCCTACCTTCACGGGCCGACCGCGGAACCAGGGAACGGCGACTGTGGTGGTGGGCGTCGGCTGATCAGACTCGCGGTCTGAGCAGGGTTGCTTCCCATCGACCGCGCCTGCCCGCGACCACCTCGAACACGACGTCAGTGCCCGGTTCTATCGTTCGGGAGCCGTCCGCAATCGCCGTGCAGTGAAAGAAATACTCCTGCCCTTCCTCGGACTTGACCGTGCCGAAACCTTTGGCTTCGTCGAATTCGAGAACCGAACCGAAGTACATGTGGCGTCCTCTCATTGGCTGGGTCCCGCTCACTACCGCGGCGCATGGGCCTGGCCTCGTGTGTCCCGGGGGGTTCCAGGACGACACCCGCACGACAACCCGTAAGGGACCCTAGCTATAGGGTCCCCCTGGCCTCGTGTGTCCCGGGGGATTCCAGGACGACACCCGCCCACGCTGAGGTGTTGCCGCAGGCTCTCAGTGAACGATCTTGGCGATCGGCAGCTCGATGATGTCTGTTGCGCCAGCATCCTTCAATGCTGGGATCAAGGTGTTGATCCCGTCCTTGGGGACGACAGATTCCACTGCATAGCCCGAGCCGCCATACAGCTCGTTGACGGTCGGAGTCTTCATAGCCGGGAGAAGCGCGATCACCGCGTCGAGTGCGCCGGGGGGCACGTTCACCTTGACCAGGACCTTGCCCCGCGCCTCGAGCACACCTTCGAGCAGCGTGCGCAACTGGTGCATGGCATGCCGCTTGGCAGCATCCGCGTACGCGGCCTTGTTCGCCACGAGCTCGGTGTAGGAGAACATGACCGTGTCGATGATCTTCAAACCGGCAGCCCGCAAGGCCCGACCTGTCTCGGTGATGTCGACGATACAGTCCACAATGTCGGGGACTTTTGCTTCGGTGGCCCCATAGGACAACCGGATGTCAGCCTCGATCCCCCGGTCAGCGAAGAACCGACGGGTGAGTTCGGGGTATTCGCTCGAAACCCGAACCCCGGGCGGGAGATCTTCTACCTTCTCAATTGCTGAGTCAGCGGGGACCGCCAAGACGATTCGCACTGGGTTCGACGTGGCTTTCGAATAGCGCAACTCACCGAGTGATTCGACGTCACTCCCCGTCTCTTCGACCCAGTCGCGGCCGGTGATACCCAGATCGAACAGGCCTTCCGCGACATACGTCGGGATCTCCTGGGGCCGCAGGATGCGGACAGATTCGATCCTTGGATCGTCGATGGTGGCCTTGTAATCAACGGCGGAGTCGCGCTTGACCTTCAGGTCGGCGGCCTCGAACAGATCGAGTGTTGCCTTCTCCAGCGATCCCTTCGGCAGCACCAGCTTGAGCATGGTTGCAACGGTAGCGAACGGCTGTTGCGGTCCCGAAGTTCGGGCGGAGACGGTTCAGGAGCAAAGGACGGTCACCAAGGTTGGTTCAGAATCCCTTCTGCTTCACGGTCATCCCTCCGCGTTGCCTGCTGGTGGGTGGACCCGATAGCAAGGAGACGTGCCGTCGTCGCAGCCCCTCCGCATTCATCAACATCGTGAACGCCACGCCGCGACTCGAACCGGGTGGCTACGCGCGTCGGTTCTGGGCGCGAACGACGGCATCGTGTCCACTGCAGCGTTGGTTCTCGGCGTCGCCGCAGCCGACGTCTCACGCGGCACGGTGTTCACTGCTGGACTCGCCGCGCTCGTTGCCGGCGCGTCGTCAATGGCCGTCGGTGAGTATGTCTCGGTGAGCTCCCAGCGGGATGCTGAGCAAGCCGACATTGCACGAGAGCGCCACGAGCTGGCCACGATCCCCGATCGCGAACTCGACGAGCTGACCGGGATCTACATCAAGAAGGGTCTGTCACCGGAGTTTGCCCGTGAGGTCGCCATCGAACTCTCAAAGGGCGACGTCTTGGCCGTGCATCTGGCAGAGGAACTCGGGATCACCGAACTGACGCGAGCCCGCCCGGTGCAGGCCGCGGTGACCTCGGCGGTGTCGTTCGCGATCGGTGCCGCACTGCCGTTGCTCGCCATCACCTTGGCACCACTTAGTGCCCGGATCGCGGTCACCTTCGCCGCCGCGCTCGTGGCCTTGGCGACATTGGGGTTCACCGGCGCTCGCCTCGGAGGTGCCCCGACCGGTCCAGCCGTGTTCCGAACACTCGTCGGCGGCATCGCAGCGATGGTGATCACCATGGCCATCGGGCACTGGGTTGGCGCGGCTGCAATCTGATCGTTCAAAGCAGCGGCGAGGCGGCGCTCCTCGACTGAAAGCACTGCAACTGCGGTGATTGACCGGCCGGCGCGGACTAGGTGTGCCTACCCGTCGGTAGGGACGTGGTGCGGGCGGTGATGAGCGGTGACCTCTAGCCAGCCCGAGTGACGCAAGCGTTCCAGCATCCGGTGGCGACGCGGAACTGGCAATCGTCGAGCGGGGATCTAGAGGCCAGCGCGAATCCGCAGGGCCAGAT
>JANZZE010000252.1:0-2457 GCA_026419545.1 Acidimicrobiales bacterium
AGGTGACGCATGTCGGCAGCAGCGGACTACGGGTACATCTTCGACGTCGCGCAACTGGCGCACGTCGAGCTCCTCACTCCCGATCTGGAGCGGTCGCTCTGGTTCTTCTGCGATCTGCTCGGGATGGGGGAGGTCGCGCGCCGGGACGGTTCGGTCTACCTGCGGGCCTACGACGAGCGGTATCTGACCTCGCTCAAGCTGACACCGTCCGACACCCCCGGTCTCGGGCATGCGGCCTGGCGCGCCCGCTCGCCGCAAGCGCTCGAACGTCGCGTCAAGGCGATCGAGGCGACCGGTCTCGGACAGGGCTGGATCGAGGGGGATGTCGGGCACGGCCCGGCCTACCGCTTCACGACGCCCGAGGGACACCGCATGGAAATCTTCTGGGAGGTCGAGTGGTACCAGGCACCGGGTGCACTGGCGAGCCGGCTCCCCAACCGCCCCCAGAAGCGACCCGCCCGCGGCGTCCCGGTGCGGCGTCTCGATCACATCAACCTGTTCGCCAAGGACGTCAAGCGCTGCGGGGACTTCATGATGGAGGCGCTCGGCTTCCAGCTCCGCGAGTACATCGAAGCGCGGGCCGGAGGGTACAAGGGCGTCTGGCTCTCGGTCAGCCCGATGGTGCACGAGATCGCCTTCATGTACGACGAGGCCGGACCGGGTGGCCGGCTCCATCACATCTGCTACTGGTACGGCTATCCGCACCAGCTGTGGGAGGTCGGTGACCTCTTCCGCGAGAACCGCATCCACATCGAGCTCGGTCCAGCCAAGCACGGCATCACCCAGGCGATGCCGCTGTACGTCTACGAGCCGGGCGGGAACCGCGTCGAACTCTTCGGCGACGTCGGATACCTGATCTTCGAGCCGGATTGGAAGCCGATCCGCTGGACGGAAGAGCACATCGAGCGTGCGGCGCAGGAAGGCGGACTCCCCTGGCTCGGCGGAAGCTTCCCGCTGGAGTATTGGGTCTACGGGACACCCGCGGCACAGGTCGCGGTCGGAACCGCGGCCACCAGCGGGGCGACAGCAGAGTGACGGCACGAGGGGAGGGATCGCCCGCGCGGTCGCTCCCCTCGCCACCGTTCGTTGCGCGTGCGGGATCGGGGCTTCGTTAGTTCACGAGGAGGAGAGGCTCGATGAAGCGGTACACGCGACGCACCGTGCTGGGACTCGTCGGGGCAGCAGGGCTGTCGGCGCTGCTGACTGCCTGCGGTGGCGGACAGGCGACACCGACGCCGGCTCCGCAACCATCACCGACTCCAGCGCCGGCCCAACAACCGTCGCCCACGCCGGCCGCAGCGACACCGGCACCCGCCGCGACCCCGACGGTCGTCGCGACGCAGCCCAAGAAGACGCTCCGCGTGGGATTCGCGATTTCCAAGAGCGGGCCGTACGCGGCCGGTGCCGGCATCACGATCTACCCGAACTACATCCTCTGGGCGAAGGACGTCAACGAAGCCGGCGGTATCAAGCTCAGCGACGGCGTCTACACCGTCGAACTCGTCGAGTACGACGACCAGAGCAGTCCCGAGGAAGCGATCAAAGCGATCCAACGGTTGGTCAATCAGGACAAGGTCGATCTCCTGCTGCCGCCGTGGGGAACCGCGATGAACCTGGCCGTCGCGCCGGTCTTCCACCAGTTCGGTTTCCCTCAGCTGGGGGTCGCCAACCTGAGCGACAAGACGCCGGAGCTCGTCAAGCAGTGGCCGGGATACTTCACCTTCCTCGGGACATCGAGCCAGTATTCCGAAGCGATCGCCGACCTCCTGAGCGATCTCGCCGCACAGGGGAAGATCGGAAAGAAGGTCGCGCTCATCTATGTCGACGATGCCTTCGGCCTCGAACTGTCGGGTGCGGCACGCAAGAAGTTCCCACAGGCAGGGTTCGAACTGGTCTACGACCAAGGGTATCCGCTCGGAACGACCGACTTCCAACCGATCCTCACCGACATCAAGCAGCGTCAGCCGGATGCCTTCGTGGCCTGCAGCTACCCAGGCGATACGCTGACGCTCCCCGAAGCTGCCATGGTGGTCGACTTCAATCCGCCGGTGTTCCTGACAGCGGTCGGCACGGCGTTCCCGGTCTATATCGGGAAGTTCGGCCAGAATGCGGAAGGGGTGATGGGGCTGGGCGGGATCGATCCGAAGAGTCCCGGACTCATGGACTACTACAAGAGACACAAGCAGGTCACGGGCCAAGATCCTGACCGCTGGGGTAGTCCCATCTGTTATTCGTCTCTGCAAGTCCTCCAGCAGGCACTCGAACGGGTGGGGAAGGTCGATCGGCAGGCTCTGATCCGGGAGATCGCGACCGGCTCGTTCCGAACGATCATCGGCACCGTCAAGTTGGAGGGGAACATCTACTTCGGCAACTGGCTGCTCGGCCAGTGGCAGAACGGGGAATTCCTCGCGCTCTGGCCGAAGAACAAGGCGGCAGCGACACCGGTCGTCCCCAAGC
>JANZZE010000252.1:2467-2765 GCA_026419545.1 Acidimicrobiales bacterium
GGAAGAAGTGACGGACGCGTTCCCGGTCGCTGCACACCCGCGTTCGCGTCGAATGAACCGGCACCCCCGAGTTCGAGGCTCGGGGGTGGCTGGTTCCACCCGATCGCGGCAGCTTACGCGCTGCGGCCCCAGGTGTCGGCACAGCGCGGGAGCGTGGAACCTCTTGCACGCGTGCGTCGATCCCATTACAATCTGCTTGATCGCTAAAGTTTTGCGAGCAAGCAACCGAGTCGGAACCGACAGCGCGACCAGGCAGCCGAAAACGACGGAGGAGCGATGGCCTCGTTACTCGATGCGC
>JANZZE010000253.1 GCA_026419545.1 Acidimicrobiales bacterium
CTGCACATCGGTCGTCACCGGTAACCCAAGCTCGAATGCAACTGCCTTGCCCGGACGCGGTGGCAGCGCCCCACAGGGGCCACGACGCTTGTCAGCCCGAGTGACCACCAACGCGATCTCGAACCCAGCGCGGTGGAGGGCGCGAAGCGGCGGGACTGCGATCTCGGGTGTCCCGAGATACACCAGACGCTGGGGATGGGTTGGCGGCTTTGGGAGAGCCGGGGTTTCGGTCACGCGTGATCAGTCGTGCTCGACCGAGCCGTCTGCTCGGACGACTTTGACTTCGGCAGGCCGGCGACCGTCGAGCATCAACTCCCGGAGTTCGCGCTTGGCCGCTTTCCTCTGCTCGTCGGTCAGGTGCTCGACGAGCAGTACGCCTTCAAGATGGTCGAGCTCATGTTGGAACAGCCGCCCCCACAGCTCGTCAGCCTCGATCTCTTTTTCGTTACCGTCGAGGTCAAGTCCTCTGATGAGGATTCGCTTGGGCCGCACGATCTCGAAATACAGTCCCGGCACCGACAGGCAGCCTTCGTTGAAGCCCCATTCGCCTTCGGACTCGATGATCTGCGGATTGATGAGGACACCCGGCTTGTCCTCGACGTCGTAAACGAACAGCCGCTTCTGCACACCGACCTGCGGCGCAGCCAAGCCCAATCCAGGTGCCTCATACATGGTGGCGAACATGTCGTCGACGAGCTTGACAAGCGAACCATCGATGTCGGTGACCTCGCGAGCAGGTTGCTTGAGGACGGGGTCACCGATGACCCGGATCGAAAATGGCGGCATGTTGCCAAGGCTAGCGTTCGCTCTGTGAGCTTCGAACGCCCAGGACCACCCAGGTGAGCGAGTCGCAGCAACCAGAAGCCATGCAGGAGCACTACTTCACGTCGTCGCCAACGACACCGTCGCGTCCGGCGACGGTACGCCTTGATCTGCCTGATCTCTCCTGCGAGCTCGAAACCGACCGCGGGGTCTTCTCCCCCGATCGAATCGACGCTGGGACGAAGCTCCTCTTGCAGGAGGCACCACCGCCGCCGCCATCTTCGCGCCATCTCCTCGATCTGGGTTGTGGCTACGGGCCGATCGCAGTCGCCCTCGCCAGCCGCGCCCCCCAAGCAACCGTATGGGCGGTCGACACCAACGAACGGGCCATCGCGCTGTGCGCACGGAACGCCGAGCGGATCGGCCTCACCTCCGTTCAGGTACGACCAGCTCACAACGACAATCCAGTCGCGAACATCCCCACGACGGTCACCTTCGACGCCATATATGCGAACCCTCCCATCCGCGTTGGTAAGGCCACACTCCATTCGGTGCTGCAACACGCGCTCCTGCGCTTGACTCCCGGAGGCACTGCCTACCTCGTCGTGCACAAGCACCTCGGCAGCGACTCGCTCCAGCGCTGGCTCGGAACAGCGGGGTTTCCCACGCGGAGGCTCATCTCCCGGGTTGGCTATCGAATCCTCGCAATCAGCAGCGGGTCCAGGAGTGTGCTGGATTGACGGATATTCCACGCCGAAAGCTCGGGTCGACCGAACTCAAGCGGCTCCACCGTGACTGGCGCCGGCGCAGTCCCGGCGACATCGCCCTGTTGTTGGAAAATGTCCAGTCCCCGTTCAACGTCGGCGCGATCGTGCGTTCTGCCGCCGCCTTTCGGGTCCGCGACACTTGGTTGGTCGGAGCGACGGCCTCGCCACGGAATCCAAAGACCCAGAAGACCGCGCTCGGCACCGACCGCTATGTCAGGTTCCATCACGCGCCGACCGCGAGCGAGGCAATCCACCTGATCCGATCGGCGCGCTACACACTCATCGCCGTCGAGTTGACCACTGACGCGGTCCCACTTCACGTGCTGCTCGAGCGAGTCAGGACGACAGAAGGGACAGTGCCGCCGCTGTGCCTAGCGTTCGGCAACGAAGAACACGGTCTGACCTCCGACTGCCTCAGCGCGTCCGACCGCATCGCCTACGTGCCGCAGCTCGGCAAGATTGGCAGCCTCAACGTGGCCACCGCCGCTGCGATCGCGCTCTACGAGGTGCACCGCAGCGGCTGGACAGCCACCACGCCCCCGGTTGGCCAGTTGCCCCCTATGGAGCCCACGAGATGAGTTCCGCCGTTTCCCACGTCACCAGGCAGGACTCCCCACCAACGGCTTGGTGGAAGCGGCTCAGACCGTATCTCTCTCTCGTGCTGGTCGGCCTGGCCGCGTTCGGATTGCGTCTCGCGGTGATGAAGTGGGTGCGAGAACCGTGCTCGGCACCTGGCGAAGCAAGCGTCACCGGAGCCTGCTTCGAGTATGGCGGCGACACCCGCTACGTCGGAACGCAAGCGCGGTACCTGCTCGAAGGACATGGTTTCATCAACGCTGGCAAGGCGATGTACGGCATCGGCGGCCTCGACGAACCCGGTGCTGCCCATCCGCCGCTGTTCACGTTGCTCCTCGCGCTCGTGCAGTGGCTCGGATTCCGGGCCGTTGAGAGCTGGCGCGTGTGCACCAGCATCATCGGATCGATCGGGGTCGTGCTCGCCGGCATTGCTGGTTGGCGACTCAGCGCAGCGATCTCCGTGGACCGCGCCAGCACCGATGAGGACGTCCGCGAGCACGCGGCCACGAGCGTCGGGAGCATCCGTACTGGCATGAGCGAGCCTGCGACCTCGCGATCCGGGACGAAGCGCCGAACGCTCACCACTGGTCCACGGAGTCGGTTCGTCGGGCTCACGGCTGCGGCCCTCGCCGCGTTGAACCCCTTGCTG
>JANZZE010000025.1 GCA_026419545.1 Acidimicrobiales bacterium
GTCGTCACAAGCGCTCAGCCTAGGGGGGGTCGCGATCGACTGGTCCGCATCGGGTGCAGTGGTTGACCAAAACTTGAGCCAAGTCTCACTCGTCTCTTGATGCTCCTCGCGTAGTGTTCGCTCCCGAAGGCAAGACCCTCGGGAGTACGACCCATGGACGACGTGGCACTAGTTCGAAACGAGCTCGTCGAACGGCTCGACACCATGGCGCAGACGTTGGAGGATGCGGCCGCCGAGGCGGTGAACATGGGGAAGATCCAGTTGGCCACTGATCTCTGGGTCGCCAGCTCTCGAGTGCTTGCTGCCGCTGACGAACTTTGGAACACCCGGACGAGATCAGACAGAGAGTCCAATTGAACGATTGAGCGACACGCCGGTTGGTCGGCCAGCCGCCCGCTCGTCGCCAGAGATCCTCATCCCACCCCACCCACACAGAGCGGGGCGACCCTAGGGCCGCCCCGCTCTGTGCTTTTCATCGACGCGGTGAGCGTTGTGGGCTCAGTTCGCGCTCGGGTCCGGCACCAACCGGAGATAGGGCTTGAGCGCCTTCCACCCCCCGGGGAATTTTTCTTTGGCTTCTTCATCCGAGAGCGCGGGCGCGATGATCACGTCGTCTCCATGGTTCCAGTTGACCGGGGTGGCGACCTGATGTTGCGCCGTGAGTTGTAACGAATCGATCACCCGGAGGATCTCGTCGAAGTTGCGGCCGGTGCTCGCGGGGTAGGTGATTGTCAGCTTGATCTTGTTGTCCGGCCCGATCACGAACACCGAGCGCACAGTGAGTGTGTCGTTGGCGTTCGGGTGGATCATGTCGTATAGGTCGGCGACCTTTCGATCGGGGTCGCCGATCATCGGGAAGTTCGGGGCCATGCCCTGGGTCTCTTCGATGTCAGCTGCCCAGCGCTGGTGATCTTCGACCGAATCGACCGACAGCCCGATGACTTTGACGTTGCGCTTGTCGAACTCGTCCTTGAGTTTGGCGGTGTACCCGAGCTCGGTCGTGCACACGGGCGTGAAATCCTTCGGATGGGAGAAGAGGACGGCCCAACTGTCGCCTTTCCACTCGTAGAAGTCGATCGGTCCTTCTGTGGTTTCGGCCTGGAAGTTGGGGGCCTCGTCACCGAGTCGCAGTGCCATGGTGGCTCCTCTCGCTGATGTTTTTCACTCGGACTCCCGATTCTAGAAATCGAGATTGCGTGAGTTCGTGGCCGGGATTGCCGCGCTGCGAGCCGGCCCACGAGGAACACTGCGTCCTCGAGATCGAGGTTGCGGGAGTTCGTGGCAGGAAGCGCCACTGGCCTCACGCTGGCGCAGGCCGCCGCGAGCGGTTTACAACACCCCGTGAGGCGACTGCGGACTCGTCATGAACCTCGCGATGCCCGGCGTTGGCAAAGACCCAACGCGCACGCGTGGATCCCCACAACAGGATCGCCCCACGGTCAGGTGCAGCGTCCACATTGCCATCACCGTATTTGCCGAGCGGCTTGGATGTTCGAGGCTTCGCGCAACAGATGCGCCGGGGCCCTCGGCGGGGTAATCGGTGTTGGTGACTGGCCGCGCCTTTGGCTGCGGGATCGGCCCGAGTACCCCTCAGCGATGTTTATGACGTTCTGATCGCGGCCCCGTGATAGCCGGCGGCGATGGTGCCCCGGTCGGAGTGGGTGCCGACCTGGGTTGGGGTTCTGCGGTCGCGGCAGAAATTCCAACTCAGGCGCCCAAAACGACCACGAGGGCCCGGGGGGATGGGCCCTCGTGGGAGACCTACGACACGGGGGGAGTGCGTAGGCCGTCTGGGGACCGACTGGCGCCGGAGGGGGGACCGGCGGCAACCAGCCGTTTGTGGTTGGGGGGTTGGGGGGAGACCTGGACCTGTCAGGCCGCTGCGGCCGACTTGGATTTCTTTGGTGCCGGCTTGGACTCGGCGGCGACCTTGGTGGTCACTGGTTTGGCCGCTTCGAGCACGGCAGTCGCGAACTCGTGCTGTGTCTTGAGGAGCCTTTCCGCGAACGAGAACTGGTTGTCCACGAGCTCCCTGGCGGTTGGCAGCTTTTCGACAATCGGGAGTTCGGGTAGCTCGGGAACCCGGCCTTCAATCGTCTCGCTGATCTTCTTCACGAGGTCGACGACTGGCTGCTGAAAGCTCGTGATCGTCTCGATGATCTGATCTTGGACCTTGGTGAGATTTTCGGTCAGGGTCGACATGGGGGCTCTCCGGTGGCTTGGGGATCTGGATAAACGAGGCTTTGCGCTATGCAAAGTAAATCAAGCGCTATGCATGGCGTCAAGCACTCGCTAGATAAATCATGCGTGACGTCGGTCTCATTGATCGCGGGATCGAAACCAGCTGATCCTCGGAATCGAACGGCCTGAGGTGCGGCGGCGCGGGGTCTGTCTCGTGACCACCGAATGCTGCGACACCAGCTCGGACGTCCAATCCCGCGACTGCGGCTTGACAATGACTGTGCTTCTCAGACTCGACCGGTGTAGCTGCGGTACACCGCAAGCAACGATGCCTTCTGTTCCGCGGTGAGCTGGTCGTCGTTCATGATGGCGGTTTCGACCTCTGGCACCCGTGGTGTGCCACTTTCGTCCTCGGGACTTAGGAACCCGGCGCGGACCAACAGGGTCTCGACCGAGAGATTGAGAGCCACCGCAATGCTCTTAAGCACCCGTACCGAGGGCTGGTGAAGGCCACGCTCGATCTGGCTGAGATAGGGGTTCGACACATTCGTTGCTTCGGCGAGGTCGCGCAACGACATCTGTGCCTGCTTGCGTTGGCCACGGATGAACTCGCCGAGTGCCTGGAGTTGGTCCCGCACGCTGTCATCGACCGCCATCGTGATGAACGGTACCGTCCCGATCGCCAGAGCCGGTGGCTATCGATTGTGTGTAAGCCCGGGCCGCCAGCGCAGTCCTCGTCGTCCGCTCAACGAACCCTGCAAATCCTGTGCTCGTTCGCGAGGACAAACCCACCGGCGCCTCGTTCAGGCTCGCAACATCGAGGCTGCCCGCTCGGCGATCACCTCGGCGATAGCGAGGCAGGCGGTGGCCGCTGGGGACGGGGCGTTGATCACGTTCACGATGCCCGGCGACTCGTCAAACACGAAGTCGTCGACGAGTGTGCCGTCGCGTCGCACGGCTTGAGCTCGTATACCCGATCCTGCCGGTACCAGGTCGCTTGGCGCGATGTCCGGTACCAGGCGCTTCAGGGCGCGGGTCATGGCCGAGCGACTGAGAGAGCGGACCAACTCTTTCACGCCGTCGGGCCAATAGCGTCCCCCGAGCCGGACCACGGATGGGTCGACCAGGTCTGCGAGGTCGGAGCGGGAGGGAAGTTGCCACCGATAGGCCTCCCGTCCGAGTGCGAGTACAGCATTGGGGCCGACGTGGACCTTCCCGTCGATCCCACGGGTGAAGTGAGCTCCCAGGAACGGGAACCGTGGGTCGGGGACTGGGTAGATGAGCGATCGCACCAAGTGGTCACGACCGCCAACAAGGGTGTGGTACTCGCCACGGAAGGGGACGATCCGTGTGTCGAGTGCCGAATCCGTGCCAGCGGCTAGCGCTGCGATCCGGTCGCTGTGTAACCCGGCACAGTTCAGGACGATCCTGGCAGTGAACACGAACCGACCACTGTGGACGGTCCGGCGTGAGGAGACGCCAGATCCCGCGATTCGGCGAACCTTGGCGCCGAGCTCGATGCGGCCCCCTCGGGTCTGGACGTCACGGGCGAGTGCCGCACAGACTAGTTTGAAGTCGACGACGCCCGTCTCAGGGACGTGAAGCGCGGCCAGGCCAGTGGCGTGCGGTTCGTAGTCGTTGATTGCTTCCCGCGGGATCAGACTGCAGCCGACGCCGTTGGCACGGGCTCGTTCGTGGAGCCGGTCAAGCCGAGCGAGTTCGCTGATGCTGGTCGCGACGATCAATTTCCCGCTGAGCCTGTACGGGATGTCTTGGTCCTCGCAGAACTCGAGCAGGCGGGCTCGGCCCTCGCGGCAAAGCCGCGCTTTCGCCGAGCCGGGTCGGTAGTAGATGCCCGAATGGATCACTCCGGAGTTGTGACCACTTTGGTGGGCGGCGACGGTTGCCGCTTTGTCCACCACCACAATCCTCAACCCGGGATGGCGGTTGAGTAGGGCCCGGGCCGTGGCCAGGCCCACGATGCCAGCACCGATGACGAGGACGTCGACCTGCTCAGTTGACACCGTGTCATCCAAGCACGGTCTACCTACGCTGTACCGAGTCGTGGACCTGGTGGGCATCCTTCAGGAGGGGGTCCGGATGCCGACAGGAGTGGGGCCTGTGCGCTGGTGCGTACCTCGCGAGGTGGTGGAGGCAGGCGAGTGAACGACGAATCGAGTGGACAAAGGGGGCCGGGCCCGACAGGCATTCCAGGTGGCGCTCTGCCTGACGTCTGGGGAAGCTACGCGGACCTGCGGGCGCTGTACGACCAGCTTCCGGTGCCGCTCGTGCTGAACGACCTCGTGAATCGTCGGGTCTACGCAAATCCAGAGTTCTTCCATCTTCTGGGTCATGACGGCCCAGTCGATTTCGACGCTGTTCAAGTCGTCCACCCCGATGACCTCGATGAGATCCGTCGAGGGCTTCGCGCCCTGACTACTCAGGAGATTGAACGCTTCCATGGTCGGCACCGGTTCCTCCGAGCCGATGGGACCACGCTCATCGGCGAGGTCGACAGCCGGCTCCTCCGTGACCGCTCGGGTGCGCCCTGGGCAGTGGTGTCAACCCTCCGCGACGTGACCCCTGAGGTCGAGGCACGCCGTGCGGTTGATGCCAGCGAAGCGCGGTTCCGATCACTGGTCGAGCACGCTTTCGATGCAGTGGCGGTACTCGACGAGGAAGCCCGGCTCATCTACGCCTCACCGGCGGCTGAACGGCTCATCGGCTACCGGCTCGACGAGCGGATCGGCATGGACGCGCTCGAATTCGTGCACCCCGACGATCGGGACGCTGCCGCACTGGTGCTGGCGAACAACCGCGTGACCGGGGGCAAGGGACGCCCGGTTCGGCTCCGGCTCGTGGCGAGGGACGGCACGGTCCGTTTCGTCGAAGCGGTTGCCACCAACCTGCTCGACGATCCTGCGGTCGAGGGCGTCGTTGTCAACATCCGGGACCTCACGGATGATCCCGATGCCCGTACCGCGCTCGAGATCAGCGAGACTCGCTTCCGTCGCATGCTCGAGAACATTTCCGACACGGTCACCCTTGTGACGGCAGACGGCTCGGTCGTGGCGACGACTGGCAACGTGAAAGAAATTCTCGGGTATCCAACGGAGTTCTGGAGCGTGCGCAATGCCTTCGACATCGCACATCCTGATGATGTCGACCGGATCCGCCAGTATTTGGTCGAGCTGCTCGAGCACCCAGAACACGAGCTGATGACTGAGCTGCGGGTCCGGCATGCCAAAGGGCACTGGGAGACGATCGAAGCGACTGCGGTGAACTTGCTCGACGATCCCAACGTCCGGGCGATCGTGCTCACGACCCGCAACATCACGCAACGCAAGCAGACTGAACTCGAGTTGGCCGAAGCGAGGGATCAAGCGGTCCGGGCGCTCGAGCAACGCACCGAGTTCATCGCGAGTGTCAGTCATGAAATCAGGACCCCGATCCACGGCATTCTCGGGCTCTCGGAGTTGCTGCTGACCTCCGACATCGACGACGAGGCCCGGAGTATCGCCCGTTCGATCAGCCGTGCCGCTGAGTCGTTGAAGATGGTGCTCGACGACATACTCGACTATTCGAAGATCGAAGCCGGTCGGCTCGAACTCGCCGAACAACGGGTTGCGCTCGCCGACGTAGTCGATGACCTCCGGGTCCTCTTCGGTCCGCAAGCGACCGCCAAGGGAATCGATCTTCGTTTTGTCCACGAGCCGGATCTTCCCGCGTACGTCCTGACCGATGGTCTCCGGTTGCGTCAGGTGTTGACCAACCTCATTGGCAACGCCGTCAAGTTCACCGCCCAGGGCGAGGTCGTCGTCTGCGTTGGTCGTGTCCCCGGGCGCAACGAATTATTGCGCTTCGAGGTGCGCGACACGGGCATTGGGATGGCGCCGGAGGTGCTCGAGCGAATATTTGAGCCGTTCTCGCAAGCCACTCTCTCGACTGCCCGTGAATACGGCGGGACTGGTCTCGGCCTTACCATTGCCCGTCGGCTCGTCGAGATGATGGGTGGAACGCTCACCGTTGCCAGCGAGGTGGGCGTGGGGAGTACGTTCAGCTTCGATCTCCCACTCGTGCTCGGCCAGCCCGATGTAGGAGTGCCCGCTCGCAGTGGCGACTTGCCGTCGAAGGCCCGGGCCGGCCAGCCGCGAATCCTCGTGGTCGACGACAACCCGGTCAATCAGTTGCTGGTGAGCCGGCAGCTCGAAAGGCTTGGTTATCTGCCGGTGGTGGCCGAATCGGGCGAATACGCGCTGGACAATCTCACATCGGCGTCGGAACGCTTCGGCGCGGTGCTCATGGATTGGTTGATGCCCGGCCTCGACGGACTCGAAACAACGAGAAGGATTCGTCGCTGGGAAGAGGAGCACAATGCGCCCCGCACACCGATCATTGCGATGACGGCGAGCGCGATGCCCGGTGACCGGACCCGCTGTCTGGAGGCGGGGATGGATGATTTCCTGGTCAAGCCAGTGAGTCTCGCCGCGTTAGGCAAAGTGTTGGCTGAGTGGGTCCCGACTGCGCGTACCGTCGTTGCCCCATCCAACCCCGTCGGCGTCGACAGCGAGGTCATCGACGGGTTGGTGGATGAACTCGGTGACCCGATGCTCGTGGCCAACGTAGTTCGTAGGTTCGTGCTCGAACTGGACGACCGGGTACGAGAGCTGCGGCGAAGCTTTGAAGATCGTGATTTCTCCTTGCTGGCTCGGACTGCGCACACGCTCAAGTCGACCGCTGCCACCCTGGGGCTGGCGATGCTGTCAGGGCTGTGCGCAGAGCTCGAGCGTGAATCGGCCGGTGCACCGTTCGAGGTTGCCCCTGAGCTGATCAGCCGCATCGAGGCGATGGCCGAGCCGGTTCGGCTCGCGCTGGCCGATGAACTTGCTCGTCTCGGTAGTGGGGTGTCGGTCTGAGCCGTGCGTTTGGGTCGCGGACCCCGTCGCGGTTCCCGCTCAACCTTCAAGAAGCGGTCAAGTTTTGGGCTGAGCCATCGACAGCCGGCGGTTGCGCTGTTTCGATATCGGGTACGCAGCCTGGGTCCGGAAGGTGAGCGAGCGAGAAACCGGCGTGTCGTTGGAACAGCACGAGATCGCCTGGCTACACGCCAAACTCCAACAGGAGATCGCGGCGCGAGGGAGGGCACAAGCCGCGCTCGAGGTCGCCGAAGCTCGGCTGCGTGATCTCACGGTGTTGAGCGAGGTCGCGACAGCGGCGAACACCGCAGGGTCGCTGGTCACGGCGGCGCCGACCTGCCTGAGGTTGCTGGCACGGCATATTGGTGCCAGGGCCGGGACACTGTGGATCTGTGACGGTCAATGCCGTCGCCTCGACTCGTCGGGTTACTTCTACAGCGAGGACCCCGATTTTGGGGACCTACTCGGCGTCCTTGACGCGGTATTGCATTGTGGGCATCTCCAGATCGCCGAGCGCGTGCTTTCCAGCGGGCACGGGCTCGTGGTCAGGGTCCGCGAGGCGGCACTGGATCCGCCGCCGCCGCCTGATCTGGAGCAGGCTTGGGTTGTCGTGGTTCCTGCGATCTGTGACGGTCGTGTGCTCGCCGTCGTTGGCCTCCTGGTGTCAAAGAACGTGCTGCTCGACGCGGCGTTGGTCGGCCTGGCCGAACGAGTTGTCAGCCAACTTGCCGCGGTCATCTGCCGGTTTGGGGTGAGTCGGCAAGAGGCACACGAAGTCCGAACGCCGCTGCACGGGCTGCTGGGGTCGCTCGAGCTGCTACTCGAAGAGCGACTCGACGGCGCAGCGCGTGAGCTGGCAGAGGCAGCGCTGGCGTGCGCGAACGCGCTCTATCAATCGATCGAGCCACGCCTGGCGGTGCCGGATATGCCTGCTCAACCCGGGTCGACGCGGTAGCCGACGCCGCGGATAGTGCGGATGAAACTCTGGTCGCGATCACGATCAATCTTCTTGCGCAGGTTCGCGATATGGACGTCCACGACATGGTCGTCGCCATACCACTCAGGCCCCCACACCAGGTCTCGCAGCATCGCTCTCGAGAACACCATGGACGGCTTGCTCGTCAGCGTTTCGAGGAGGTCGAACTCGATGCGGGTGAGGTTCACCTCTTCGCCTGCGACCAACACCACTCGGCTCATCGGGTCGATGACGAGGTCGCCGAGTTCGCGGCGCTCGCTTTCCTGAGGTGTTGTGCCGCTCCCAGCCGAGGTGCGCGGTCGGCGCAGCATGGCACGGACCCGGGCTACGAGTTCCCTGGGGGAGAACGGTTTGGTCATGTAATCGTCGGCCCCGACCTCGAGGCCGACCACACGGTCGACTTCGTCACCACGAGCCGTGAGCATGATCACGTACGCATCGCTGAAGGTCCTGAGCTGGCGGCACACCTCGACACCGTCGAGCTTTGGCAAGGTCAGATCGAGTACGATCACGTCGGGAGCAAAGCTACGAGCATGCTGCAGCGCCGCTTCGCCGTCGCCGGCGACGATGGTTCGGTAGCCCTCTCGCTCCAGCAGCGGTACCAGCAAATCCACGAATTCCGGCGCGTCTTCCACCACGAGGACGCGAGCTGTTGCTTGCTCTCCGGTGACGGTCACGTGATCGTCGCCTCCTGACCCTCCCTGGACCCACATGGCGCTGGCCCGTTGACGGTATTTCACGAGCCAGATCCACTATGCAGCATAGGGGGTAGTTGGGCGGTGGTGGGCCGTCCGATAAACAGGAGATGATGGCGATGAGGCGGATGTGAATCGTCGGCAGCGGTTCCGGGACCTCAAACCCCATGTCAAGGTCGCCCTCGTGACCTTGACACTGGTGGTGAGTGGCATCGTTGTCCTGGTGGTCTCGCTGGACCGGTTGCGTACGGTCGAGCGCCACGCGATCGATGCGGCCCGACGAGCTGAGCCGGCTCGCAACGCGCTGGAGGCGATGAACAACGGGTTGGGCAAAACCCAGTACGAGTTCTCCGGCATTCTCGTCGAACCGGATCCGGTCGCGCGAGTTCTCGCCCTCGAAGAGACCCGGAGGCAGCTGAGCCAGAACGAGCAGGATTGGCGGCGATTCCAGGAACTCTCCCTCAACCTCCCCGGTGAGGAGGACCTCGTCCGCCGATATGAAGAACTAAACGAGCACCAAACTTTGCTCGCAGGGCCGGTCGGCCTCGGACTCATCGCCGGGATGCTCGAAAACCGGGACCCCGGGGAACTGTTCAGGGATCCCACCTTCGTGGACTTGCGGAAGACCCAGCGCGAGGCGCAGCAGACCATTCAGGACTTACAGCACCTTTACGACGACCGAGTCGTGCAGGAGCTGACCCTTGCAGCTGACAGCGCCGAACGGGGCAAGCAGACCGTCCTGATCTTGTACGGATCGGTGATGGTGGTATCGAGCGCGATCGCGCTCATGGCGTTCCGGTCCGCTCGCGACAAGGAGCGTGAAGCAGCGGCCGAGGCGGCGCGACGGGCTCGCGAAGCCCGACGTAATGAGCTCGAAGCCCGTCTTTATCGGGCGCTGGAGATGGCAAGCTCCGAAGATGCGGCATTCAAGCTCGTCGGCCAAGCGCTCGCTGAAGCCCTGCCCGGTCAGCCGGCCGAGTTGCTGGTTGCCGATTCAAGCGTGGCCCACTTCCGTCAAGTGCTGTCCACTGATCTCGTCGATCACGGACCGGGGTGTCCCGTCGTGGCGCCGACTGATTGCCCGGCAGCTCTGCGCGGCAACACCTTGGTGTTCACCTCGAGCGATGACCTCGACGCCTGTCCGTACCTGCGGGAGCGCCCAACCGGGCCGCTCGCCGCGGTGTGCCAGCCCGTCGCCATTGCAGGCAAGACGCTCGGGGTGGTCCACACCACCTTCGAACCGGGTCAACCACCGGGCGAGGAGATGCTTGCCGATCTCGAGTTGATCGCGCGTCGCTCCGGTGAACGCATCGGAGTGCTGCGGGCTTTTGCTCAGACCCAACTCGAAGCCAAGAGTGATCCCCTCACTGGTCTGATGAACCGGCGGAGCCTCGAGAACGCCGTCCGTCGGCTGGCGCAGGACGGCACGCCCTACGTCGTTGCCTTTGGCGACCTCGATCACTTCAAGCAGCTCAATGACACTTACGGCCACGAGGCGGGGGATCGCGCGCTGCGGCTGTTTGCCAAGGTGTTGCGTGACAGCATCCGCCCCAACGATTTTGCCTGCCGGTACGGCGGGGAGGAATTCGTGTTGGTCCTGCCCGACTGCACCCCAGATGAAGCGCGAGCGGTTGTTGAACGGGTGCGGTCCTCGCTTGCCACGGCGTTGCTCGGCGGTCGGGTGCCGTCGTTCACCGTTAGTTTCGGGCTGGCGTCCTCGCAGCAAGCTGAACGGTTCGAGGGAGTGGTGGCATTGGCCGACAGCGCCCTTCTGCAGGCCAAGGCGGCTGGGCGTGACCGGGTCGTGATCTCTTCCGGCCGTACCCGTGCGCTCCCGCCTGGTGTGAGCGCGAGCGAACTCGCAACCCCGAATCAATGATCCGTTGACGCTCGGCGCGGAGTTCGACCGCACGTGGCCTGCGGGGGAGAATGCGACGGTGAAGATCCAGAAACTGGCTTCGACCGACGGGTTCATCGTCTTCGACCTCGACGGGGTTGACCAAGCCGTTGGTGTCGTCCGTCTCGCCCCAAAGATCCTCACCGACGGTGCTAGCTGGCTGGCGCGTTCATTGACGTATCGTTTTGCTTCCTTCGGACTTCGGATTGGGGGCGCGTCCGTTGGGATCAATGCGAACGCCGAGGGCAGACGCGCTGCGCTCGATGCCTTCATCGGTGAGGTTGAACCGTTGGTCAGGTCAGGCCAACTCCTGCTCGAACCGGGAAAGGGCGTCGCGCTTGACGACTTGCGGCCACTCGTCGATGCGGATCCTCGCGGACCGGACTATTTCGAGAACCATGAGCGGTTTCTTGCCGCTGGTGTCGGGGCCTCAGCTGAGGTGGCTGCGGGTGGCTCGCTGCAGGGCATCGCCGTAGCGATCGAGGGTGTCGACCTCGTCGCGCCTGAACTGCGTGATGAGTTGGTCCAGGCCGGTGCTGAAATCGTGGCCGAGTCGCCAGCTTCGACCCCAGAGGTCGCGCTCGGGGCCGACGCCGAGATCGTGATCGTCGGCTCGAAGGCGGGGGTTGTTGATCACCACAGTGCCCTCGGCATCAAAGCTTCGGCCGTTGTTCCGTGGGGGCCGATCCCGGTCACGGCCAAGGCGCTCGCGCTACTGCGTCGACGCGGGGTCGTGGTGCTCCCGGATTTCGTGACCACTGCAGGCCCGTCGATTGCGCCGTCGGGGCAACCGCCCGAGATTGCAACCGCGGCGGTGAGAGCTTTGGTGACCGCCGTGCTCACCGAGTGCCGTGATCATTCGGCCGGACAATTGCTTGGCGCTTGTGAGCGGGCTGAACAGTTCTTGCGTACCTGGCGGGCCGAGTTGCCCTTTGGGCGGCCTTTGGCCTGATGAATGAAGCGAAGTGGAGGCGCCGCCTGGACACCACGGCAGTGGGGGCGGTGAACGAGCCGGATTGATGCTGATCATGACCAGCGCTGGGGCTGGCTGCGTCGACACCCAGTCGCGATTCGTGCGGGGCCGCGTGCGCTGAGCGGTGGCTGATCATGACCAGCGCTGGGGCTGGCTGCGTCGACACGGTGCACCTACGCTCCCAGGCATGACCGTGTCCGCGGATGACATCGGGTTGGTCTGGTTCCGGCGCGATCTGCGCATCGATGACAACCCCGCTTGGGCGGCGGCGACTGCTGAGCGCAAGTACGTCGTGCCACTCTTTGTCCTCGATCGTCCTCGGCTTGAGTCGATCGGTCCGTACCGTCGGCGCCAACTCATCGCCAACCTCCAAGCCCTCGACTACGACCTCGCCGAACGATTGGGAGGGCGCCTGCTGCTCGTGAGCGGTCGGCCCGAGGAAGTATTGGTCCGAGCGGTCGAGGGTTACGGCGTCGGACATGTCTACTGGAACGTCGATGTATCCGAGTTTGCGCAGCGGCGCGACGCCACAGTCCGCAATGCGCTTGACGTTCCGGTACACGAATATCACGGGAACTACGTCCTGCCGCCTGGGAGCGTGCTCACCAAAAAGGGGACGGTTTCGAGGGTCTTCGGCCAGTTCTACCAGGCGTGGAAGGAGGCGCCACGTGATCCGTGGCCGGCGCCTGGTGAGGACCCAGTCGTCCTCGACGAGCCGGGTGAGTTTGTTCCCCGTCTTGATGGCCGGCCTCCTTTCTTCGAGGGTCCGAACGAGGCGCGACTGCGGCTCGAGGCGTTCCTTGCCAAGGTCGATCGGTACGACACCGACCGGGACCGTCTCGATCGCGACGGGACGTCGATGCTCTCGGTCGATCTGCGCTTCGGGACCATCTCGCCTCGGGCTGTAGCCGACGCGGTGGGCGACTCGACCGAGGCGAGGCGGGCCTTCCTCCGTCAACTCGCATGGCGTGACTGGTTTGCGCATCTCCTGGCGGAGGCGCCGCAGCTCGCCCGGACCCCGGTCAACGACCGGATCGCCAAGATCGACTGGCGGAACGACCCAGTAGAGATCGCGGCCTGGAAAGGTGGCTTCACCGGATACCCGCTCGTCGACGCCGCCATGCGGCAGCTCCGCGAGACGGGATGGATGCACAACCGGGTCCGCATGGTCGTGGCTTCGTTCTTGGTCAAGGACCTACTGGTCGATTGGCGAATCGGCGAGCGTCACTTCCGCCACTTGTTGGTCGATTACGAACCATCTCAGAACATCGGCAACTGGCAATGGGTGGCGGGTGTGGGGCCGGACGCCTCGCCCTTCCACCGAATCTTCAATCCGGTGACACAGAGCCGGACCCACGATCCGGACGGCACGTTCATCCGCCGGTGGGTCCCGGAACTCGCCGCA
Organism: Acidimicrobiales bacterium; assembly: GCA_026419545.1. Classification (GTDB taxonomy): domain Bacteria; phylum Actinomycetota; class Acidimicrobiia; order Acidimicrobiales; family Acidimicrobilacustridaceae; genus JANZZE01. The sequence goes on from JANZZE010000025.1 coordinate 13,044, forward strand.
TTGGGGCCCGAGTGGATCCATGCACCCTGGGAGGCGCCGGCCGAGGTGCTTGAAGCGGCTGGCATCGTGCTCGGCAAGGACTATCCCGAGCCGATCGTTGATCACGCCGAGGCGCGAGAACGAGCGTTGGCCGCTTATGCAGCAGCGGGAGCCGACGGTGGCAGCGAGCCGGTGAAGGGCGTCGATTCCGGTCGACCGGACCGGGATTGAGCTCGGCGGTCAGGCGGGGTTAGCGCTGCCGTCAGAGTCGCGAATGACGCTGGAGAACACCGCGGTCACGGCTAGGCGCATCGCTGCGGCAGCTTCGTCGACCGTCCGCCCCGAGATCCGCAGGTCGTTCCAGAACCCCCAGTTCGCAAGGTTGGCCACGGCAGCGAGTATGGCGGCCCTCGTTTCCGGTTCCGCTGTGTCCAAGACATCGGCAAACAGCTCTGCGGTCTGCTGTTCACCGATGGCGTAAAGCGCGTCGCGCGCAGCCCGGAGTTCTTCGGAGAACGGTTCCTGGAGGAGTGACGCTCTGCGGACCGGCGTGATCCATTCGAGCATCTTCACCCGTTGGGCGACGAATGCGTCGATCCTTGCGGCAAGAGGTTGGGTGGTGTCTATCGGTTCGGCCATGGCCGCCAACCGTTCGGCTTGTCGGTCGGCCGCGGCGCGAAACAACGACTCGAGATCGCCGAAGTGGTGGTAGATCAGGCGCAACGAAATCCCGGCTCTTTCGGCGATACGGGTTGCGGTGGGTTGGAGATCGCCTTCCTCGAGCAACGCGAGCAGCGCGTCGACGATTGCGGCCCGAGTTCGGATTGCCCGCGCAGTGCGACCATCCGTGGGCGCCACCTCCGAGCGCACGACCATACCTGAGCGCTGGTCTGCGCCGCCGGTGGTGCCGGTGCCTGGTCTGGAGGGCGTTGCAGTGCGGGTGCGCGCGCCCGGGTCGGGCTTGCCGGGCGTCCGCCCCGAGCCAGCGTTGTCGCTCGCTCGGGGCGGATTGGTGCGGCCGCTGCCTATCGGGCGAACCACTGCTGCATCTGTTGGGCGAACATCATGTCGCCGCTCAGCTTGAGCTTTCCGCTCATGAAGGCCTGCATGCCATCGAGCTTTCCGGCGATGAATCGCAGAAAATCGGCCAACGCCAAGCCGAGCGTGACACGGGGAGACTCGCCTGCGCCTGGGGCAACGGTGCATGTGCCGTCGTTGACGGTGACCGCGTACGAATGCGTACCGCCGGGAGCGCTGATGTCCCACTGGATGACCGCTGACTGGCCACCTGCCTTGTCGGGCTGGAAGCGCTCCGCCATCACCGAAAAGATCTGCCCGAGGACGGTATCGACGCCGAGTGCGCCCACGAACTCGTTGATCTCGTCGTCCGTGCGCCCTTCGAGCAGCTCGGCCAGTTGTTCCTGGCTCTCGATGGTGGGTGTTTCGTCGGCCATGATCGGTTCCTTTCTCGCCGCGGCTGTGCCGGGCGCTTGTCACTGGTCTCCCCCTGCGGGTGCCAATCCTCGCATCATTGCACCCGGGGTGCAACGAACATGACGGCGTGCCGGCAGTCGCGGAGTTGAGCGTGGTCGCCGGCGATGCGGACCGGTCCCGATTAGGACGATGTCGGGTGGTTGCGAGACTTGCCCCTGCGGGTTGTTGGTCCCGATCGGGAAGTTGTCGAGTGGTCATCCTGATCGCGGAGCTGAGGAGTCTTGACCCAGCAATCAGTTGGGTCGCGGCTGGCCTACAGTGAGCGACCATGGCCTCTCCGAAGGGAGTTGCCCGCGCCCGTCCGCCGCGTCGGCAGATGCGCAGAGCGGTTTCAGAGGAGGACAAGATCAAGCGGCGTCAGGAACTCCTCGACGCCGCAAAACAGCTTTTTGCCGAGCGCGGATACCACGCCACCACCATGGCTGATGTCGCCCGGAGGGCCGGGCTGAGCTATGGCGTTGTCTACTGGTATTTCGACTCCAAGGACGACTTGTTCAAGGCCTTGATGACCGCGGAAGAAGACGCGTTGCGGTCCCGGATCGCCGATACCCTCGCTGCCTCGAGTCCGCGTGATTTCAGGCGAGGACTCGAAGATGCCATCCGGGCGACGTTTGAGTGGTTCGACGACGACCGTGACGCGGCGACCCTGTTGTTCCGTGATTCGTACTCCCTCGGTGATGACTTCGAGCGCCACTTGTTCGGCATCTACGGCCGCTTTCTGGACAGCATCAGGGATGCCGTCGTGGCCAGCCAACGCACGGGCATGATCCGTGAGGCCCCACCACGGCTTGTGGCCTTCAGCATCGCTGCGCTCGTGAGCCAAATGGCGCTTCGTCGGCTAAGCACCGATGACGGCATGAGCGCGGCGGAGGCCGCCGCGTTCTGCGTCGGCCTCCTTTTCGACGGTCTCAGTCCCCGGTAACACCCGTATGCTGGATCCCGCATCGGCACCTTATTGACTGATCAGTCAATAAGGTCTACGATACGGGACGAGGTCGCCACCGCTTCCCGAAAGGGGCGAACCATGTCAGTTACCACTGGCCTGTCGGCGGACCAGGTCCAGCAATTCCAGCTCGACGGCTACACCCTGCTCGAAGGGTTGTTCACCCCTGACGAATGCGACCACATCGCTGATCTGATCGAGCAGGCGCGCTTCGAGCTGATGTTGGGAGAACCCGCCGACGGACAGCTCTCTTACCGCCCGATGCTCCATCTCGCCAACCCGGATTTGCAGCAGGTCTGCTGCGATCCCCGCTGGTCAAGGGTCGTCGGCACGCTGCTCGGCCCAAATGCCCGACTGTATTGGGAGCAGTGCGTTACCAAGCCGCCCGAGGCGCGCACGGAACTCCCTTGGCACCAGGACAACGGCTACACCCCGATACACCCGGAGCACTACCTCACTTGCTGGCTCGCGCTCGATGACGCCGACGAAGCCAACGGGTGCCTCTGGGTCGTTCCCGGAAGCCATCACCTCGGAGCGGTCACCCATCGCAACGGTGACGGCCCTTTCCGGGTGGCTCTCGCACCGGATGACCCGCGCGCAGCTGGTGCCGTCCCCGTGCCAGTACCACGGGGAAGCGTGTTGTGCTTTTCGTCGTTGGTCCTGCACCGCAGTGGACCGAATATCTCGGGCAGACAGCGGCGGGCCTGGATCATTCAATATTGCGATGCCGCTGCCGCCAGCGGCCTGAGCGGCAGACCGCTCGACGATCGCTTGCGGGTGTCCGTCGACGGCGAGTGGCTCGCTGAGCCCTACCGCGACCGTGATTTCGACCTCCTCTCAGTCCTCGCCAACTACGACCAGCGATGAAGCTCGTTTCACCGAACTTACGCGAGGCGTGCAACTCCACGACTGGGAGGCGAACCTGGTGAGTGCGCCGCCTGCAGGGGCGACCATCCTCCCATCACCGACGACGGCGATGGCGATGGTGCTGGAGTCGCCTCGTCGACTTGTCCCCCGTGAACTCCCGCTCCCGGTGATCGGTGACGATGACGCCTTGTTGCGGGTCGAGGCGTGCGGCCTGTGCGGCACCGACCATGAGCAGTACACCGGCCACCTACCATCTGGGTTCGCCTTCGTCCCTGGCCATGAAACCGTTGGCATCATCGAGACGATCGGTCCCTCGGCAGCCCGCCGATGGGGTGTTGCCGCTGGTGACCGCGTAGCGGTTGAAGTCTTTCAGTCCTGCGGTAACTGCGACCACTGCCTCACGGGCACCTACCGGCGGTGCCGTCGCCATGGAATGGCCGACATGTATGGGTTCATCCCGGTCGACCGGCCCCCGGGTCTGTGGGGCGGTTATTCCCGCTACCAGTACCTCGCGCCAGACTCGATGGTCCTGTCGGTGCCAGATGGTCTCGATCCAGTGATCGCGACACTGTTCAACCCCCTTGGTGCGGGGATTCGTTGGGGTGTGACGGTACCGGGCACGTCCAAAGGCGATCTGGTCGCTGTGCTCGGGCCCGGGATCAGGGGACTGGCGGCGGTCGTCGCGGCCAAGGCTGCTGGAGCGTCGTTCGTGATGGTCACGGGTTGCGGTCCACGCGATGGTCCACGCCTGCGGTGGGCGCGGCGTTTTGGCGCAGACCTCACCGTGGACGTGGCAGTTGAGGACCCCGGTAAGGCGTTGGCTGCGGCGACTGGACGGCAGGCCGATGTAGTGATCGACGTGACCGCCAAGGCCCCAGGCGCACTCGCACAAGCCATCGAGCTTGCCCGTCCGGGAGGCACCGTTGTGTTGGCGGGCACCCGTGGCTCTGCGGACATACCAGGGTTCTGGCCCGATCTGATCGTGTTCAAGGAGCTCCGTATTCTCGGCGCGCTCGGCGTGGATGTGACGGCGTACAAGGCTGCGCTCGAGCTACTGGCGGCGGGCACCCACCCGTGGGAGGAATTGCCCCGGGAGGTTGTCGATTTCGGTCATCTGGAGGAACTGTTGCAGACCATGGCGGGTGAGACCAGACGCACGCCCCCGATCCACGGGGTGCTCGCGCCGTGAATCCCCTGCAGTCGTTGAACGTTCCGTCGCTGAGAGATCACTGGGCGATGACGCGTCGGCCACGGTGGCGATTCCGAGCCCGGCGACCGCGGATCGCGAAGCGGACACTACTTACAACCTGATACTCGTACTGACAGGAGAACAGTTATGAGAACTCGACTGACCGAATTGCTGGGCATCGAACACCCGGTGATGCTCGCCGGAATGGGGGGTGTGTCCTATTCCACGCTTGTCGCCGCGGTGTCGGAGGCCGGGGGAATCGGCTGTCTTGGTGCCTCGACGATGATCATGCAGGGCCAGATGGAAGCTGAAATCGCGCGAGTCCGTGAACTCACCGACAAGCCGTTTGGTGTCGATCTGCTGACCGCGATGCCGGGTGACCTGATTCGCCAGGTCGAGGCGATCATCGAGGGCGGGGCGAAGATGTTCGTGGCGGGCCTCGGTGTTCCATCCGAGGTCATCGACCTCTGCCACCAGCATGACGTGATCGTCGTGAACATGTGCGGCAAGGTGGTCCACGCGGTCCGGGCGGTCGAGGCCGGCTGCGATTTGGTCGTCGCGCAGGGAACCGAAGCAGGTGGGCATACTGGCACCGTTGCGACCATGCCGCTCGTACCGCAGATCGTGGACGCAGTGGGCGACCGAGTACCGGTGGTGGCAGCGGGTGGCATCTTCGATGGGCGGGGGCTTGCCGCAGCGCTGGCGCTTGGCGCAGACGGCGTTTGGGTCGGGACGCGTTTCATAGCCACACCCGAAGCACGCGCCGTCCCGGGTTACAAGGACGCGCTCCTTCGCACTGCCGAAGATGGCACGGTGATCAGCCGGGCCTACAGCGGCAAGACGATGCGGGTCGTGCGCAACTCGTACACCGACTGGTGGGAACAGCACCACGAGGAACTGAAGAAATTCCCGGAGCAGCTGGGTCGTGCGGTGAGCGACGGTGCACTTCATCTCGGTGGCGGTCCTGACGATGACGTCGATCCCGACAAAGAGTGCTATCCGGCGGGTCAAGGTGTGGGCGCCATTGACGAGTTGATCCCCGCGGGCGACTTGGTAAGAAAGTTCGTCGCAGAAGCCGAGGCGGTGCTTGAGCGCCTTCAGCCCTTGCGGAGCCCTGCCAAGATCTGTTGAGCGAGCATGTCGAGACCCTCACCTGGTGACGAAATCTCTACAGCAGGGTTTGAGCGTCGACATGGGGTTTCGTTCCGACCGAGACGTTTGCTGCAGGTCGAGAGCGCAACGGGTCAGAGGCGCGAGTTCGCGCTGGTGGTTAGCTGGTCCGAGTTCGGGGAGTGGACTGTCGGAAGTGCTGGACCAGTGCTTCGACCAAACCGTCAATCGTGTGAACTTCTGCCTCGACGTCGACGGTGATGCCAAACGAGCGTGCGGTGGCGGCAGTGACCGGTCCGATGCAGGCGACGACCGGTGGGAGCGCCTCCGCCCCGAAGGACTCGACGAATCGCTCGACGGTCGACGACGACGTGAACGTCACAGCATCCGCAGATCGGAGGCGAGCGGCGGCTTCCTCATCGAAAGACACAGCGACGGTCTGATAGGCCTCCACGACTTCTACGTCGTAGCCTTTCGATCGCAATCCTTCGGGGAGCACGTCGCGAGCCACCGTGGCCCGGGCAATCAAGACCCGTTCTCCCGTGTGAGCAGGCGGTGGGAACGCTTCGACGAACGCCTCTGCGACGAACCGATCGGGGATCAGGTCGGCCTTGATGTTACCAGCGTGCAGGGCCGCCGCCGTACCCGGGCCTATCGCGGCCACCTTTACGTTGCCCAAGTCGCGGGCATCGTGAAGCGCTGCGAGTATGCGTTGTGCACCGTTCTCGGACGTGACGACGAGCCAGCTGAACTTACCGCGTGCGAGGGACTGAGCGGCCGTACGTAGTGCTGCCCCGCCATCGGGGGGATCGACGATCTCGATGACGGGCACTTCGACCGGGTCGGCGCCTGCAATGCGCAGCCTATCGGCGAGTGCGGACGCTTGGCGTCGAGCGCGGGTCACTACCACGCGTTTCCCGAAGAGAGGTTTGGACTCGTACCACGCCAGGTTGAGAGCCGCGACCCGACCAACCACGATGGTACTTGGTGGTTCAAGGTCGTGGTGGAGGATCGTCCCAAGAGTTGCTCGGACCGTGCGTTGTTCGGGCCGTGTACCCCATTGCACGGCAACAACCGGCGTGTCGGCTGACAGCCCTCCGGAGCGGAGGCGATCGACGATCTTCGGTAACCGGCCGACACCCATGAGAATTACGATGGTGCCGCCGAGGCGCGCTACGGCTTCCCAGTCGAGCTCGCCCCCCTTGTCTGGGTCCTCATGCCCGGTGATGACGGTGAACAGTTCCGACGAATGACGCATCGTTACGGGAATTCCGGCGTAGGCCGGCACTGCGATCGCCGAAGTGATCCCGGGAATGACCTCGAATGGAACACCAGCTTCGATAAGTGCTTGGGCTTCTTCACCCCCTCGGGCAAAGACGAACGGATCGCCGCCCTTCAGCCGAACGACTTCCTGGCCAGTCTTGCCGCGCTCGACGAGTAGCGCGTTGATGGCCTCCTGGCTCATCGTCGCCCGCCCCGGCGCTTTGCCGACCGAGATGCGCTCGGCTTGGGTTGGCGCCAGCTCCAACAGTGACGCCACCGATAGTCGGTCATAGATGACGACGTCAGCCTTGCTCAGTACTTGCGCCCCGCGCACGGTTAACAAACCGGGGTCTCCTGGCCCAGCACCTACGAGGTAGACGGTCACGCTACCGAGCCTATGAGACCACAGCGACATCACGGGACACGTCCGGAGGCGAATACTGGTCGGTAGCTGGAATGCCAGCGAGTATGGACGTTGAATTTCGGCTGAGCGGCTTGTTTGATGTTGCAAAGGCACTGGTCGTCACGTCGCCAGTTCAGCCAGTGAACGACGGTGCCGCGGCAATCGGCACGTTTCCCCTGAGCTCGGTTGTGCAAGGATTGAGCGTAGGGAGCCGGGGTAGGGCGAGATTGATCGCTGAGGTTGGCGGTTGGTCGTTCGGGTCAATGGCGACGAAAGCCAACACGAAAATGAACGGGTTCGTGGGGATCGGTGGCGCTTGGCAGAACACGGCGGGTAGGTCGAGCGAATTGTTGTCGATGAATGTCGTGTTGCTGTGCCCGTACGTCCATCGGTATGGCGACATGTTGCCGGCTATTTGCGCAGTGTTGGCAACGATCGTCGTACCCGTAACCGGCCGCCCCAAACGGATCGTGCGCCACCGGGTCCCGACGACGACCGCAAGCTGTGAGGGATCTGCGCCGCCGAATCGATTGGCGATGACAGCGGTGTCGTCGTCCTCGACTCGTACGCCGAAGGTCACATCGCGGAACTCGTTGCCGAGCACCCGGTTACCGCGTGCTCGGTCGAGTGTGACTCGCACAAGGGGCTCCTCCACGTAGGCGGGATCGCTGCAATCCATCGGCAGGGGGTTCTCACTCATCCGGGAGCCGATCCAGACCCCGGTATGTTCGCCGACGAAATGATTCCCTTCGATGAGGTTGTCATCGGCGCCGTAACGTCGTTCCCACCATCGATCGGGCTGCTGATGGGCGAACTCGCCGCAGTTCTTGTACAAGAAGACACCGCCAGCCGAGTTTCGTTCGAGCCTGTTGCCGATGATCCGGTTGTGGCGGGAACCGTCGACGGAGATGCCCTCACGACCGGTACCCCAGAACCAGATGTTGACCCCATTCCCGAGCGTCCACGACTGACCATGTGGGCCGTTCTGCCGAAAGCCGTTGCCGACGATCACGTTGTCCGCGATGAGGTTGTCTCGCGAGCCTGCTTCGAGGTAGATCCCACTGCTACCCGCCCCTTCGATGCGGAGGCGCTGCAGTGTGACTCTGGTGACGTAGGCGTCGATGAACACACCGACGCCACGGGACCACCGGAAGGTACTGTCCTCGATGACGATGTCGTGGTGCGCCTCGTGATACTCGGTTCCGGGGGCTAGTGACCGGAATCCGGTTCGCGAAATTCGCACACTGTTGAGGAAGCCTTCGACGGTGCAGTTGCGGATCGTGATGTTGTGCAGCGCAACCGAGGCAGGAGCGGTGATCAAGATTCCGTGATCGGCGCCCTCCGTTGTCGCAGCGATCACCGCGCCGCGACAGTCGAGCAACACGCCTGAGTTGGTGATCTCGATCCCGCCGGTGTAGGTGCAGTTGGGATCGAGTTCAGCGCTTGCGATCAATACGAGGTGCTCGTTTGCCTGAGCGCAGCCGATGAGGCTCGGGTGCTCCGCGGTAGCAGCGGTCCTGGGTGCTACGAGAGGAGAGAGCGTGTTCGCGAGGACCAGGACAGACGTGTACGCGAGCAATCTCGAGAATCCGATGCACTTCATCTAGCTTGACCCGCGTCTGTGCCTCCGCGCCGAGATCTCATGAAATCGTAGAGCCTTCGGGAGAATCGACACGTCGTGGTTTGCGGCGGGTTGAAACGCCCGTAGGTCCTGAAGGTGTCATCAGTCGGCGCGGTCACGGGAAGTACCGGCCTGCGATGCCGTGCCAGCACCGAGGGACCCGAGGGCGGCAGGAGCCGGATTTGCGATCCTGAGCGAGGTCGTAGGATACGGAGGTGATGTTCCCTCAACGCCGGATGCGTCGGCTCCGCCGCACTGCCGCGTTGCGGCGTCTCGTGGCCGAGACTCATCTGCGTGTCGACGATCTTGTGGCACCGTTGTTCGTGCGGGAGGGCATCGAAGAGCCGCATCCGATCGCCTCCTTACCTGGCATCGTGCAGCACACCCGCGAGTCGCTCCGCAAGGAAGTCCGGGAGCTCGTGGAGCTCGGCATACCGGCAGTGATCCTCTTCGGGGTGCCAGCTCACAAGGATGCTCGAGGCTCAGGAGCGTGGGACCCCGACGGGATTGTCCAGGTTGCGTTGCGAGACCTGCGAGACGACGTCGGTAACTCGATCGTGTTGATGGCCGATTTGTGCCTCGACGAGTACACGGACCACGGTCACTGTGGCGTGTTGACCCCAGACGGCCATGTCGACAACGACGCGACCCTGGATCTTTATGCACAGGCAGGCTTGGCCCAAGCAGCCGCTGGCGCCGATGTGGTCGCGCCCAGCGGGATGATGGACGGCCAGGTCGCAGCGATCCGTGACGCGCTCGACGAAGACGGCTACGAGTCGGTGTCGATCCTGGCGTACGCCGCGAAGTATGCGTCTGGCTTGTACGGCCCGTTCCGCGACGCGGTCGACGTCACCATCGTTGGCGGCGGTGATCGCAGAGGGTATCAGCAGGACTACCGCAACAGCCGTGAGGCGCTCGAAGAGATCCGCCTCGACATCGCTGAAGGGGCCGACATGGTGATGGTCAAGCCGGCGTTGGCCTACCTTGACGTGCTGACGCGGGCTCGCGCTGAGGTCGACGTCCCGCTTGCGGCCTATCACGTCTCAGGTGAGTACTCGATGGTGAAGGCGGCCGCGGCCAATGGCTGGATCGACGGCGACGCCGTCGCGCTCGAGCACCTGATTGCGATCAAGCGAGCTGGCGCCGATTTCATCCTCACGTACTTCGCACGCGAATTCGCCGAGTCGTTCGCCGGCTGAGGTAGCCGTAGGACCTTGGCCGGACGGTACCGTCTGGCGCCATGACGACCAACGCGGAACTGTTCGATCGAGCCCGACGAGTCATCCCCGGCGGTGTGAATTCGCCGGTTCGCGCCTTTGGCTCGGTCGGTGGTTCACCGTACTTCGTAACCAGGGCTGAGGGCCCTCACGTCTGGGATGTCGAGGGGAATCGGTATCTCGATCTGGTCCAGTCCTATGGGGCGATCATCCTGGGTCACGCCCATCCCGTGGTCGTCGACGCTGTCTTGTCGGCTGCAGCTGATGGCACGTCGTACGGAGCGCCGACCCAACGTGAGGTTGAGTTGGCCGAGGAGATCTGTCGTCGGGTCCCGTCGATCGAGCAGGTCCGCCTGGTCAACAGCGGCACTGAGGCCACGATGAGCGCCATCCGGCTGGCGCGTGGTTTTACTGGTCGTCCCAAGGTCGTGAAATTCGCAGGCTGTTATCACGGCCATGCCGACGCGCTGCTCGTTGCCGGGGGTAGTGGCGTCGCAACGCTGGGATTACCTGGTTCTGCAGGCGTCACTGAACATCAGGTCGCCGAGACCGTCGTGGCCCCCTACAACGACGTGCCAGTCCTCGACGACCAGACTGCGTGCGTGATCGTGGAACCGGTGGCCGCGAACATGGGCTTGATTCCTCCAGTTGCCGGGTTTCTCGAAGGGTTGCGTGCCGAGTGTGATCGCGTGGGTGCGTTGTTGATCTTCGACGAGGTCATCACCGGTTTCCGTCTCGGTGATGGGGGAGCCCAAGGGTTCTTTGGCGTGATCCCGGACCTCACTTGTCTCGGCAAGGTGATTGGTGGAGGTCTACCGATAGGAGCCTTCGGTGGCCGAGCCGACATCATGTCGTCACTGGCGCCGGTCGGTCCCGTGTATCAAGCTGGCACGCTGTCGGGGAATCCACTCGCGACCGCGGCGGGGCTTGCTGTGTTGAGTCAGTTGAACGACTCGCTCTTTTCGACCCTTCAACAGCGCGTCAGCCGCTTTGCCACCGGTTTGGAACGTGCGTTGCGGGACGCTGGTGTCCCAGCCCGTGTTCCGGCATGTGGCACGCTGTGTGGCCTCTACCTGGGAGATGAACCACCGGTCGACTACGACGGGGCCAAGCAAACCGACGAGCGGCTCTACGCTCAGCTGTTCCATGCACTGCTCGAACGTGGTGTCGCGATCGCACCTGGTGCTTACGAGGTGATGATGGTTGGAGTCGCCCACACCGACGAGGTTCTCGAACGGATCATCGCCATCGCAGCCGAGGCCGCGGCGACGCTTGGCTGAAGGAACTGAAGGAGTACGTTGCTCCCATGACCGTGCCGATCGACACCGACGCGCTGGTGCTGTTCGGGGCGACTGGCGATCTTGCGAAGAAGAAGATCTTCCCGGCGATCTACCGGCTCGAACAGCGGGGATTGCTCGACGACATGCCGATCGTCGGTGTCGCCTCTAGTGGTTGGGACGATAATGCCCTCCGTCAATACGCCCGCGAGGCGATCGAGGCCAAGGGAAACCTCGACGGTGCAGTATGGGAGCGACTTGCGCCTCGCTTGTCATACGTCTCCGGCGACTACCGTGACGACAGTACCTACGAATTCTTGGCGGAGCGGCTCCGGGGCCGTTCGCGACCGCTGTTCTACCTGGCCATACCGCCAATGCTGTTTGACGACGTGGTCGAGGGTCTGGCCAAGGCCGGGCTCACCGACAACGCCAAGGTCGTTGTGGAGAAGCCATTCGGTCGCGATCGGGCCAGCGCACTCGAACTCAACGAAGTTCTCCACCGCTACTTCCCCGAGTCGTCGGTGTTCCGCATCGATCACTTTCTCGGCAAGGACGCGATCGAGAACTTGCTCGTGTTCCGGTTCGCCAACACGCTGCTCGAGCCGGTGTGGAACCGGAACTTCATCTCCAACGTCCAGATCACGATGGCGGAAAGCTTCGGGACGGCGGGCCGGGCGAAATACTACGACACCGCCGGAGCCCTGCGCGACGTGGTGCAGAACCACATTCTCGAGATCGTGGCGCTCCTCGCGATGGAACCACCGGTTTCCTCAGATGCCGATGCCTTGCGCGACGAGAAGGTGAAGGTGTTCAAACAGATACGCACCTTCGATCCCAACAAGGTGATCCGTGGTCAATACCGCGGCTATGTCGATGAGCCAGGCGTTGCCTATGGCTCGGACACTGAGACCTTCGTCGCCCTGCGATTCGAGATCGACTCGTGGCGTTTCAGTGGGGTGCCTTGGTTGGTGCGGGTGGGCAAGCATCTCCCGGTGACTGCGACCGAAGCGATCGTTGAGTTCAGGCGTCCACCAAGGATGCTGTTCGCCGATCAATCAGCCGGTCTCGGCTCGCCGAACTTGTTGCGATTCCGTCTCGGTACGGACACTGGGATCAGTCTGCGGGTAGCCGCCAAATCCGCCGGGGATCGCCTCACGACGCACCCAGTCGAACTCGAGGTGACCCAGGAGCAGTTGTTCGGTCTGAGCGACGAACCGTACGAGCGACTGCTCGAGGATGCTATGGAAGGAGACATGCGTCGTTTCGGCCGAGCCGATGCCGTTGACGAACAGTGGCGTATCGTCCAGTCGGTGCTCGATCATCCCTGCCTCTTATACACATCT
>JANZZE010000026.1 GCA_026419545.1 Acidimicrobiales bacterium
TTTGGGTGGCTGGCACGAGCCGATGGCTCGGCCCGATCGTGCGTGAGGTTTCAGGCCGCACTGAGCGTGGCGTTTGATGACCCACCGACGCGGGCTTCAGCGAGTCGGCGGTATGTGGGCACACCAACCGCCCACCGGATGATCCGGGCGTTGAGCCGCCCGGTCGGCTCGAACCAGAGCCGTTGCGCGAGATCGGAGTGGTGGAGACCGACCAAGCGTTGAGCCCATTCCGGCATGTAGC
>JANZZE010000254.1 GCA_026419545.1 Acidimicrobiales bacterium
AGCGACTTGAGATCTTCGGCCCGGTCCGTTCGCTCCCAGGTGAAGGACTCACCTGTTCGACCGAAGTGACCGTATGCAGCGGTCGGCCGGAAGATCGGACGACGAAGATCGAGATCGCGAAGGATTGCAGCCGGCCGCAGATCGAACACCTGGCGAATGGCGTCTTCGATCTTGACTGGGTCAACGACCTCGGTGCCGAAGGTTTCGACCATGATCGACAAGGGCTGAGCGACGCCGATGGCGTAGGCCACTTGTAACTCACACCGGCGGGCCGCTCCCGAAGCGACGACGTTCTTCGCGACCCAGCGCGCCGCGTAGGCAGCCGAACGGTCCACTTTGGAAGGGTCCTTCCCGGAAAACGCACCACCGCCGTGACGGCCCATGCCGCCGTAGGTGTCGACGATGATCTTGCGGCCAGTGAGGCCAGCGTCGCCGACCGGGCCACCGATGACGAAGCGCCCGGTCGGATTGACGAACAGATTGAAGTCGTCGTCTTTGAACGCCTCGGGCAGGACTGGCTTGATCACCGCTTCCAGGAGGTCGTCACGGATTTCATCACGCTCCACGCCGTCGTTGTGTTGCGTCGACACCAGAACCGTCCGCAGGCGAACGGGGCGTCCGTCCTCGTAATCGATCGTGACCTGGGTCTTGCCGTCTGGACGGAGATACGGGATCGTCCCGGCTCGGCGGACCTCGGCAAGGCGCTCAGCCATACGGTGCGCCAGATGGATCGGCAGCGGCATCAGGACGTCGGTCTCGTCACACGCGTAACCGAACATCATCCCCTGGTCGCCAGCGCCTTGCTTGTTCAGGATGTCCTCGCCGGCCTGACCGCTGCGAACCTCCTCCGAGTCGTCGACCCCTTGCGCGATGTCGGGCGACTGCTCGTCCAGTGCGACCAGGACACCGACGGTGTGGCCGTCGTAACCGTAGCTCTCCCGGTCGTAGCCGATATCGCAGATCGTCTGGCGGACGATGCTCGGGATGTCGACATACGCCTCAGTCGTGATCTCACCTCCGACGATACACAGACCAGTGGTCACGAACGTTTCGCAGGCGACCCGGCTGTTTGGATCCTCGGCGAGCAAGGCATCGAGGATCGAATCCGAGATCTGGTCGGCCATCTTGTCGGGATGGCCCTCGGTGACCGACTCTGAGGTAAAGGTGAAGCTACTGCTCACGTCGATTTTGCTCCTGTTGTGATGCGGCGATCCGCGTCCCAAGACCCCTGTGCCTCCGGCTCGTCGGCGAAACATGAACGTTGCCTATCCGATCGGCCCGGACGCGACCGGTGAGCCTACCCCACTCCTGCTCGGGCGCTCGCTATCTGTTGTCTGTCAGCACCACCGCCCCGTGCTAGCGAGGACACGAGAGACACTGACCAGGCCACGATAGTTGACCAGCTGGGTCGGGATTCAACCTCGCCCCTCATCCAGCGTGCCCGGCCCGGACGGCAAGAACCCGGTCCAGCACCGCATGAGCGACCGTCCGCTTGTCGGATAAAGGAACCTCGAGGCTCGAGCCGTCGGCCCCGAGGATGACGACCGCGTTGGTGTCGTGCTCGAAGCCCGCACCGGGAGCAGACACGTCGTTCGCCACGATCAAGTCAAGCTTCTTCCGCTCGAGTTTCGCGGCGGCGTTGGCCAACACGTCCTCTGTCTCAGCAGCGAACCCGACGAGTACCTGACCTGGGGGTTTCGCTCGGCCGAGATCGACCAGGAAGTCATGGGTGGGTTCCAGCTCGATGACCGGCGTGACCTCACCCTTCTTGATCTTATGGTCTGCAACGTTGGCGACCCTGAAATCGGCGACTGCGGCCGCCATGATGATCGCGTCATAACTGGCTGCGATCGGCACGATCGCTTGCCCCATGTCGGCCGCAGACGACACCCGGATCACTTCAGCGCCGCGCGGAGCCGGTCGGTCGACGGTGGTGACGAGGGTGACCTCAGCACCACGTTCCAATGCGGCTTCTGCGAGGGCGTAGCCCTGTTTGCCCGACGATCGGTTGGTGATGACCCGAACCGGATCAATTGCCTCCCGGGTGCCGCCCGCGCTCACCAGGATCCGCCAGCCCTTGAGATCCTGCGGTCCGAGCACCCGACGCACCGTGGCCAAGATCGTTTCGACCTCGGCGAGCCGACCGGTCCCGACGTCACCCCCGGCAAGCCGCCCGCTCTCGGGCGGTACGACGGTCACGCCCCGCCGCACGAGGGTATTAAGGTTCTCCTCGACGGCTGGGTGTTCCCACATCTCGGTGTGCATCGCCGGGCAGATCACGACCGGTGCCCGGGTGGCGAGCAGGGTCGCGGTCAGCAGGTCGTCGGAAATACCCGCGGCGTAGGAGCCGATAACCCGGGCGGTGGCGGGGCACACGAGTATGAGATCGGCCTGCTGGCCGAGTCGGGTGTGCGGAATCGGGTCATCCTCGTCGAACAGGGAAGTGCGCACTGCCTCTGAGGCCAAGGCCGACAACGTTGTTGGCCCCACAAAGCGTTGCGCTCCCCTGGTCATCACCGGCCGGACGTAGGCACCGGCCTCCATGAGGCGGCGGCACACCTCGACGGCCTTGTACGCCGCGATGCCCCCGGTGACCCCGAGGACGATCCGCTTCCCGGCCAGGGCCGACACCGGCGCGCCGGGGCTCAGTGGTCGGACGCCGCCTCGGCACCCTCCGGCTCGGGGCGCACGGCGACGATCTTGCCG
>JANZZE010000255.1 GCA_026419545.1 Acidimicrobiales bacterium
GTGCAGGGCCGGGCGTGGTTGTGGCTGTACCTCTATCGAGAAGGCGAATGGCTCGGGGTGGAGCAGCCGTTCCTCGATTTCGCCAAGGTCCGCCGCCCTGAAATTGCCTACGACGATCCGGGTCTGTCGTTTGCTTACCGCATCCTCGAACCGCTGCGGCGGGGCCATCTGCGGGTCCAATCCTCAGCCCGGGTGCTGAGTGGATCACGAGCTGGCCGCGTCGTGCCTGTGACAGTGGAGCTCGAAGTCACCGCCATCGGCGCAGCCCATAGCACTGGACCCGGCGATCAAGAGGGCCACTCGTCCGAGACCTACGACGCGCGGCGTATGGAACAGCCGATCGTGCTCGACGGACAGATCCAGATCGGCAACGAGATGCTTGCGTTCGAGGGCAGGGGTGAGCGGGATCACTCCTGGGGGCCGCGGTATTGGTTGTTGGAATGGAGTTTCTTTGCGCTGAACGGCGTAGAGCGCCGTTTGCAGTGCGTCGAGGTTCGCTTTCCCGGTGACGGGACCATCGCGATCGGTTACACCCAGGTCGGTCGTGAGAGCGACGGGGTGACACAGGAGATCCGGGACGTTTCCCTCGAGATCACGAGGCTGGACGGATTGGAGAACGCGTTTGCCGGTCGGTGCGACGTCGTCGACGAGAGTGGCAAGCTCTTTGGATTCACTTTCGAAGCCATCGCCGCTCACGAGATGGACCTCTCCCATGTACTCGAGCCATCGCCTCCCCGGTCGGTGTACCGACGTGCGCTCATCAGAGCCATTCCTGAGGACGGCAGTGCGCCGCTCATCGGCTGGCTTGAGGACCACGTGATGCCCGATGGGGTAGCGAGGTGAAGCGTGAGGTCTTTCATCGTTGGCTCGCGGATCGTCTGGCGGTCGGGGTCGACGATCTCGAGCTCGACGGCTTCACCACCCCTGAGGGGGTCGGGCACTCCAATGAGACACTTCTGGTGACGGCACGACCGAGGGGGCGTGAACCACTCGAACTCGTCGTCCGCTTGGAGACAACAGGTCCAGGCGTGTTCCCCGCTTATGACCTGTCCCGACAAGTCGCCTGCATGCGAGGCGTGGCCGCGGTGAGCTCGGTCCCGGTGCCGAACGTACGGTGGTTGGAGACCGACCGGTCAGTTCTTGGCCGGTCGTTTTACGTCATGGACCGTATCGACGGTGAGGTCCCAGCCGATCGGATGCCCTACACCCTGTTCGGTTGGTTCTTCGATGCACCAGCACAGGACCAACGCCGTGCCTATGAGTCAGCAATCGACACGTTGGCGGCGCTGCACCGGCTCGACTGGAGGGAAGCGGGATTCAGTTTTCTCGAGCAACCGGAGCTCGGTCCGCTCGGCATGCTGCAACAGTTCGAACACTGGCGCCGTTATGCCCGCTGGGTTACCGGGGGGCGACCCCAGCCGACGATCGACGCCGCAGGTGAATGGCTGACCCAGCATCTACCGATTGTCGAGCCCAACGCGGTGACCCTCAATTGGGGAGACGCCCGAGTGTCGAACCTGATGTTTCGCGATTTCACCGTCGTTGGGGTGCTCGATTGGGAGATGGCGTCGCTAGGTCCGCCGGAGGTCGACCTGGCCTGGTTCTTGTTCTTCGAACGGTTTTTCAGCGAAGGCCTTGGTGTGCCGGTTTTGCCGGGCTACCCAGGTCAGGCGGCGATGGTGGAATGCTACGAAAGGGCCCTTGGTCGTCCCGTTGGCGACCTGTTCTGGTATGAGGTGTTCGCTGCCTGGCGCCAATCGGTGATTCTGCTGCGTCTTGCTGATCTGTACACCGCTAGCGGCGAATTCCCCGAAGGGAACGACGCTGGGCAGAACAACATCGCCACCCGCATGCTCGCC
The DNA here is from genome assembly GCA_026419545.1 of Acidimicrobiales bacterium. Classification (GTDB taxonomy): domain Bacteria; phylum Actinomycetota; class Acidimicrobiia; order Acidimicrobiales; family Acidimicrobilacustridaceae; genus JANZZE01. Next base: position 1,860 of record JANZZE010000255.1, read on the forward strand.
GGGTTGTTGGACCTTCCGAGTCCGGGCGAGCCCGGAGGTCTCATGGGCTGAACCTGGGTTGACGTGTAGCTAGTCAAATCTGAGCGGGAGTCGTTCCGCTTGACGGCGCGATTGGGGGTCGCGCTCGGTCAACGCGAACCTGGGGCCGATGCGCTTGATGGCGCTTCAGATGCACCGGGTCACCTAGGAATGGGGAGCTCTTTGCGGTAGACGGCGATGAAGTCGCGGGTGTCGGTCTTCAGGTAGCGGTCAGCCGACGAACGCTGGCCGCCTTTGTCCTCAGGCCCTTCGAGGCCCTTGGTGCCGTGACACTTGCCGTCAGGTCCGACGCTGTAGAAGTTCGAGACGACCCACTCCGGGTTGATGTCGCCTTCCCCGCCTCGGACCGCGCCCGCGTTGATCAGGGTCTGGGCGAGGTCCCGGGGCTGCAGTCCGGGGCCTCCGACGAAGATGAGTGCGCCGTCGCTGGTGATGCCGTAGCCCGATCGCCAGATGAAATAGCTGTTCTTGAGTTGCGCGCCCCAATCCTTCTTGTCGATGTCGGGCACGATCTGACCGTCGTCGACCAACAGTTCGAGGTTCTGTCGGACCGTGTCGATGCGTTCGAGGTCCGCGGCGGTGTAATCGCGGCCCCACATGCCATAGCCGACTGAGCCGTCTTTGAACACCACGAGGGAGGCCGCACCGTCACGGAGGGGTTTGCCCGGCGCCTCTTTGCCCTCTGAATACCAGCCCCCGCGGGCTTGGTCGAACCGGAATCCACCGTTGACGGCCAAGATCGCGTCGGCGCACTGGTCGGGGGGAATGTAACTCGGCGTCTGGAGCTTGCCGCCGGGAAGTCTGTCT
>JANZZE010000256.1 GCA_026419545.1 Acidimicrobiales bacterium
GCTGCGCAGCGGGAATGAGCGCAGCTGCCCAAGCCCGTCGAGTTGACCCCTCCGCAAAAATAACAGTTTACGAGAAGGGCAGATATATATCCTATGCTCCCTGTGGGATTCCCTACTTCATAAGCGGCGAAGTTAAGCGATTCGAGGACCTTGGGGTGGTCTTTGTCGATGACATCTCCGAGGTGCCGCCCGGTCGGCCGATCATGTTGAGCGCGCACGGCTCGGCACCCCAGGTGGTTGAGGACGCGCGTGCCAACGGCGGATACGTTGTCGACGCTGTCTGCCCGCTGGTCACAAAAGTGCACCACGAAGTGAAGGTGCGAGCCGCGAAGGGCTACCGCATTGTGTACGTAGGTCATGAAGGCCACGAAGAGGCGGTTGGCACGATGGCGGTTGCTCCGGACGCCATCCATCTCGTGGAAACGGTGGACGCCGTCAGCGCGCTGCCAGCTTTCGAGGAACCGGTTGCTCTGCTTGCCCAGACCACACTCAGCCATCGCGATTGGAGCGACATCCTCGAGGCCGCTCGCCAACGGTTCCCCGGGATGTGGGTGCCTGGCCGTAGCGACCTGTGCTTCGCGACCACCAACCGGCAGTCCGCCCTCATACAGATCGCTCCCCGCTGTGACGCCATTGTCGTGATCGGATCAGCCAACTCGTCAAACACCCGTGCGCTGGAGAAGCTTGCTCGGGAATCCGGCTGCGAGCACGTGTATCGAGTCAACGGTCCGGAGGAGTTGCCCGAGGGTCTATCGGGGGTCGTAGGGGTGACCGCCGGTGCATCAGCGCCCGAAGAGCTGGTCCAAAGCATCATCGCCCGCCTCAATCCTCGCGAAGGTCTTGAGGAAGTCTCGTTCACCGACGAGGATGAGTACTTCCCTCCGCCGCGGAATCTGCGCGACCTGATCAGCGTCGTGGGTGGCTTCGCCACGGTGGGCTTGGGTGGCTCGATTCAGGAACCGGCTGGCTTCAACGATCGAGCGGTGCACGCGGCCGACGTTCTCGCTGCCCTGCGGTGAGTTGAAATGCTGCACCCCTCGTGGAACACGGTCCGAGTCTTCCTCCACGTGCTGGGAGCCGCCGTTTGGGTGGGTGGACAGCTCACAGTCGCCGGGCTCGTCCCCGGTCTGCGCGCACGCGACCCCGATCTGCCCGGGCTCGTCGCCCGTCGGTTCTCGAAGATCGCGTGGTCAGGGTTTGCCCTCTTGTTGGCCACCGGCATCTGGAATCTCTTCGCCATTGATGTGGGGTCTACGTCAACGGCCTTTCAAGTTACCCTGGCTGTGAAACTGGGCCTCGTGGCGTTGACCGGAATCAGCGCGGCTGCACACAGCTTTGCCCGATCGAAGGTGGGTCTTGCTATCTGGGGCGCTGTTGGGTTCGCGACGGGTTTGGCTGCGCTGTTCACCGGAATTCTCCTGCACGGAAACTGAAGCGCCCGCAATCGTTGGACTTCGGGCAGAATGGAGCCATGGCTACCAGCTTCACCCGAATGGACGAGTCGACAGCCGAACAGTGGGCTGTCATCGGCGCAGAGACCATGAGAAACCAGCCACGGGTAGCCGAGCAGTTTCTCACGATGCTCCGCCAGCTCGAAGGGATCACCGACGGTTTCGCGACGAATCAACTTGTCCATGCTCTCCAAACGGCGACCCTGGCAGAAAAGGCTGGCGCTGCCCCAGACATGATCTTCGCGGCGTTATGCCACGACGTCGGCAAGGTCGTGAGCGTGTTCAACCACCCCGCGATCGCCGCCGAGATGATCCGCCCTTATGTCAGCGAAGACGTGTATCACGTCATCCGGGTTCATCAAGACTTCCAGGGCAAGCACTACTATCACCATTTCGGCAAAGACCCAGACGCCAGGGAGCAATATCGCGCCGAGCCGTGGTATGACCTGGCGGCTCGGTTCGCCGATGAATGGGACCAGCTCGCGTTCGATCCGGACGCGGAGACCTATCCGCTTGAGCACTTTGAACCTCTCGTGCGGGAACTCACTGCGGTCCCACGCTCGATGTAGGTTCCTGCGCAGCCCACGGTCAGTGCACGTTCGGCGTACCTGCCAGTGCCTGCGCCTCGTCGAACAGCACTTGGATCTCGTCCCGTAGCCGATCGGTCAGTTCCCTCACCTGGCGACGTGGCACGCGTCCTCCATCTGGCCGCGGCGGTGGGTAGATCGGTTCCCCCACCACGATGACAATACGGCTCGGCAAGGGAATTTTCCGGCCTTTCGGCATTGCCCGCTCCGTGCCGCCGAGACCGACCGGCAAGATCGGAATCTGTGCCCGACACGCCACGTATGCAGGTCCGTCGAACATCTCACAAACCGTCGGACCAGATTGGCGGGTGCCTTCCGGGAACATGACGAGCGGTTCTCCCCGGCTGACCACCTCGATGCAAGCGCGAAGCGCTTCGCGATCCGCGGTCGCTCGGTCCACTGGGAACCCACCCAAACTGGTCAGGAACCACGCGCCGAACTTCGACTTCCACAGGGACTCCTTCCCCATGTAGCGAAGCCGCCTTTTCGTGATCAGCGCAAGTATCGGGGTGTCCAGATTCGATCGGTGAATCGGCGAGACGATGAACGCGCCTGTCGTGGGTACGTTTCCTGCACCATAGACCTTCACCCGGAAATAGGAACGCCCGATCAGGTTCGCGATCCACCACCAGACCCTGTAC
>JANZZE010000257.1 GCA_026419545.1 Acidimicrobiales bacterium
GGCCCAGACACTGCGGCCGTGGCCCCGATCGCGGCGTTCGCTGCCCATCGAGCCAGGGGGCCGTCGCCGTGTAACACCACCTCGATGTCGAGTTCGCCCTGCTTGGCATCGGCACGAAGCGGGGTGAGCGTGCGGATCACCGGTCGGCGTCCGTCGGCAAAGAGGAATTCGTTACCGGTCCAGGTCGGCAGCACCAGCTCGTCGCTGCCCGGTGACGGGATGAGCACACGGACACTGGCCGCTGGTTCGTTCACAGCGAACCCAACCAATTCAGCTCCCCCGAGCGTGAGGCGCCGGAGTCGCGGGCTGCGCGCCTTGGTCGCCACCACCTCGCACCGCCGGAACGGGGGCGGAGCCTTTCGCCGCCGAGGGCCAACGGACCCGCTCGAGTCACGATCGTCGGGCGCGGACGACCGGCCGGGCTCGCCGTCGGTGTCAGCAGTCGTCACCTGGGCAATCCTCGCGCGCTCGACCAGAGGTGCGCGGCGCGCATAGCGGAACCGGTGGCGACACCCGGCTACCAAGGTTGACCCCGCACGCGACCGCCTATTAGCTTGCGCGCTGTCGTTCGGGAACACCGGTGTGAATCCGGGGCTGTCCCGCAACTGTCACCGGGGAGCGGATCCCCACCCCTCTGGGGTCACGGCCACGGCTCGTCGCAGGCTGGAAGGCCGGGGGTTCGCACTGATCCGGGAGCCAGGACACCGAACGGCGCATCTGCGAACATCCCATGACGCGAGGAGACGTCCCCATGCCTACGCACACGCGCGGCGAGGCTCGGCTTCGCCATGGTTTTCCCCGTTCCTGCGCTCGCCGAGCGAGCGTCCGTTCGATAGCAGCGGTGTTGCTGGCGCTCACCGCGGTGACCTTGGCCGGCTGCGGATCCGACGGCCGCCAAGCTGGCTCGACCGGCACGTTGACCAGTAACGAAACGGCTGCGACCACCCATGCAACCACCCCGGCTGCGTTCCCCATCACAATCGAAAACTGCGGCGAGACGGTGACCATCACCGAGCCGCCGACTCGGGCGATCACCATGAACCAAGGCGCCACCGAGATCATGCTCGCCCTCGGCCTCGAGGATCACATGATCGGCACCGCCTACCTCGACGACGCCGTCCTGCCGGAGTTCCAAGAGGCCTACAACTCGGTCCCCGTTTTGGCCGAGAAGTACCCATCGCGAGAGGTCCTGCTCGGCAAAGACCCTGACTTCGTCTACGGCTCCTACGTCAGCGCGTTCGGGAACGAAGGCGCGGGTGACCGTGGCTCGCTGCACGGTGCCGGAATCGCGACCTACCTGTCACCGAACGACTGCCGAGCCGAGGAGAACACCCCGATCACCTTCGACGACGTCTTCGACGAGATCCGCGAAATCGGAAAGATCTTCGGTGTCGGGGATCGCGCCGAGAAGCTCATCGCCGACAGTAAGGCACAGTTGGCGTCCGCAGCCGAAGGTGTACCCAAAGGACTGTCGGTGTTCTGGTACGACTCGGGAACCGACGCACCGTACACGGCAGGCTGCTGTGGCGCACCGGCCATGATCATGAACGAGGTAGGTGTGACCAATGTCTTCGCTGAGCTCGACGGAGGCTGGGCCGATGGCTCCTGGGAGACCGTCGTCGCCGCCGATCCGGATCTCATCGTGCTCGTCGAAGCTTCCTGGGACACCGTCGACTCCAAGATCAAGACGCTGGCCCGACCGCCGATGGCGTCGATGACCGCTGTCACCAAGGAGCACTACGCGACCGTTCCCTTCTCGTCGACTACGCCCGGCGTGCGCAACGTGAATGCCGTGATCGACATCGCAGAGGCCATCAAGAAGAAGTTCGGCTCGTGACCGTGGCCGTAGACCGGGCCGCTAGCAGCCCGGCATCCACACTGCCCTCACGCTGGCGCCGAGTCCCACTTGCGGTCGGAGTCCCACTGTTGGTTGTCGTGCTGGCGGGTTCAGTCGTCGCCGCTGTCATGATCGGCCCAGTGCCAATCCCTGCGAGCACCGTCCTGCAATCGATCGCTTCCCACCTTGGGCTGGGCACTTCGACCGCCGAACCGCGTCTTGACGGCATCGCCTGGGATCTGCGCCTGCCGCGCGTCCTCACTGCCGCAGTCTGCGGAATGGGACTCGCCGGGGTGGGTGCGGTCATGCAAGGCGTGACTCGTAACCCCCTCGCCGATCCGTACCTCCTCGGCCTCTCATCCGGCGCATCACTCGGCGCCGTTGCGGTCGTGGCCCTCGGGATCGGCGCAGTCGGCTCGCCGACGCTCGCGATCGGTGCGTTCATCGGGGCCACCGTCGCATTCGCCGTCGTCTTGGCCATCGCCAGCACCGGCGGGCGTCTCCCGCCGGTGCGCACCATCCTGGCGGGCGTCGCCATCGGTGAACTCTGCGCAGCCGCGACAGCGTTCGTGACCGTCAGCGCTACCGACGCGCAGGCCACCCGCAGCCTCCTCGTCTGGCTGCTCGGCGGATTCGCCGGGGCCGATTGGGCTGGCTTCGTCCTCAGCGCAGTCATCCTCGCGCTGTTCGCCGTGGTCATCTGCTGGTACACCCGAACACTCGACGCCCTCGCCCTCGGCGACGACACCGCCCAGACACTCGGCATCGACGTGCACCGCTCACGTCGCCGTCTCCTGATC
>JANZZE010000258.1 GCA_026419545.1 Acidimicrobiales bacterium
CGGGGCTTCCCAGATGCGGTCCTGTCGATCATCGGCGAGCTCGCAGCATTCGACCACTTCCGCCAGAGAGTGACGCTGATTTCGAATGCCTACGTGTTCGGCGACAAGACCGACGCTGAACTCGACCTGATCTATGACGAGGCGGTGGACCGTCTCGACGCCCTCGCGCGTGACGGTGCCACGCCGACTGCCGAGCCGCTCGTCGAGCCGCCCCAACCCGAGGACCCTCCGCCACAGGCGGTTTCGTCGATGAGTTCGGAGGCTTATTGCCGGGCGGTTCAGATGGCCAAGGAACACATCCTGGCCGGCGACATCTTCCAAGTCGTGCTGGCCCAGCGATTTGACTTTGACCTAGGCGCCGATCCGTTCGACTTCTACCGGGTCTTGCGTCAGGTGAACCCGAGTCCCTACATGTACTTCGTGCGGACTCCTTGGGTGACACTCGCCGGTTCCTCACCCGAGCCCATGGTGAAACTCGTGGACGGCACCGTGATCTCCCGACCTATCGCCGGTACCCGACGCCGGGGACGGACGGAGGAGGAGGATCGCCGGCTCGGGTCTGAACTTCGCGAACACCCGAAGGAGATCGCGGAGCACGTGATGCTCGTCGATCTGGCCCGCAACGACGTCGGCCGTGTGGTCGAGTTCGGCACAGAAAAGGTGGACGAGATGATGGTGCTCGAGCGATACAGCCATGTCATGCACCTCACCTCGCAGGTGTCGGGTCGCCTGGCACCGGGTCGCACGCCGATCGACGTGCTTCGGGCGACGCTGCCTGCGGGGACCGTATCGGGTGCCCCGAAGGTGCGGGCGATGGAGATCATCGACGAACTCGAACCGGTGAAGCGAGGACCCTACGCCGGGATCGTCGGCTATCTCGATTTCTCTGGCAACATCGATACAGCAATCGCGATCCGAACACTCGTTGTCGGTCCGGATGGGCGGGCATCGGTGCAAGCAGGCGCCGGCGTGGTCGCCGACAGCGTGCCCGAGCACGAGGACCTGGAATGCCACAACAAGGCTCGCGCGTTGCTCGCTGCAGTCGCAGGGGCGAGGCGGATGACCGAGCAGCGTCGGCTCTACGCCGCGATGGAGGGTTGAGCCATGATCGGTACCGAGGCGTTTGGCGTCCTGACCAGATCAGGTTGTGATTTCCTTCGGCGAAGGACCGGTTGAGCGATGACCGGCGCTGCGGCATTGGCTGCGCTCAGGAATGGCGCAGCTTGGGCTCGCCAGGACCGTGACATCGTCGTGGTGAGTGGTCCCGACGCCGTGGCCTACCTCCAGGGCCAGCTCAGCCAAGACGTCGATGTCCCACCCGGCACGGTCGGGCGTTGGTCGTTCTTGCTCGAGCCCCAGGGCAAGGTCGATGCCTGGTTGCGTGTGCATCGGCGCCAGAGCGACCAGTACCTGCTCGATGTGGAGCCAGGTTCCGCGGAGGTGGTCGTGGCTCGTCTACGACGCTTTCTCCTACGGACCCGGATCGACATCGACGTTGAGCGCGGCTGGTGCCTGTGTGCCCTGCGCGGTGTCGCCCCGCCAGATCGGGCTCCGCACGAGGCGCTGGTCGGGGACGCGCCGTGGCCAGGCGCGGAAGGCTACGACCTGATCGCACCGGACGGACCTCCGGCTTCGCTCGTTGATGAATTACCCGAAGTTGGTCCCGACGTCCTCGAATGGCTCCGTATCGCGTCCGGGGTGCCCCGGTTCGGGGCCGAGCTTCGCACCGGTGTCATCCCGGCCGAAGCTGGTCAATGGGTCGTGGACAGCTCGGTCAGCTTCACGAAGGGTTGCTACACCGGCCAAGAGTTGGTGGCCCGGATCGATTCGAGGGGTGGGAACGTGCCTCGGCGCTTGCGAGGACTCATCGTCGAAGGAGACGGCACCCCTCCCATCGGTGCTGCGGTGGTAGTGAGCGGTGAGGCGGTCGGGGAGGTCACGAGTGCGGCGGCGACACCGTTCGGCACGTTGGCGTTGGCCTATGTCCGCCGCGCAGTTGATCCCGGCATCGGCGCGGTGTACGGCTCGGTCATGATCGGCGAGGAGCCTCGCAACGCGCAGATCAGGGCACTTCCGTTGTTGCCGCTGCTCGTCGACTGACGACCTCGCCGCGCGCTCCCGGCAGTTCTCACCGGGGCAGCATGACCACGAAGGTGGTGCCGCCGTTCGGCCGAGCGGTCGCGTGGACGGACCCACCCATGGCATCGACGAGTTCGCGGACGATCGCGAGGCCCAAACCCGAGCCAGCTTCGCGCCGTTGTGGGGTGTGCTTTGCGACGTAGAGGCGTTCGAAGACGTGAGGCAGGTCTTCGTCGGCGATTCCCGGGCCGTCGTCGCTCACCTCGATGAGCGGGCCCTCTGCAGTGTCCCGGACGGTGACCATGACCGTCGAGGTCGCGAACTTGAGAGCGTTCTCGAACAGGTTGGCCAGGACCTGCTGTAACCGGTCCGCGTCGGCCTGCGCGATGACATGTGCATCTCGAGGAGAGTCGACGAGGATCCGCAGGCCGGCTTCGTCGGCTTCGCGGCGGAAGCCTTCCGCGGATTGCGTGACGAGTTCGGTGAGGTCGACCGATTCAATGGTCAGGGTGAAGTGGCGTGACTCGAGTTTGGCCAGATCCAGCA
>JANZZE010000259.1 GCA_026419545.1 Acidimicrobiales bacterium
AGCCTGAACCTTGCTGGGAGCGACGAGCCTGCAACGAGGACACGCCTAGTGGGTCAGACCCGTTGGTCACGACGAGCGAGCCAGCGGGCGTGGACCGTGAGTTGGTCGCTTGTGCGGTGAGCTGGGGGGGCGCTAGAGGCCAACCGATGGGACAACGCCCGGAGCGTCGGAGCGTGACAGCATGTGGCGTGCATGTCGTGGCAGCGCCGGACAAGTTCAAGGGCACCGCCAGCGCAGCCCAGGTCGCTGCAGCGATCAGCTCGGCGGTCCGGGCGTTTGGTGCGACCTGCGATGAAGTACCGATGGCTGATGGCGGCGAAGGAACGCTCGAGGCACTCGGCGGCCCGAACCGGGTCACCACGGTGAGCAATCCACTCGGTGATCCGGTTGACGCCGAATGGCGCTTGGCGAAAGGCACTGCGGTCATCGAGATGGCGAGGGCGTCGGGTCTTGAACTCGTTGGCGGACCCGAAGGCAACGACCCGGTCAACGCGTCGACCTTCGGCACCGGTGAACTCGTCGCTGCGGCACTCGACAGCGGCGCGAAACGGATCATCGTCGGCGCGGGTGGTTCTGCCACGACCGACGGGGGTCTCGGTGCACTGCGGGCTATGTACCCTCTGCAGCGTCTCCGTGGGGTGCGACTTATCGTGGCCTGTGATGTCCGCACCAGGTTCCTTGACGCAGCAGAGGTGTTTGCTCCACAGAAGGGAGCCACCGAGGCTCAAGTCGTGCTGTTGCGTCGCCGCCTCGAATCGCTCGCTCAGACCTATCTCGAGGAGTACGGGGTTGACGTGCGCGAACTCGAAGGAAGCGGCGCAGCTGGCGGCTTGGCCGGTGGCCTGGCCGCCGCCGGTGCCGAGTTGGTCTCTGGCTTCGAAGTCGTGGCTGATGAGACCAGGCTTTACGAGCGCATGGAAGGTGCGGATCTCGTGATCACCGGGGAAGGGTTCGTCGACGCAGAGTCGTTCGACGGCAAGGTCGTGGGTGGCGTCGCTACATACGCAGCCGAGCTCGGGATTCCAGTACTCGCTGTTGCCGGTCAGGTCTTCGATGGGGTCGGTGCTCGTGTCGAGACCATCGATCTCTCCGCGATATTTGGCCCTGACCGGCCCTTGAGGGAACCGCTTGACTGTGTGAGCGATGCAATCGTCCGGTGGCTCGACGGCCGACCTTGGTGAGAAAGGTCGAGCGCCTGTCCGGCGGTTCTCGGAGACCTCTCCTGGTGCGGTGAGGTTGTGGACCTAACGGTGGACCTATCGATCTTTGCGGCTGAGGACGAAGATCACGGCGACGATCCCGACCAAGACCAAGATCACGATCCCGAAGAAGATCAAAGTCCTGAGCAGGCTCACGATCCCGAAGATCGAGCTGATGACGGTGTAGATACCGGTTGCCACGAGAGCCCACACCAAGAGCCGGCTGAACGGTGAACGAGCAGTTTCGTAGTGATCCATCGGCGAACCTCGTGACGACGACCTCCCAAACCTATCGCTCCGGGGATTGATTCGTCTGTGGGCCGGCCTATCGCTCCGGGGATTGATTCGTCTGTGAGCGGCGCGCGAACGGATGCTGACGATCAGCTTGGTGAAAGACGAGTCGAACTCGGCATCGCGCTCTTCGCAGGCGAAGCGTTCCCGTCGAGAAGATCTTGCAGTGACCAGGTCGGCTGAACGTTCGTCCTCCGCCCGGTGGTCTCACGAACTGGTGACGGAGAGATCGCATGAGGCGCGACGCTCGGCTGTACGTTCGTCCGCGGCCCGGTATCGCCCGCTGGAGGGGCATTACGATCGAGCGCCGAGCTGCTGAGAGGTCGTTTCGGCGAACCGTGGCGGTATTCGTGACCATCAAAGTGTCCCAAGGGGGCCCCATGTCTGATGAATTCGCAGCGCTCGATGCCGTCGCCCAGGCGGAACTGGTGCGTACCGGCCAGGTGAAGCCTGTCGAGTTGGTCGACGCGGCCATCGCCCGCATCGAGCAACACAATCCCACGTTGAACGCAGTCATCCACCCTCGCTTCGAGCGAGCTCGCGAGGAGGCTGAGCAGGCACGAACGGATGCGCCACTCGCGGGTGTTCCGATGGTGGTCAAAGACCTCGACGGTTTCCTCGCAGGTGAGCCGTTTCATGCCGGAATGCGAGCCTTGAAGGAGCAGGGGTTCATTGCTCCCCACGACAGTTACCTCATGACGAAGTTCAAGCAGGCGGGGCTGATCATCGTCGGCAAGACCAACACTCCCGAACTGGGGCTGTTGCCCACGACCGAGCCCGAAGCCTATGGACCAACCCGCAATCCGTGGGACGTGAGCCGTTCGACCGGCGGGTCGAGCGGCGGTTCGGCGGCGGCGGTCGCTGCCCGACTCGTCCCATTGGGTCATGCTGGCGACGGCGGCGGTTCAATCCGCATCCCTGCCAGCGAGTGCGGACTCGTGGGCCTCTTGCCCTCACGGGGTCGTCACTCGCTGGGTCCAGAAGCCGGCGAGTCTTGGGGCGGCTTGGTCCGGCGGCTGGTAGTCACCCGTTCGGTTCGTGATGCCGCGACCCTCCTGGACGTCGTGCAGGGCCCCATGCCGGGGGATCCGTACACGGCGCCGCCACCGGTGCGCCCCTACGTTG
>JANZZE010000260.1:0-2186 GCA_026419545.1 Acidimicrobiales bacterium
GCGCCCGTGGTTGGCTTTCTTGCGGCGAGCGTTGGTTTTTCGCTTACTTGTCTTCTTGGACATTGCCTCGCCAGGCTACTGGCTGGCATGGCTCCGAGCCCAGTCGACGAGCTGGTCGGCGTCCCAGGTGTTGATGATCTGGTCCAGGGCGATCGCATGGCGCGAGGCCTTCTCGGAGCCGTAGACCTGCCACTCCAGCTGTCCGGGGGCATGGGCGTCGGTGCTGATGGCGAACTTGCAACCCCACTCCATGGCTAGCGCGACGAGTCCGTCAGGTGGGTCCTGGCGCTCTGGCCGACAGTTGATTTCGACGGCGGTGTCGAACTTCGCGCAGGCGGCAAAGACGATCTCGGCGTCGAACTGTGACGGTTGCCGGCGCAGTACGGCATCTGATCGGGGTTGTTCGCCGGACGAGGAAAGTTTTCGGTTCGTGCAGTGGCCGAGGATGTCGGTGTGGGGGCTGGCGATCGCCGTCACTAGTCGGCGCGTCATTTGCGCCGCCGGCATGTGCAGCTTCGAATGCACGCTTGCCACGACGATGTCGAGCCTGGCCAACAGGTCGTCGTCGAGGTCGAGCTGTCCGTCGTCGAGGATGTCGACCTCGATGCCGGTGAGGATCCGGAACGGTGCCAACTCGTCGTTGAGGCGCTCGATCTGCACGAGCTGGTCGAGCAGGCGATCCCGGTTGAGGCCGTGGGCGACCGTGAGGCGGGGGGAGTGGTCGGTGATGACGAGGTAGTCGTGTCCGAGTTCCATGGCGGTGCGGGCCATCGTTTCAATCGGTGCCCCGCCATCGGACCAGTCGGAATGCACATGGCAGTCTCCCCGCAAGGCCTCGCGCCAGGGGCGTGCCTGGTCAGAAAGCGGTAGCGCAGCCTCGGTCTCGAGTCGAACGAGATACGAGGGGCGTTTCCCCTCCAGTGCCTCTCGGATCACTGCGCCCGTGCTCTTGCCGATGCCGGGGACGTCTTCGAGGGAACCGGTATGGGTGAGTTCGCGGAGCTGATCCTCCCCCAAGGCGGCAGCGATGTCACGAGCGCGGTGAAACGCTCGCGCCTTGGCGGCTGGGGCGAGCATGCGATCGAGGAGGTAGGCGATGCGGTCCAGTGCTTCAGCCGGTCCCACTTGCGTAAGGGTAGGGCTCCCGCAGTCTCAGGGTCATGTGGCCACTAGCCTGACCGTGTGGAGCGCTTCGGTTTCGTCGGCCTGCCGAATGCAGGGAAGTCGTCGCTATACAACGCGCTGTCCGGGGGATCAGCCCTCGCCGCACCGTATGCGTTCGCAACCAAGGACCCGAATATCGGTGTGGCGAAGGTGATCGATGATCGGCTCGACCGTCTCGCCGCCATGTCGAATTCCAAGAGTGTGGTCCCTGCGGCGGTCCAGTTCATCGACATCGGCGGGCTAGTCGAGGGTGCAAGCCGGGGTGAGGGACTCGGCAACCGATTCCTTGCCAACATCCGCGAGGTCGACGCGATCGTGCTCGTGCTGCGGGCGTTTGAGGATGCCGATGTGCCGGGTCCATCTGATCCGCTTGAGCACTTGCGCATACTCGAGACCGAACTTGCACTCGCTGACCTCGAGACTGTTGAGAAGCAGCTCGACAGGAAGCGCAAGGCAGCGCGGTCCGACAGATCACAGGCGGAGGAGGCTCAGGCCCTCGGGGAGGCGCACACTGTGCTCGCGGAGGGCGCGCCGATCTACCGCAGTCCGATCGATCAGTCGACGCGGGAGTTACTCCGCCCCTGGTTTTTGCTCACGAACAAGCCCGTTCTCGTGATCGTCAACGTGTCGGAGGACGACCTTGCTCGGCTCGACGAGGTCGTGGCGCCCGTCCGGTCCGAGTTTGCGGGGCACGAGACCGAGGTCATCGGCATGTGTGTGCAATTGGAGGCCGAAGCGGCGCAGCTCGAACCGGACGAGCGCGTGGAGATGCTGGAAGCACTCGGCTTGGGTGAAGGTGCGCTCCCACGGTTTGTGCGTTCCGCATATCACCTGCTGGGGCTTCGCACCTTCTTCACAACTGGAGAAAAGGAGTCGCGGGCCTGGACCTTCAAGGCGGGGTGGAAGGCGCCGCAGTGTGCCGGGGTCATCCACAGCGATTTCGAGCGGGGATTCATCGATGCGGAAGTCGTCCACTACGACGATCTCGTGGCTGCCGGTTCCAAGGCGGCCGCAAAAACCGC
>JANZZE010000260.1:2196-2599 GCA_026419545.1 Acidimicrobiales bacterium
CGTTGGGACGAACTCCTCGAGATCGGGTCTTGGTCCAAGGCACGGGAGACGGGCAAGCTACGGGTCGAGGGGAAGGACTACGAGGTAGCTGACGGCGACGTTCTGGAGATCCGGTTCAACGTCTGAACGAGTGCAACTTCTGAGTGGAGTACGCCAATGCCGTGGCTCGTACACGAGGGCAGGGTGCTCGCCTCGCTTGAGGTCGCCGAGACCCGACGCGACCGCATGAAGGGACTCCTGGGCCGGGATGGCATCGAAGGCGCCATTCTCCTGCGGCCGGCGCGGTCCGTGCACACCATCCGGATGCGGTTTCCGATCGACGTCGCCTATTGCGATGAAGATCTCAGGGTCCTGCGTGTGGTGACCATGCCTCGCAATCGGGTTGGTCGGCCGGTGTGGCGGG
>JANZZE010000261.1 GCA_026419545.1 Acidimicrobiales bacterium
TACAACGTGCGCGGGTTCGTGACCGCCACCAGCGACCCGGATGCGGGGACCTGGGGCTACGCGCCGAACGCGTTCGGGGAACTCGCGAGCCAGACGGACGCCAAGAGCCAGTCGGTCTCGTACACGTATGACGGGCTCGGCCGCCCGCTCACGCGGGTGGAGCCGGAGGGGACGACGACCTGGACCTGGGGTCAGGCCGCCGACAACACGCCCACGGCCAAGTACATCGGACGCCTGAAGTCGATCTCGAGCCCCGGCGGCTACAGTGAGACGAACACGTATGACAGCCTCGGGCGCATCGCGCAGCAGAGCGTGGTGATCGACGGCACGACGTACCAGGTGAACAGGACCTACTCGGGCACGACCGGCTGGCCGGCGACGCTGCAGTACCCGACCAGCACCTCGGGCTATCGGTTGCAGCTCGCCTACGACTACCAGAACGGCTACCTGAAGCGGGTGCGCGATGCCGCCGGCGGGACGGTGTTCTGGGAAGCGGTGAGCACGAACCCGTGGGGCCGGCTGCAGAACGAGAGCTTCGGCAACGGGGTGGCGAGCTACACGGAGTACGACCTCGCCAACGGCTGGCTGTTCAAGCGCCAGGCCGGGGTGGGCGGCGGCACGGGGCTCGTCGATGCGCAGGTGAGCTGGGACTACAACGGCAACTTCACGACCCGCCAGGACCTGAAACAGGGCCCGACCGAGACGTTCGTGTACGATGCGATGAACCGCTTCGACTACAGCCAGCGCAACGGGGTGACCAACCTCGACGTGACGCTCGATGCGATCGGCAACATCACCTGGAAGAGCGACGTCGGCACCTTCACCTACCACGCGACGAAGCGCCGCGCGGTGGTGAGTGCGGGCAGCCACAGCTACGGCTATGACGCCAACGGGAACATGACCACCCGGGACGGCAGCACCATCGGCTGGGCGAGCTACAACCTGCCGACCTCGATCGCGGCGGGTGCGAACACGAGCAGCCTGAGCTACGGGGCGTGGCGCAACCGCACCAAGCAGGTGGCGGTGACCGCCGGCGTCACCGAGACGACGATTTACGTGGCGGGTCTGCTGGAGAAGGTCACCAAGGGTGCCACCACCGAATACCGCCACCTGATCAGTGGAACCCCCGGCACGGTGGCGCTCTACACGCGCCGCAGCAGTGGCACGAACGACACCTATTACCTGCACCGCGATCACCTGGGGAGCGGGGAGCTGATCACCAATGCGGCGGGAACGCAGGTGGTGAAGCTGTCGTTCAGCGCCTACGGCGAACGGCGCGACACCGACTGGGACGGGCCGATCAGCGCCGGTGATCTCACCACGCTCGGCAACACCACGCGCCACGGGTTCACGGACCACGAGCACCTCGACAGCGTCGGGCTCATCCACATGGGTGGGCGGGTGTACGACCCGCTGATCGGGCGGTTCCTGTCGCGGGACCCCTACATCGACGGGGTGGGCAGCTCGCAGGGCGCGAACGGCTACGCGTACGTGTGGAACAACCCGCTCACGCGCTGGGATCCGACGGGGTACAAAGGCGAGGAGATCGATACCCGCAACGAGTGCAATCCGGACTGCCCACAGAACTGGCGTGACGGCGTGGGTGCACGGTTGTCAAACACGTTCGTGTCTTGCTTCGGCAGGTGCGACGCGTCGGCTGGTTACGACAACACAGGCTTCTGGATCGACGGCAAGCAGACCGGCGTTGCGCGTTTCCTGCCTGACGGGAATGTCGAACTGGCTATCATCTCCGCACCAAGATCGGTTTGGGTGCCGTTCAGCGGGTTCGACGGTAGCGTCGGCGGCTACGGCCGCATTGACTCCGCCGCTCTCGCACACGGCCTGCTGGACGTAGCGGCTGCATCGGAAATCCCTCTGGCCTCGCAACTGGCGGGGCTCGCCAGTGGCGCATGGTCCGCCTGGGAGGGTGACTGGACCGGTGCCGGTCTGTCGCTGGCGGGCATGGTCCCGGGAATGGTCTGGGCGGATGCGGCGAAGCTCGGCAAGCGGCTCGGCAGCGCGGAAGGCGTTGGCGAGCTGTTAGGCGGCGGAGGACGAGCCATCGCTGGGGCGGGCACCAATGAGGTCCTGAGAGATGCGGGTCGTTTGGCCAGTCAATATGGGGGCAGCGCCAGCGATTGGGCGAAGATCACGAGCACCGCGTCGAATCATATTCAAACGCACGGGTACCGCAATGTAGCAACGGGTGAGGTGTCGAATTGAAGAGCATCATTCGATGAGGCTAAGTGAAGTAGATGGCATGTCACCGAGGGAACACGCCAAAAGGATTGCACAGTCGGTACTCCGTGGTGATTATGATCCACTGCTTGCGTGTCGCGACTTGGCGGACCTCCGGAAGTCGCTGCCTGAGATTTCCGACGACATAATGGATCCGTTCGTCGGCGTGGCATCCGAGGTTGACGATCTCCCAATTGGCGACGAGCGTAGTTTTTGGTCTGCAAACGCGCTTCGCCAGAAAGACGAGGAAGCAGCGGACTACCGCGGTAGAGTGCAGGCATCGGTTGAACGAGCACTTCGTCGACTCTTGGTGTTGTTGTCCGATTGAGCAGCAAGCTGCACGGAGTACGATCC
>JANZZE010000262.1 GCA_026419545.1 Acidimicrobiales bacterium
GGAATACACAGGGCCCGCACCAGTTCGCGCAACGTCTCGTTCGGCACTTCACCGTCGATGATCTCGCCCAGGCTCATGCAACGGGCGACCAAGGGTCGCTCATGATCGGCCACCACCCGCCCGACCCAGTCCTTGCGGTACAGCGTCTGACTGGTCGTGGGACGGATCTGGCCGAGCACGATGAACCGTTCAGCGCCTTCGGCATCCGGCCCCGCGGGATGCCCGACCCGCGCATACAGCAGTAGGTCGGAGAAACACAGATCCGCGAGAAGTCCCCACGTCGCAACGAGCCGCTGCAAGTGCCCGACTGCATCAGCGTCAAGCTGAGTATGGAACCGGGCTTGGTCAGCAAGGCTCGTCATCGCTGGCCCTCATCCGAGCGGCTGCCAAATCGCGGCACCCAACCGCAGCAGACCACCGAGGTCAAAGATGTCGTTCTCGAAAAACGGTGCGGTCGCAACGATTTCGGGAACTCGGGCGAACTCTCTCCGCTGCTCGGCTTCCCTGGTCGCGACCACGCGATAGTTCAAGAAGCTGTCGCCGATCTCCCGCAAGACCCGCGCGACGTCGTCGCGATCGCCGAGTGTGGGGGGCAACATCGCCGCCACCTTCGTGGCATCACTCGAAAGCGCCCTCGCCGCTTTCGCAGCCTCATCGTCGAGCAGATAACCGGGTAACACTTTGTTGAGCACGACGGCACCGAGATGGAACCTCCGATCATGCAGTGCGCCGATGAAGAAATCGGCTTCGCGCGCGGGTGCCGCCTCGAGCGTCGTCACGACCACGAACGTCGTGCGTCGATCTTCCAGCAATCGATGAACAGCCCGCGCGCGCTGCACGAAGCCGTCGTACATGGTCTGGAAGAGGATGAAGAACTCCGCGATGTCTTGAAGAAACTGCGTCCCGAGAATCCGGTCGGCAATCGCGTAGAAGGGCTTCGACGCAGAGGTCAGCAGTCGCGACCGGTAGGGCGCGATGAGCCAGCGCAACAAGCGGCTCGAGAAGAAGTCGGCCATCCGTTCCGGAGCCTCGAGGAAATCGATGGCGTTCCTGGTCGGCGGGGTGTCGACGACGATCAGGTCGTATCGACCCGACGCATGAATCTCGTAGAGCCGCTCCATCGCGATGTAATCGTGACTCTGGACGAATTTGCCGGTGATGTTCTGATACAGCGGATTTGCCAGAATCGCATCGCGGGTCGTTGCATCAGGCGCGTGGGTGCGCACCAGCGAATCCCATGACTCCTTGGTATCCAGCATGGCCGCCCAAAGCTCGCCCCGGGGCTCGACACCACTGGCAGCGAACAGCTCGTGCGGCACCCGGGTCTCCACGTTGCCGAACTGTTCGAGGCCCAACGCATTGGCCAATCGTCTCGCCGGATCGACGGTGAGGACCAGCACGCGCCCACCGATGTGGACCGCAGCCATCGCAGCCGCTGCTGCGGCGGTGGTGGTCTTCCCGACACCGCCCGATCCGCAGGTGACCACGATCTCCTTGGCCGCGAGCAACTGCTCCAATGACGTCACCCGAGAGACGTCGGTTTCGGCACGTCGCGCCATGATCAGTACCCCAGCTCCGCACCCAAGGCATCCGCCACCGCATGCGTGGCTCGCAGACCGTGGATACGAGTGAACAGGAAGGGCAGGTACAACAACGGAAGCCCCGCTGGCAGCTCCGCTCGTAGGCGGGCGAGATGTTCGGCGCGGGTCCGCCTGAGCGTGACCGCAAGCCGAGCAGCTTCCAGGACCGGTCCTACGTCGACACCCACGGCCGCGGAGAGCTCAGCCGCATGCGAGTCCTCACACAAACGGTTGAAGATCTCCTCCTCGGCTCGGCCGAACAACTCGGGCAGGACCTTGTTCACGATGACTGCCGCAAGCTGCACATCGGTTTCGGTCTGCATGCGGTCGGCAAGCTCGATCGTCTCGTTGACCGGCATCTCCTCAGGGGCCGACACGATGACCGCACCGGTGACGCGGGGATCGGCCAGCATGTCGACCATCCAGCGCGTCTGCTCGCGCACCATGCCCGCCTTGACCAGCGCGTTGATCGCCTGGGGAGCGGCGAGCTGTCCGACGACGTGCCCTGTCGCCGGAGCATCCACGACCACGAGGTCATAGTGGCGTTCACGCACTTCGTAGAGCAGTTTGCCGACCGTGAGGATCTCCTTGACGCCTGGTGCGGCGGTCGCCACGAAATCGAAGCTCTTGGCGAGCGGGCCGATCCTGGCAAGCAGTGGCACCTTGAGTTGCAGCGACAAGTACTCCTTCAGTGACTCCTCTGTGTCCATCACCATTGCGTAAAGACCGGCGCCGAACGTGCGTGGTTTGAAGCCAGCCCGCTCGGTCTCGAAGTAGTCGGCCAGATTCCCCTTAGCGTCGACTTCGCACATGAGCGTCCGTTTGCCATGCTGCGACGCCAGCAGTCCGAGTGCCGCGGTGATACTCGTCTTGCCCACACCGCCCTTGCCGGTGACGAAGATCAGCTTGCGATCGAGCAGATCAACGTCGGCGTTAGTCGCGGGTAGAGCCATCGGCGTTGTCAGGTCGATGGCGGCTCAGACGCCGAACCCGATTC
>JANZZE010000263.1 GCA_026419545.1 Acidimicrobiales bacterium
GGTCAACGCAACAGGAGGTGCAACCGTGGAGACGATGCGACTCGGCCTCGGCCGGAACGAGCTGTGCCGGTGCGGCAGCGGCAAGAAGTTCAAGAAGTGCTGCCTCGCTCGGCAGCAGTCTCAGGTGCCACTGTCGCCACAGCGCGGGCCGCTCCCGGCGGGGGGCGGCACCCGTCCGGCGTCGGACGGCATCCCCGAGTACGTGGTCGTGAAGGGCAAGGGCCACACGCACCGGAGCAAGCTCCGGCCCGGCGACGAGTGCCGGCTCAAGGACGGCGGGTGGGCGACCTACCGGCCCGACCTTGTGGACGGCGGGTCCGTCCTCGTCAAGGACAGGGGCTGGGTGCCCGAGCGGGAGTTGAAGCCGGGCGACCAGTACCAGCACAACGGGGTGTGGGTGACGTTCCAGCCGGAGCGGGTCATCCGCACCACCCAGGAGCACCCGTTCTACGTCTGGGGCAAGGGGTGGAAGCCGCTGGGAGAGATCAAGGTCGGCGATTTGATCCGCACCGAGGACGGGTGGGTGCCGGTCAGCAAGATCGAGGACACGGGCAAGTGGGAGGCGGTGTACAACCTGCGGGTGGCCGACCACCACACCTACTTCGTCGGCGGCGAGGACTGGGGGTTCGCGGTCTGGGCCCACAACGTCTACATCCAGCATCTGCCCGGTGCGGATACGGCCCTGAACAACTTGGGGTCCGTGTACGCCCTGCGGGCGAAGCAACTCTACGACGACCTTGTGAGGAGCAACGAGAAGGGACTTACCACCATCGCCGTGTCGCAGATTACCGAGGGAGGTGCGTTGCGAGAATTGGTCGTCGTGTACGGTCCGGCTCATGTCTTCAACCGCGTCGAGGCTGCGCTCAACGGGACCGGTGCCGTCTGCGTCCACGCCCCGATGGGCGGAGCCCACGCCGAAGAGTACCTCTACACTCACTATCATGGTGCCGCCGGGTTCACCGGCGCGATCGGCATCTCTCACAAAGATGGTCCGTGCCCCACCTGCCGAACCTTCCTCAACGGCGTGGGCTTCAGGAACATTTGGTGGGACCGAGACGACAGCATGTAAGCTACCGCGAAACCGATTCGATGAGTGAGGACGCTGAACTACAGGAGTGCCCATGAGCCTAGCAACCTTCCCCGACGAAGCCAATCAACTGCTCCAAACCATGCGACTGCAGGTTGGCGGCGTGCAGCGAGTGACTGAACAGTTCAAGTCGTTCGACAGGTCCGATGCGGTCAGGTTTCTGACCGATGCCGCCTCTTCGACGGACGACGGGATTCGGTGTGACGCGATCGAGGTGCTTAAGGCGGTATCGCCTGAGGATGCTTACCGGCACGTTCTAGGTCTAGCAGGCGATCAAGACCCCATGATGCGGTTCGCCGCGCTCGACTTCTTGGCCGAGTTCCAGAAGCCGGAGTCGCTGCCGATAGTCCTTCAACTCCTCCGGAGCGATCCCGACGGTATGGTTCGCTACAAGGCCGCCTCCGTCTTGGCAGACATCGGTGACGCTTCGGTTCTCGCCGACTTGGAGCGCGCAGCAGCCAGCGACGACGCGGTCGATTTCGAGGGTCGTAGTATCCGCGAGGTCGCCACGCGAGCGATCGCCGCAATCAACGCTCGCGCTGGACAAGGCCGTTCCTGACCAGTTGCTGTCGCACCTCCGGAGATCGCATCGCGCCGAACCAGGCGCTGCACCTGACCGGGGCCCAAAGCGGCCCCGGCAGGTGAGCTGGGTCGTTCGGCGCTTCGAGCGTGATGCCGATAATAAACCAGTATCGTGAGCTGTTGAAGGGACAATGTATTGGTATCGAATGCGTTGAAATCCAAAATGCGGTTTGAACGTATTGGTGTTGGTGAACAGAACGTAAAGTACTAACAGCGGCTTGAGGCCGAACCAGTCGCTGCACCTGACCGCCGTAAAGATCGTGGAATTAAGCTCCCCATACGTTTACTCGGCGGCAGGTGAGCTTGCCCGTTCAGCTTGGAGGAAACGACTATGACTCACTCACTGCGATGGAAACTGTTGCTCGTGTTCGTCCTGTTCATCTCCATCTCTCTCTCTACCTACTCCGCCGAGCTCACTTTAGATGCACCTCCAACTTCTCCTGCACCCGGAAAAATATCTGCCTTTGGGAAACTCAACTATGACCCTTTGAAAGAAATATCAGCTGGCTTTAACATGTTTTCTTCTCCTACAGGTGGTGTTGGAGGAATCGGATCATGGAAAACGCCTACCCTTAATAAAGATGGAACCTTCAGTGTGATGATAGAGGATTTAGATCCAAACAAAGAATATGATGTTGTATTATCCTTCAGATATATTAGCGGTGGAAAGAATACAGCTATCTATACCAAAACCTACAAAATTAAACCAGAAGGACCTAAATAAATCTTTATATATCAAATCGATCCTGTTGAATTTTTATATCAGGGTATCATCATGCTCAAACAATCATTATCAAAACCAATCAAAGCCTTCACTTTAATCGAATTGTTAGTGGTCATTGGCATCATTGCTGTATTAATTGGCTTGCTCTTACCTGCTGTACAGAAGGTTCGGGAAACC
>JANZZE010000027.1 GCA_026419545.1 Acidimicrobiales bacterium
AGATGTGTATAAGAGACACGGGATCCGCACTGCCGCTGACCGGTTCCGCTGCGAGTACACGAGGTTCACGGGTGCCTCGTAACCAGGCACCAACCGCTTGTAGGAGTTCGTCGTCGGGTTTGTCCACGCGAGGACGGCCGGCGCGTGCCTCAGGAGTCCCCCGATGTACCAACGAGCGAGGTCCGACAAACCGGCATACCCGGACTCGTCATAGAAGAGCGGCTCACCACCCTTCCAGAGCGACTGATGCGTATGCATCCCGGATCCATTGTCTTGGAAGATCGGCTTCGGCATAAAGGTCGCGGTCTTGCCTGCCTGCCGCGCAACGTTCTTGACGACGTACTTGAACGTCATCAGCTTGTCGGCTTGGCGCAGCAGTGAATCGAAACGGATATCGATCTCTGCCTGGCCAGCGGTACCGACCTCATGGTGCTGAACCTCGACCTCGATACCCACCGCTTGGAGCTGCAAGGTCATGGCCGAGCGCAAATCCTGATAGTGGTCCATCGGCGGGACAGGGAAATAGCCCTCCTTGTAGCGAGGCTTGTACCCGAGGTTGGGCTGCTCATCCCGGCCGGTGTTCCACGAAGCTTCGACCGAGTCAACCGAGTAGAAGGCCGAATGCTGGTCTTGGGCGAACCGAACATCATCGAAGATGAAGAACTCGGCCTCAGGCCCGATGTAACAAGTATCAGCGATCCCCGTCGACTTCAGGTATTCCTCAGCTTTGCGGGCCACATACCTCGGATCGCGGGAGTAGGGCTCACCCGTTATCGGATCGTGGACCCAGCAGTGGATGTTCAGCGTCTTGTGCTGACGGAAGGGATCGATGTAGGCCGTGTTGGAGTCCGGGAGCAGGATCATGTCGGATTCCTGGATTTCTTGGAAGCCCCGGATCGACGAACCGTCGAAGCCGAAACCCTCCTCGAAGACGTCCTCGGTCAACTGCTTCACTGGAACCGAGAAGTGCTGCATCAAACCCGGGAGATCGCAGAATCGCACGTCCACGATCTCAACACCCTCAGACTTGGCGAACTCCAAAACCTCGGCAGGTGTACGTTCCTCCACGACTTCCTCCTCCATCGCGACCGGCTCGTGCCGGGGCGGACACTAGCGCAGCCCACCTACGCCGCCGAAGGTGAGCCAAGTTGTATGAATTCCGGACATGCAACCCCAATCAATCGGGATGAACAGGCCCGGATGATCAGGCCGTACAGGCTGAGGGTGCGGCGGCACCCCCAGCCTGCAGTGGTTCCGACCGAGCGGATCAGTCGGCGAGCGCGCCGCAACACGTCTCGACGATGAGGCGAGTCACGACATACGGATCGCAGTTGGCGTTCGGGCGACGGTCCTCGATGTAGCCCTTGCCGTCTTTTTCGACCTGCCACGGGATACGCACCGACGCGCCCCGGTCGGAGACCCCGTAGCTGAATTCAGTCCATGGTGCTGTTTCGTGGAGGCCAGTCAAGCGGCGCTCCACGCCGGCTCCGTAGTTCTCGATGTGTTCCGATGCGTTCTTGCCCAAGGCCTCGCAGGCAGTGATGATGGCGTCGTAGGACTCGCGCATCTTGTTCGTCGAGAAGTTCGTATGGGCACCAGCACCATTCCAATCGCCTGGTACCGGCTTGGGATCAAGCGTTGCAGCCACGCCGAAGTCTTCGCCGACGCGATAGAGCAGCCAGCGAGCGACCCACAGTTCGTCGGCAACCTGCGGCGGGGGAAGCGGTCCGATCTGGAACTCCCACTGACCCATCATCACCTCGGCATTCGTGCCTGAAATGTGGAGCCCGGCATCCATGCAGGCCTTGGTGTGCGCCTCGACGATGTCGCGGCCCCAGATCTCATCCGCGCCAACGCCGCAGTAATAGGGCCCCTGCGGTCCAGGGAACCCGCCCTGCGGCCAACCCAGCGGATGTCCGTCCTTGAGGAAGGTGTACTCCTGCTCGATGCCGAACAGCGGCTCCTGATCGGCAAATTTTGCGGCAGCCGCCACACAGGCCGAGCGAGTGTTGGTTGGGTGCGGGTTGAAGTCAGTGTCGAGGACCTCGCACATCACGAGCTTGTCGTTGCCGCCACGGATCGGGTCATCGCACACAAAGACTGGGCGCAACACACAGTCCGACTTATCACCCGGGGCCTGATTGGTGCTCGATCCATCAAAGCCCCAGATCGGGGGCTCCATACCGTCTTCGATGATCTTCGTCTTGGATCGCAGCAGCGGGGTCGGCTCCGTGCCGTCGATCCAGATGTATTCCGCTCGGTAAGCCACTGAG
The DNA here is from genome assembly GCA_026419545.1 of Acidimicrobiales bacterium. Lineage (GTDB taxonomy): Bacteria > Actinomycetota > Acidimicrobiia > Acidimicrobiales > Acidimicrobilacustridaceae > JANZZE01. Next base: position 2,274 of record JANZZE010000027.1, read on the forward strand.
ACTCCTGTTGTCGGGCCATCCGCTGAGGAATGGCAAGACGCGAACTCGCCACCGGGCGGCGGCGAGGGCTGCTTGGCCGTAGGGGACACTTCCAGCAGGGCATTTCCACGCTGTTGCCTGAATGTGAACGGTGTGTGAACACAACGCGGTCGGAAGAGCATCGGGGGCCCAAGTGCCACAATGGGAACATGGAACGCCAACAGGACTATGTGCTCCGCACGGTCGAAGAGCGCGGAGTTCGCCTCATCAGGCTCTGGTTCACCGATGTGCTCGGCCAGCTCAAATCGGTTGCCATCTCGCCCGCCGAACTCGAGAACGCGTTCGAAGAGGGTATGCATTTCGACGGTTCAGCCATCGATGGTTTCTCAAGGGTGCAGGAGAGCGACGTGCTCGCGAAGCCGGATCCCAACAGCTTCGAGTTGCTGCCGTGGGACCGAACCGAAGACGTCTCAGCTCGCATGTTCTGCGACATCATCAACCACGACGGGAGTCCCTTCGAAGGCGATCCGCGTCAGGTTCTCAAGCGGAACCTCGACCGTGCCCGCGAACGAGGCTTCTCATTCATGGTCGCCCCCGAGATGGAGTTCTTCTACTTCGCCTCAGGTGATCCGACCCGGCCGCTCGAACCGCTCGACACCGGCTCCTATTTCGATCTGACCACCGCGGACGTCGCAAGCGACCTCCGGAAACGCACGATTCACATGCTCGAGGCGATGGGTATCCCGGTCGAGTACTCGTTCCACGAAGACGCTCCCAGTCAACACGAGATCGACCTGCGCTACTCGGATGCACTCTCCATGGCCGACAATGTCATGACCTTCCGGCTCGTTGTGCGCGAGATCGCCCTTGAAGCTGGCGTGTACGCAACATTCATGCCCAAACCGCTCGGCGGGGTCCAGGGCTCAGGCATGCACACCCACCTGTCATTGTTCGAGGGCGACACGAACGCTTTCTACGAAGCCGGGGATCCGTATGGGTTGTCGAAGGTCGCCTACCAGTTCATCGCCGGCCTTCTGCACCACGCACCGGAAATCACCGCCATAACGAATCAGATCGTGAACTCCTACAAGCGACTGATCATCGGCTATGAGGCACCCACCTACATCAGCTGGGCACGCAACAACCGCTCAGCCCTCGTCCGGGTACCTCTGACAAAGGCCGGCAAGCAATCGTCGACGCGCATCGAATACCGGGCACCGGACCCGGCCTGCAATCCGTACTTGGCGTTCTCCGTCATTCTTGCCGCTGGCCTGCGCGGTATCGAAGAAGGATACGAGTTGCCCCCTGAAGCCTCCGCCAATGTGTATGAGCTGACACCGGAGGAACGTGCGGCCGAAGGCCTTCGCGCGCTGCCTCAATCGCTATCCGAGGCACTTGACGAGATGGAACAGTCCGAGTTGGTGGCCGAAACCCTCGGCGAGCACATCTTCGAATGGTTCCTCCGTAACAAGCGCAACGAGTGGATGGAGTACAAGACGCAGGTCACTCCATTCGAGCTCCAGAGGTACCTGCCCAACATCTGAGACCTGCCATGGAACCCTTGCTGCTCTACCCTGACCCTCCGCCACCGGAGTTGGCCCAAGCGCTGGACTTGTCTGGCTATCCGTGGAAAGCCGTCGACAGTGAGCGGGCTGCTACCCGTCACGAGCCAGACGATGGATGGGCTGGCGCTATCGTCTGCGCGGATGTCGACTCGGATGGGGCCTTTGCGTTATGTCGTGCACTTCGCAAACGCGACATCCCTCTCGAACCGCTTCTCTTGTTGGTCAACGGAGGGCAGCTGGCAGATCTCGAGTTGCGCGATGACCTATTCGACGACTTCTGCCTGAGCCCGTTCCATCCCCGCGAACTCGAGGCGCGGCTCAAGCACCTGTTCTGGAGAACCGGGCGAGGAACACGTCCCGAACTGGTCGAGTACGGCGACCTGGTCCTCAATCTCGAAACCTATCAGGCGGCAATACAGGGTCGGCCGCTCGACCTAACCTACATGGAATACGAACTGCTCAAGTTCCTCGCGTCACACCCAGGCAAAGTGTTCACCCGTGAAACGCTTCTCTCGCGAGTCTGGGGGTACGAGTACTACGGCGGTGCCCGTACCGTCGACGTCCACATCCGTCGCCTCAGGGCAAAGCTTGGCGAAGAGCACGCCAACTACATCCAGACAGTGCGTTCCGTTGGCTACCGCTTCGGTCAGTCGCGCTGGGGCATTTGAACAATCACCGGGTGGACAGCACTCGCACGTCCTGTGCATAAGGGCCCTTCGGCCCTTCGACCAGTTCGAACTCCACTACCTGCCCCTCCTCGAGGGTACGGAACCCCTCTGACTGGATGTAGCTGTAGTGGACGAACACGTCGGGCTGACCATCGTCGAGCGAGATGAACCCCCAACCCTTCTCGGCATTGAAGAACTTGACCGTACCCGTCGCCACCCCATCCCCTTTCACTGACCAAGGATGTCTGACGTCGGGGGAACGCTAGCCCTGCTGAGCGAACGAGTCGCGCATGGTGGCTGTCTCCAGGGAGATACCTTCTACGTAGCTAGTGAAGATGAAGCTCGGAGGGGAGAGCCTTTCTCCTATTCTACGGCCACGCGATATTCAGCTCTTTCAGCTTTTTTGGCTCAGTGCGAGCTCCTCGGTGCCTTCGAATCGCTTGTCGACGTCGTTCTTTATGAAGGTGCCGAGGATCGCAGCGGCAACCGCCCCGCTCATCAGCACACCGACCGGGATCACCACCACGAGAACGACGACCATGAGGGCAGGTCCGAACCACTCGGGCATGCACCAATGATGCCCATCGGCAGAACGCGAGTCCAACTGCGCCGCTTCGTGAGCTCCAGGTTGGGCAGCTGATTAACCCATGTATGCCCAAAGCTCGATCTCAACGAGCGCCACCAGCGGCAACTCGACGACTGCGACAGTCGAACGTGCCGGGCGGTGCTCGCCGAAGACCTCAGCGTAAGCCTCGTTCATGATCGGGAAGTCGCGCATGTGGCGGAGGAAAACGGTGGTCTTCACCACGTCTGCCAGCGTCGCACCCTCCGCCGTGAGCAGCGCCTCCGCATTGGCCAGAGCCTGTTTGGTCTCAGCCCCAACGCCCCCGGGCACGATTTTTCCTTCGAGTAGGCCGACCTGCCCGGAAACGACGAGCCAGTCGCCCGCTCTGACAATTGGGGAGTACGGACCGAGAGGTTTTGCCATGACACAGACGCTAGGCGCTCAGCGATCTTCCCGTAGGCCATGACGCGGGGAACCCTTGGTACGCCCATACGGCACCAGCGACAGCCGCGAACACGGCATCGGAGCCGTTGATGGGCTCAGCGTCGCTGGATTCGATGTGCACTTCGATCGCTGGAGTATCGACCGCTCGCAATACGCCAAAAGAACGGATGGTGAGATCGTGTACCAGGCCATCGGCGTCAACGGCGAGTTGCTCCGACGTGACCCAACTGAGCGCCATGTGTGCTGCGCCGATGCAGTACGAACGCAGAACCACCTCATCGAGCGGGTCACCACAGCGGACAGAGACAGCGATGGTGCTATCGGATCTGACAATTGCTTCAGCCTCGGCACCGTTCGGCGCCACGATATGTCCTGGCCGGTCGGTGAAGGACGCTAGAAGCACGGCGAGCTCAGCCCACCCGGCTGCCCGAATCCGAGACGAGGTCGGAGGCCCTGGGATCGTCACCTCCTCAACGCGCACCTTCGGAGCGACCTGGGCGATGACCTCGGTGATTCCGGGTGTTCGCGCGACGCGGACTACACCCGTTCCGTCAGGCTGCAACCCTGCCGCCATGGGCGGGCGCTTCGGGCCGAGGCGCACGACGTCCTCCCTCGAAAGCACAACCCGGACAGCACGGCCGAGACGATCGGCGAAATCCCGAGCCACCTCCGTCACGATTGAGTCGAGCTTCCCACCGAAGGCGCCCCCATTTGCCAACGGCGACGCTGGCTCCCCGCCAGGTTCGCACCAAGACGCATCGGTCTCGAGGTATGCGGGTTCCACCCAGGATGTCCGAAGCACCCTGGCCCAATCACCATCGGGCAGGTCGATAGGTGGCCAGCCAGCCACGCTGGTTCGGCGGCCCGGGACCTTTCCCGCTGCGACTCTAGCCTGCTGAAGCGTCTCACCGGCAGCCCAGCCGCCCCGCCCATCAGGTACGACGACCAACGCACCCGGCGGTGCCATATCGTCCGCAAACCCTGCCCTACCGAGCGCAACATCAGGACCGACCTTCTGAGGCGTTCCACCCTCGATTTCGGCTCGTCGGGCAGCGGCAGTGAGATCACGAACAGCCAATGGGCGGAGCCCATCAAGATCCCCACGACCGAACGCGGCAGCGGCTTCGAGGATCGTGCGCCAACCCGTGCAACGACACAGATGCGCCTGCAGTGCCCGCCCGACCACGACGGGATCTCCCAGCACTTGCTCGCCATCGCGCCGGCGCAGCCCTTCGAGCCGACAGATGATCCCGGGCGTGCAGAACCCGCATTGACTGGCACCCGAGTTGGTGAAGGCAGAAGCCCACGACTCCCGGACTTCCGACTCGAGGCCATCAACGGTCCGGATGTCCCGACCCGCGACCCGCCTCGCTGGCGTCACACAAGCAACACGAGGCTGACCATCGACCAGCACAGTACAGCAACCACACTGCCCCTGCGGACTGCAGCCGTCTTTCGGCGCGGTGACCCGAAGGTGCTCGCGCAGCACTTCGAGTAGCGAGCCAGCGGCATAAGGAACTTCGACGGGCTGGCCGTCGACGACAAAGCGCAGAATCAGCTCTCTCAGTGGCTCAACTGAAGCTCTGACCGCAGCCGCATGTGCGGGTGGCATTCGGGTTGTCGATCGAGAACCCAGCGCCCTGCAAACCGTCTCGATAATCCAGCGTCGCGCCCTTCAGCAGCTGCGCACTCGACGGGTCCACCACGACCTTCACCCCGCTGACTTCTTCGAGCACGTCGTCGGTGCTGCGGTCGGTATCGAAGAACATCTCGTATGAGAACCCGGAACATCCCCCAGGTCGGACTGCGACGCGAAGCATCAAGCCCTCATCGCCTTCCTGGGCCATGAGCTCCTTCACCTTCACGGCTGCCGAATCGGTGAGCGTGATCATCAGTCCTCCTGAGTACTCCTGGACATTATGAGGTTAACCGAACGTGTATGGATCCCCTACCCTCGACCATCATCCGGCCCGCCCCCCGGCCGGCTCGAGCGCGAGTTCGACCTGACAAGGCGTTCGGGCCAGCAACGAATGGAACTGTGCGACGCGCGCTCCGCCGAGCGTTTCGACGAATCCTTCGACCAACCCGCAATGCAGCCCACATACGAGGTCCGGATAGGCCTCTGCCAATTCCCGAAATGGACAGTGGGCAAACGCCATCGTCGCCCCTTGATCGTCATCGACGACGGCTGGGTCGAAGCCGAGCTTGGCCTGCTCGACGATGAGCGCCTCGAGACACGCGGTTCCGTCAGTCCACTGTTGAGCATCCGCCCCACCCTGGACCCGGCCGGCCTCGGCGAGCTCGCTCCGGTCAAGACCCGCTTCGTGTGCTGCGTACAGCAACACACGTGCCATCGTCGGATAGGGCGATGGTTCGAGACCGAGCGACGGCGCATCGGGGGCGAGGGAATAACGATGCTGCGGGCGACCAACGGTCCCGCGCCCCTCGGTGTGGACCTGGAGAAGCCCAACCTCCCGCATTCGCTCGAGATGCGGACGCACCGTGTTGACATGCAATCCGAGGACATCGGCGATCTCGGCAGTAGCCAGCGGTAGCGGCGAACGCGCCAACTCGAGGTAAATGGCATAACGGGTGTTGTCCCCAAGAGCTTTCAGGATGTCGAGCCGAGACTTCCGCAGCCTCTCGTCGGGAACCGGGCGGGACCCCCCTCGCCGACCGCCATCCGTGCTTCCGGTCACACCCCTAGTTTACACGGTGAATCCCGTTAGAATCAGCAGCGTGTCCGGATCGCTGGCGAACCCCGTTCCTCCCCCGAGCGCCCAAGAGATCCAGGGTCTTCTGCGGGGCGTGATCGATCCCGAACTTGGGTCTGACATCGTCGACCTCGGCATGGTCAAGCGTGTCGACGTCAGCCCCGAGGGTGATGTCACCGTGTCGATCGCCCTCACCACCACTGGATGCCCATTGCGGGCCCAGATCCAAAAAGATATCCGGGCACGAGTCGGTTCTCTACCTGGTGTCAGGAGCACTCACCTCAACTGGACCGAGCTCTCATCGGAAGAAAAGTCGGCAGCGATGGCCCGAGCACGCTGGAACGCCCGCGAGAATGCCCCGGCGACGATGGTCCCCCCGACAACAAAGGTCTTGGCCATCGGTTCTGGCAAAGGCGGGGTTGGCAAGTCATCCATAACGGTCAATCTTGCGGTAGCACTTGCCTTGCGGGGGTTGCGGGTCGGTGTCATGGATGCCGACATCTGGGGATTCTCCGTTCCGCGCATGCTCGGGCTCGAAGGACGGCTCCGCGGAACAATGGCCGATGACCAACGAAAGCAGATCATCCCCTTGCGCACCTCCATTGGCGACGGCGAATTGGAAGTGGTCTCCATGGGGCTCCTCGTCGAAGATGAAGAATCAGCCCTGATGTGGCGGGGATTGATGCTGAATCGCGCCGTGCAGCATTTCCTGGAAGATGTCCAATGGGGCGACCTCGCCTACCTGCTCATCGATCTGCCTCCGGGCACCGGTGACGTCCAGATGGGCTTGGCCCGACTGCTGCCGCGATCGGACATGATCGTGGTGACGACACCGGCGCTTGCAGCGCAAAAGGTGGCAGCGCGAGCTGTGAACATGGCACGAAAGTGCTACCTCCGCGTAGCTGGCATCATCGAAAATATGAGCGAGTTCACTTGCGAGCACGGAACCACATACCGGTTGTTCGGCGCCGGTGGTGGAGAAGCACTCGCTCGTGCCGCCGGAGCTCCCCTGTTGGGCCAGGTTCCTCTCGAGCCTGCAGTCGCATCCGGAGCAGACGATGGGAGACCGGTCGCGCTCGGCGAAGGTGTGGCCGCAGAAGCCTTCCGTGCCATCGCCGAGCGGATCGTGACGGACGCCGCTCCGCCCGTTGACATGGCGAGCTGCTCAGCTCGACTCCTCGATGCCGCCATAGCCGCGCTCGACGCTGCACCGACCGGGGTGGACACTTCGACCGCTACTTGAACTCTCCCTGAGCGCATCTGCCTAGGGGATTCGAGCACTGCAATGGCAAGGTGGGCCGCGAGCGTCTTCAAGAAAACCGCGTACGGACCAGGTCGGGCACGGCAGCTAGTCCAGCCTTTGGACGGAACCGATCGGATTCAGACGTCAGTCGGTCGATCTCGTCGGCGCTGAGCTTGAGATCAGCTGCAGCAACATTGCGTTCGAGCTGCTCGACCGAACTCGCGCCTGGAATGGCTACGACATTGGGGTGGTGGATGACCCACGCGAGCGCCACCTGCGCCGGCGTCGCATCGTGGGCTCGGCCGATCTCGCGGAGGGCGTTCAGGAGCGGGTGCGCCTTCTCCAGATTCTCTGGAAGAAACAAGGCATTCATCCGACGGGCCGATCCCGACGGCAGGTTGTCCTTGTCGTACCGACCGCCGAGGAGGCCCTGGCCGAGCGGACTGTACGCGATGACGATCCGATCATTGCGCTGCGCATACGGAACGATTTCCCGGTCTGGACGGCGAGCCACCAGGCTGTATTGCACCTGGTTCGACAGCACAGGCCGACCGAGGTGACGTTCAGCAGTCTCCCATTGAGCCGCACTGAAATTGCTCACTCCCGCATGCTTGATGACACCCTCGTCCTGCAACGACCGCAAACCCTGCATCGTCGTCTTGAACGGCACAAACGGGTTCGGCCAATGGATCTGGTACAGGTCGATCGTGTCGATGCCGAGCCGCTGGCGTGACGCCTTGGCCCGCCACTCAACGACCGGTTTCACCGGCATCACCGGGAAGAGCTTCGTGGCAACGAACGCTTCTACCCGCCTTCCCTCAATCGCCCGACCCACGATGCGCTCGGAAGCACCCATCGCGTAGATCTCAGCGGTGTCGATGAGGTTCACTCCCAAATCGAGGGCACGGCGAACGATGTCAATCGCAGTCTTGTGTGCGTACTCGCCTCCATAGCCCCATTCGCGTGAGCCGAATTGCCAACAGCCAACGCCGATCGCCGAAAGGCGTACCCCATTCACCTCCACGTACTTCATGCCTGCAGGCTATTCCGTGCACTGCGCGTCAGCGGATGAAATAAGTAGCGGGCGCTGGTGATCGATCACCTCAGGCGAAGGCGTCGAAGCTCTTCAGGTAGCTCACCGATGACCCTTGACGGTCCCCCAGTTGCGATCGTCGCGGCCTTCTGGCGTTCACCGAGTTCGCACGCGTCGTCGCGCCCGAGATCGACACCGAGTCCGCGCAGGATCAACCGACAGTTGAACTCGGTTTCGATCGACATGGATTCGGCGAGTTGGCCTTCAACGACGTCGATAACGACACCCTGCTCGCCGGGATAGAGGTCCCGCACGTACTCAGGCGCATACACTGGGACCCCGGCGACCTCTCCCACAACTTCTTGGTCGGGTCCAGGCCAAAAATCCTCGAACAAGAAGGGCGCCGTCGATTCACAACACCCGGTGCCAATCGTGATGGTCAAGCTTCCCGAGCGTGCCCTCCGGCATCGTTCGATCACGCGCTCGGCGGCTCTGGTCGCAAGAACGTGCACCTATTGATCATAGGGTCCGTCCGCCGGCGTCACGTCGGCCAGTACTCCTCGGCGCCCCGGACCACCCGATGACCATACGCCGACCGCTGGACAGGGCAGACTTGGTCGTCGTGGACCGGCGGCCTGCTTTCCTCACCGTGATCGCCACCCTGTCACTCCTTATCGTGTCCTGCGGTGTCGACGACCCAGGTCAGGAGGTACGGACGCGAGTCCCGCGGACCGAGCCGGTGTCGGCCGCCGTACAACCGGCCGTCGACGCGGTCAATGCATTCGGTACCGACTTGCTCCGAAGCCTGGTCGCTCGGCATGGAAGCGAAAATGTCGTTGTGTCGCCCTACAACGTCGCCATGGTGTTGTCCATGGCGAGCGCTGGCGCGAGTGGGGCGACTGCTGACCAGTTCGCTGCGGTGTTGCACACGACGAATCTCCCCGCGCTACGCGCCGGATTCGGTGCCCTCGATCATTTGGTGGCGACGAGGACGGGGGAACGACGGAACCGGGTCCGCAAAGGCAACATCGAACTGCGGCTCGCGGGCGCACTCTGGGCCCCGAGAGGGACGCGCTTCGAGCAGTCGTTCCTCGACAAGTTCGGGTCCACCTACAGCGGAGGGTTGCGGGTCGTCGACTTCCGATCCGACCCGGACGCAGCGCGTACGGCAATCAACGAATGGGCGAGGTCAAGCACGGCAGGAACCGTGGGCGAATTGGCGGCGCGAGGAACAATCACCGAACGTACCCGAATGGTTGGCACGGCCGTCACTGACCTTCGCGCCCCGTGGGAACTGCCCTTCGATCCCGAACAAACGACGGACCAACCGTTTACCTTGCTCGATGGAACGGTCGTAGACAGGCCGCTGATGACGGCGAATTTCCAGTCCGGGGTGCTCACCGCAACCGGGGAGGGATGGCAAGCCTTTGAGCTTGCGTTCCTTGGTCAAGAGCTATCAATACTCGTCGTCGTTCCCAATGCCGACAGCTTCACACATTTCATCACGAATCTCGACTGGCACACCATCGAACGCATCGCGCAAGCGTTGACTCCGACCCCGGTTGATCTACGGCTCCCCCGCTTCCAGTTCACGACACAGCTCACACTGAATGATGCGCTGCGGTCACTTGGGCTCACCAACGCATTCGCCCCACGCGACGCTGACTTCTCGGGCATCACAACTGACGAGCCATTGCACCTAGATTCTGTATTGCACCAAACCTTTGTGTCCGTGGATGAAGAAGGCACCCAGAATCGGGCCGCGACCGTTCAAGAACGGGGAACCCCAAAGGTCCCAGCTGCCCGGCTGAGCGCTGACCGTCCCTTCGTCTTCGTGATCCGGGATCGCCGCAGCGGCCTGGTCCTCAGCGCGGGATGGGTTGTCGAACCCAACGGTTGACGCTTGATCCAAGGCGCCAAACGCAAGCGCCACGACGAGCTGAGGTAGAGGATTCATGGCAGCGCAAAGTTGAAGATCAATCCAAAGCTCCGAACACATCTCGAGGCCGAGGCATGATCCACGACCTAGAGGGCCAGGACTCTCGCGCTCGCCAAGACCTCGTCCAATGCCGCATCTCTGGTCTCCCGCATCGCCCAAATCCTCAGCCCCTTGTCGTTGGCACTCCATGCCAGCCGCACGTCATCACCTAGCTCGATTGGAAGCCTGTACTCGAGTTCAGCTCGGAATGGCGGCGTGAGATCGTGTCGGTGGGCAAGCACTTCCTCTACCAAGGCCCAAGTCGCAGCATTGTTGACGTGACCGAGCATGTCGATGTCGGCAACACGAACATTCCACTGCATGCGCTCGGCATCGTCGGGAACCTCGACACCGTGTTGCAAACGGGCGGAAATCTCTCGGCCGCAGGCCGCCTCGCCATACACGGAAGCAAACGTCGATGGCAGTGGCACGGCACGGCCCGAGCTCACGTCAACATGGACCCACAATGTGGCCGCCTCGATATGCGCCCCGCTCGGGCTCGTCGCAGTGACGCGACGTTCCGCCCAACGGCTCCCGATCCCCGAGCACCAAGTAGCCAGCTCGAGGTCATCCCTGAAAGTCGCTGGCTTGTAGATCTCGACCACACAGCGCCTCACCACCCATGGGATGTCGTCCTCCACACCCGAGTCCGCTGTGTCATCGCTGGAGAGGTCCTGGAGGTAACACGCCAGTGCGTCGAGGCGGAGCCGACCGCGCTGGCTCACATCTCCAAATCGGACCCGTCGCTGCCCCCGGAACACCCGACCGCTGGGAGGAACGGGAACGAGCCGATCAGCCCCCGGTTCTCGCATGTCGGCAAGCTAGCTGCCCAACGACGAGCCGGCGAAGGCCGACTTTCTCTCTGCTCAGTCGCAACGCCACGCGCGGCACGAGACGCCTTCCCAGCTCTTCCTAGCCGGCGAAGGGCAACTCCTCTGCTCCGTCGTAACCCCGATACGGAAGGCAGGCCGGAAAATGAGTTGACCCCACGCAGGTCTTTTGATCCGATGGGAGCAACGAATTAATCGCGATACGGTCGCAGGTAACGAGCCGAACCGACCGAACGGCTCAGGTCGCGGGAGGAAGAACCCAGTGACGACACAGATGCACCAATCTGAAGCAAAGGCTCAGGAGGCCGCTGCGCTCTGGCTTTCTTCTGCCCACCCCGCTGCAGATCGAATGATGATCAATCGTGTTGCCCCGCTTGCCGTAAAGCTGGCTGCCAACGCCTGGCGTGCGGCCATCGCCGATATGGGCACCTACCTCCGCATGGCGATCACTGCCAAGCACCGTCCCGGACGGCATTGGAGTCCGTCGCACTGATTCACAGCGACCCAGACCTCCGAAGGCCGCCGGGAAACCGGCGGCCTTCTTTCTTTCTCCCCATCTGAGTACCGAATCCCGAAACCGCCCCCACCATCGAGCCAAACCGCACGAAAAGACACCCGAGCCGGCGCCCCAGGGGAGCCGAGCCAAACTGAAAGGAAATCGACGATGCTGGCCCCGCAGATCACCGAGGACTGGAGCAGTGACTGGTGGGATCAGGCTGCGTGCCGCGACGGCCGAGGCGGCCTCACCAAGGTTTTCTTTTCCGAGGAGCTCCAAGACATTGCGCAGGCCAAGGCGATCTGCGCGCGCTGTCCCGTCATCGAGCCATGTCTCGCAGGCGCTATCGCTCGCCGAGAACGATGGGGCGTGTGGGGTGGCCAGCTCTTCCTCAACGGAAAGGTCCTAACCGACAAGCGGCGACGGGGCCGGCCCCCGAAAAATTCCCGCGCAGAAGATCAATTGCCCGAGGTACCGATCCCGATCACACTCAAAGAGAGGATCGTGTTCCGCACCGCGTCGTGAGGGACGCTTGAAGATCACAAAAGCCGCCTTTGGCATTGATGCTGCACCCGACCGGGAACTCGTCTTCCCTGCTGCGTTGGGAGCGCGCAATTCGGCGCTGTACCGTGGGGGCGCGAAGCAACTGCCGTCTTCCTCCTGCCGCGGATCCGAACATGACCGCAGAACCGCCACCTGACGCCCTGCCTCCCCGGAATCCGCCACGACATATGACCAAGGGGCTGCTCGCTGCCTGCGGACTGGCCACGGTCGTGTTCGTCGTGGCGGTCGTGGCGGCGTTGCGAGCTGAATCTCCCGGGCTCGACACTGAGGTCGCAACCGGGACATCGACCCTGCGGAACGAGGGCGAACCGTCAATCAGCGTTTCGGTCTCCGCAGGAGGCCTACCCATCGGCGCGGACACGCTGCCCCGTCGCGACACCATCGGGGCCCACGCACCCACCGAATCCTACGAACGCTTCGAGGGGGGCAGGGCATCTCTTGCCAACTATCGGGGGAAACCCATCGTCGTGAACTTCTTCTCGTCTAGGTGCCTGCCCTGTCACACGGAGATGCCGGAATTGGAAAAAGTGCACCAGGCCCGAGGCGACCAAGTTGCCTTCGTCGGGCTCAACGTCCTCGACTCTGATGAGGGTGCCCGCTACCTCATCGAAAAAACTGGTGTCACCTGGGATCTCGGCAAGGACCCCCAGGGTTCCATCGCTGTGGCATCCGGTGGGCTCGGCTTGCCGACAACGATGATCGTCGATGCCGACGGAATCATCCGCTACCTTCACACCGGACAGATCAGTGCCGACGAACTCGAAAGAGCGCTGCAAGAGGTGGGGATCTGAATGAGGGGTGCGCCACTCGCGTATGCCTTCGGCTTAGGGATGGTCGCCGCGTTCAACCCATGTGGCTTTGCAATGCTCCCCGCGTACCTTTCCTACTTCCTCGGGCTTGAAGGAGAAACCGACTCCCACCTAGGTGCTCACGACTCAATGAACCCCGACGTCGGCATCCTGCGCGCCTTGGCCGTCGGAGCCAGTGTGTCTGCAGGTTTCGTCTCCGTCTTCGCTTCCATGGGCCTACTCATCGAGACAACCGCTCGAGGGGTCGAGGAATATCTCCCTTGGCTGACCATCGTGCTGGGCATCGGCCTCGTGGTCTTGGGGATCGCCATGCTGCGGGGGCGGTCGATCTCAGTCAAGCTACCTTTCACCAATCGCAGGTTCGGCACCGGCCGAGAAATCACCTCAGTCTTCCTGTTTGGCGTGTCATACGCGTTCGTCTCACTTTCCTGCACGATCTCGCTGTTTCTGGCTACTGTGAGCACCGCGTTCACCCAGGCGAGCTTTGCGGCAGGGATCGCGACCTTCATCGCCTTCGCTGTTGGAATGAGTCTGGTCCTCATTGTCCTCACGCTCGCCATCGCTCTTGCACGAACCACAGTCGTCCGTACCCTCCGGCGCATCCTTCCCCACGTGAACAAGATCGCTGCCGTGGCACTCATCATTGCCGGGCTCTACGTCGCCTATTACGGGAACTACGAACTTCGGGTCTACAGCGGCGACACCCGTGGCGGGGGGCCGGCGCAGCTCGTGTTCGAACTGAACGCACGGGTCAGCAGCTGGATCCAGCACACAGGCCCGGTCCGAATCGGGTTGCTACTGGCCGGCATCGTGGCCGCTTCGATCATCGTCGCACTCGGCCTTCGAGCTTCGCATCGGAGAACGGAACCATGCTCATCGCGAACCGAGCTGGTTCAGACCGAGGTCGGCGACGATCCAGATCGTTGGCGCCCGCTTCGCTACGAGCAGCCGGGGACGTCACCTCCGTCACTGACGACGGATAGCCTCCGACGTAATGGACCTTCGGATCTTCATTGAGCCCCAACAGGGCGCCACGTACGAGCAACAACTCACCGTGGCGCAAGAGGCGGAACGGCTTGGCTTCGGGGGGTTCTTCCGATCGGACCACTACCTCAAGATGGGCTCGGTCGATGGGCTGCCGGGTCCGACCGATACCTGGGTGACCCTCGGTGGGATCGCCCGAGAGACCTCATCGATCCGACTTGGGACGCTGGTGTGTTCGATCACGTTCCGGCTCCCCGGTCCACTCGCGGTCGCTGCTGCACAAGTCGACAACATGAGCGGTGGCCGTCTCGAGCTCGGGATCGGCGCTGGCTGGTACGGTGATGAACACGTCGCTTACGGCATACCGTTTCCGACCACCCGACAACGTTTCGACATGCTCGGCGAACAGCTCCAGATCATCACCGGGTTATGGCGAACTCCTGATAAATCCGAGTTCAGTTTCGAAGGCGAGCACTACAGCCTGATCGGTTCGCCCGCGCTACCGAAGCCAACACAAGCCGGTGGGCCGCCGATAATCATCGGTGGCTTCGGGAAGAAGAGGACACCAGAGTTGGCTGCCCGGTACGCCGCGGAGTTCAACGTTCCATTTGCGCCAGTCGACACGTTCCGGAATCAGCGAACCCGCGTACGAAAGGCGTGCGAGCAGCTGGGCCGGGATCCGGATTCACTCATCTACTCGGCGGCCCTGGTCCTGTGCTGTGGCCGCACCGATGAGGAAGTCGAGCTCCGCGCCGGCAACATCGGTCGGTCCGCAGCCGAATTGCGCCAAAACGGCGCCGCCGGAACCCCGTCTGAAGTCCTCGACAAGCTTGCCACCTTCGCTGAGGCGGGAGCGGAGCGAATCTACCTTCAGGTCCTAGATCTGAACGATCTCGACCATCTCCGCCTGACGGCTGACGAGGTGCTACGCGTCCTGCCCTGATGATCGCTCGAACCCACCGGATGCTCGCCATTGGAAGCGGAGGGGCAGCGGGCGCCTCCCTACGATGGCTGGTGTCGCAGTCGTGGCCAGTAACTGCGACAGCGATCACCGATGGGGCATTCCCCTGGCCGGTGTTGATCATCAACCTCGTGGGTAGCGGAGTACTTGGGTTTGCGCTGGCAGAGCAGTGGCGCCACCCACGTCATCAACTCGCACTCCATGACTGGGTCGGTGTCGGGTTCTGTGGCGGTTTGACCACGATGTCGACATTCGCGGTTGAAACCGCCCAACTATTGCGATCCGGTCACCTCAGTATCGGTGTGCTGTACCTCCTCGGGTCAGTACTCGGAGCAGTCGCTGCCGCCGTGCTCGGCGCACTTGCAGGTCGACAGATCCTCGCACTGCTGCTGCCGGTGGAAGGTCGCAACGGCATCGTGGCGGACACCTCGGCAGGACGCGAGAACCCGGCGAGTACCGGGCTAAGAGACGGGCGGAGCGCGTGATGGTCGCCCTTGCCTTCGTGCTGTTGGCTGGAGCTGGAGCGATCAGCCGCGCTCTCGCCGGTGAAGCACTGAATCGCCCCGTCTTCCCCTGGGGAACTGTGCTGGTCAACGTCACTGGTTCCTTCGCCCTGGGCCTCATCATGGCGTGGTCGCCTCCAGCCACAACGTTGGCCGGGACCGCATTTCTCGGTGCCTACACGACCTTTTCGAGCTTCTCCCGCGACGTGGCATCTCTTTGGGAACACAAGAAGCGCCGCGCAGCGATCGGGTACGTGGCCTTCACCGTGCTCGGATCAGTCACGGCCGCAATCGCAGGCCTGGCCCTCTCAGGCGGCTGAGATCCGTCCAATCACGGCACAACTCGGTCAACGCGCATCCGCCACCGTGGCGAGCACCCATGGCACCTTTGGCCAGCGCAGACCTACAGCGTGATTTCGTAGGTGAAGAGGACGAACGTGGTGATCGCTACCAACCCTGCAGTCACTACCAAGACAACTGCGGTTATGACTGCTTGCCCACGCTCACGTTTCTGGCCAAGCACCGTTGCAGCGAGCGCCCGAATGCCTAGACCACCATGTACCAACGCGAGGGTCAGGAAGGCCCAGTCCAAGGCACGCCAGACTGAGCTGCGCCAGCGAGTTGCGATTCGGCCTCCCGTGGAGAGCGCGGTGTCGTTGATGATGTGAGCGCTGACGAAGTGGAGCGGGACGAGAACAGCTAGCACGAGACCAGAGACTCGAGTCAGGTGCCAAGCCCACGACCGCTCGGTTTGGACGGGTTCGGTCAAGGAAGCCTCCCAACAATCGCAGGCCAGAGAATCACCATGACCGCGGGCACACCAACTGCGAGGGTGAGAAAGGCCACCAGAGCGCGCAAGAGCGCATCGTGTCGGCGCTGCTGTGGAAGGAAGTCCGCAAACGTGCGACGCAGCCCGTCGAGGGTGTGGAAGATGGCAGCCGATGCAGCAAGCGCAATGGCGACCCTATACGGCCATTGGCGAAACGACCGATGGAGCGAGTCGAAACGTGACCGATCCACGTCAAGAACGACCAATTGCAACACGGCGACCACGACGTAGGCATACAAGATCAGCCCACAGATCGCGCCCAGCGACAGGAACGACTGCGCTCGCGAGCCGCTACCTGGCTGCTCGGGCAGTCCGGACTCGCGTTGGTCAGGAGCACGACCCACCCGCTCCACCTCCTCCGGCACCATCACTTCGATATGGTCGTCGCTCCACGGAAGTAAGGATGAAGCACCTCAGGGATGCGTATCGACCCATCCGGCTGCCGATGGGTCTCAACCAACGCAGCCCATACCCGCGGCACCGCAAGTGCTGAACCGTTCAAGGTGTGCACGATTTCTGTCCGACGGTCCTCAGCGCGGCGATAGCGAATATTGGCTCGTCGGGCCTGATAATCACTGAACCACGAAACGGAGGAAACCTCGAGCCACTTGTCACAACCCGGGGCATACACCTCGATATCGAATGTGCGGGCTGCTGAGTTCCCGAGATCGCCAGCACATAGGTCGATGACCCGGTATGCCAGGCCGAGATCGGCGATCATCGATTCGGCCCGCGCCAGCAACTCGGCGTGCACGGCGGCGGACTGGTCCGGGGTCGTGTAGGCAAGGATCTCGACCTTGTCGAACTCGTGCACGCGAAGCAGACCGCGCGTATCTCGTCCCGCAGATCCCGCCTCTCTGCGGAAACACGGCGTGTAGGCCATATAGCGCAGCGGGAGATCCCCTTCATCGAGGATCTCGTCACGCCCGAGCGAGGTGAGCGGCACCTCCGCCGTGGGAATCAGCCAGAGGTCGTCACGTTCAATTTGATAGGCCTCGTCCGCGAATTTCGGGAGGTGACCGGTGCTGATCATGGTCTCGGTGAGAACAACACTCGGCGGACGAATCTCTTCGAACACATCCGAATTACGATCGAGCGCTGCTTGACAAAGCGCCCGGGCGAGCACTGCTCCTTGTTGGCGAAACATCGTGAACATCGAGCCGGAGAGCTTGACGGCGCGTTCGATGTCGAGAATGCCAAGTTCCGCACCTATCTCCCAATGAGGCACGCGCTGGTGCGATCCATAAGTCTCAGGGTCATACCCGACTCGCCTGAGCTCGACATTGTCGTTTTCGTCCTCACCGTCGGGGCAGTCGTCAGCGGGCAGGTTCGGGATCCGCAGCAAGAGCTCCCGAATCTGGTTACGCAGATCATCGGCCTCGACGCTGAGTCGTTTCTCATGTTCACCGAGCTCACGGCTCTCGGCCTGAAGTGCTGCTGCCTCCTCGCGATCGCCCTTACGATGCAGGTGCGCGACTTGATTCGATAGCTCCTTGATCTGAGCGCGGGTCTGATCACGCTTGGCTGCAACCTTTCGTAGCTGCTCATCGAGCTCACGGACTTCAGCAAGACCGGGGAGCGCGTCCATGCCCCGGCGAGCAAGCGCTGCGTAAACACCGTCGTAGTCGCTCCGAATTCGCCGGACGTCGATCATGGCCGCAACGCTACCTGGTGCCGGTTTGCGGACCATGACCGGACTTCGACCGAGCCACGCTGTGCCAGTAGCTTCGGGCTGAGTGAATGGCGCCGCAATCGAAGTGACCGGCCTGACCGTTCGATATGGGGACGTGTTGGCTATCGAGGAGCTTTCCTTCTCGGCTTCGGCGGGAGAGATAGTGGCCCTACTCGGGCCCAACGGAGCGGGAAAGACAACGACGGTCGAAACCCTCGAGGGGTACCGCCGCCCCACGAAAGGAAAGGTCCGCGTCTGGGGACTCGACCCGATCGACGACCACGCCGAGCTGACTCGACACATTGGGGTCATGCTGCAAGAAGGGGGTGTGTATTCCTCGATCCGGCCACTTGAGGTAATACGTCTGTTTGCGGCCTACTACGACAATCCAGAAGATCCTGAAGCGCTGGTGGAACGGGTGGGACTCGGTGATCGACTGTCGGTGCCGTGGCGACATCTCTCAGGTGGCGAACGGCAGCGACTGTCACTCGCACTGGCCCTCGTGGGTCGCCCAGAGGTCGTGTTCCTCGACGAGCCGACAGCGGGCATCGATCCAGTTGGCCGTCAGCTCATCCGCAAGGAAGTCAGCGAGCTGCGCGATCGGGGAACTTGCGTCCTCCTCACCACCCACGACCTCGACGAGGCTGAGAAGCTGGCGGATCGTGTGCTGATTATCGACCGCGGCCGTTTGCTTGCTTCCGGACCACCTCAGGAGTTGATGTCAGCGATCATCAATGATGACATCCAGTTCACGGCCAGGGAAGGCTTGGATACAAAGGCAATGGCTAGAGCACTCGGCGTCTCGGTCGAGGAGCGGTCACCTGGGACGTACCGGGTCGCAGCTGCACCCGAACCAAGACTCGTCGCCGCGCTCACCAGTTGGCTTGCTCAGCACAACGTTGCCCTCGGGGATCTGCGAGCAGCACGCCAAAGCCTCGAAGAGGTTTTCATTCGACTGACCACTGAAGCCTCCAAAGACAATCCAGTCCATGAAATTCGGCCAGAGCGACCGCGCCGTCGGAGCGTGCGTCCGCGTAGGAAACGCACGTGAACGACACGCCGACGTGAACACCCGAGTCCCAAGCCAGAGTCGAGCGGTTCGAGCAAAAGACCTCAGAAAGGCAAGCGATGAGAAAGATCCGTCCGTATCTGGCTCAGACGGCAACGGAACTCCGACTGAGCCTACGACAGGGCGAGCAGATGCTCGTATCGCTGGGCATACCCCTGCTGCTGTTGGTTTTCTTCTCACTGGTCGACGTCCTGCCGAAACCGGCCGGGGTCGAAAAACCCGTCGATTTCCTCGCACCGGGCATCCTGGCGCTCGCCGTGATGTCGACCTCGATGGTCAGCCTCGGTATCGGAACTGGGTTCGAGCGGCATTACCACGTCCTCAAGCGGCTGGGCGCAACCCCGCTCGGACGACCACGGCTGATCGCTGCAAAGCTCACCGTGGTCCTCGTGATCGAAGCGCTGCAGTTCGCTCTGATCATCCTTGCTGCCGTTGCCCTAGGCTGGCATCCATCTGGGCGGGCCACACTGGCCGTACCTGCCATCATTGCTGGCACCGCGGCTTTCGCCGGAATCGGGCTCCTCATGGCCGGGACACTGCGGGGAACGGTCACGCTGGCCCTGGCGAATGCGCTATACATCTTGTTGCTCTTGCTGGGCGGAATGATCGTGCCTCTCGACAAGCTCCCGGGTCCTGTCCAGATCACGGCCGAACTGTTGCCTGCCGCGGCTTTGAGTCAAATCATGGCCAGCGCCTTTGATTACGGCACCTCCGTGCCGGCCAACACCTGGGCGGTGCTGGTTGCCTGGGCATTCGGCGCTCCGCTACTTGCGGCGGCTACATTCCGTTGGGACTAATTTCGATCAGGCGTACGAGCTCTTAAAGCTTAATGGAGCTCAACACTCCGGGGTACGGGCCGAGATCACGGCTTTGGAGTTGCGCAGTCCGGATTGATGGCCGAGTATTCATGCGTCGTCGAACAGTTGACACCCGAGCTCGTTGGCCACCAAAAGCGGAAAACGGTCAGGGTCGCGAGGTACACGAGTATCGCTAACACGATTCCTGAATAAAACGCCACTGTGAGCAGCCGCTTGTCGAACTTGAGGTGCATGAAGTAGCCAGCAACAATCCAAAACTTCAATGCCATCAACACCAGGAGCGTCGGCGTGACGACGTAAGGCTCCTTAAATATTGAATCTTTGAAAACGTAGGTCAGGACTTCGATAACCGTAAGGCCACCAAGCACCAGAGCGACGATCCAATACCGACGGTCACGTGGGTAATCCGCCACTGCCCCGTCGAGAACGGCTGCAGGAACGGTGGGCTGGGGTGGATGGTGTACGGCCATTCCCGAACCTCTCAAGGAATCAAGTAGACCACGGCGAAGATTACGATCCAGACCACGTCGACGAAGTGCCAGTACAACCCGACGATCTCAACGGTCTCCGACTTGTTCTCCGGTAAGTTGCCCCGCAAGGACATGAACAACAACGAAAGCAGCATCAGGATTCCGATAGTGACATGGACTCCGTGGAACCCGGTGAGCGTGTAGAAGGCGGAGCTGAACCTGCTCGTCGTGTAGCCCATGCCCTCGCGATAAAAGGCGGTGAACTCATACACCTGGCCGGAGATGAAGACCCCGCCCAACAGCGCGGTCGCGGCCAGCCAGATGCGCAAGCGCTGGTGGTCACCACGCTCGATGGCTGAAACGGCCAACACCATGGTGAGCGAACTCATCAGAAGGACGAACGAACTCACCGAGGTGAACGGGATATCGAATATCTCATGTGGACCCGGACCCTCGCCTGGAAGTGGATTCCGATACAGGAGGTACGTGCTGATCAAACCGCCGAACAGCAGGCACTCCGAGGCAAGGAACAGCCACATCGCCAGCTTCGTGTTCGAAATGCCCGTATTGGTTGCGTGATGGACGGCATGTGCATGGGGATCGTCCCCGATCTCGTGCGTTTGGGCAACAACGGCAGTGTCAGCCAACGGAAGCCACCTCCCTTTCGCCTTCGGCAGCGGATTCCGTCGCCTCTTCATGCTCGCCATCGGGACCAGGCTCGTCACCATGGGCCGCTTCTGGGTCATCAGGTGGCTCAAACGCCCAGCCGAAAATGGCAGTGACGACGATCAGAGCACCGAGCAGGCAAAGCCAAAGGCTGAAGAGGAGGCCGTACGCGATGATCGGAATGCCGAAGGCAAGGACTATCGGCCAATACGAAGGCGAGGGCAGATGGACGCCTTTGCCGTCGCTGTGCTGCACGACCTCGCTTGCATCAGCGATCTTGACCAAGCGGTGATCGGCAGTCTCGGCGTACTTCCGATGCCAAAACTCGTCAACCCGGGTCACGGTCGGAATCGGGTCAAAGTTCCACTCTGGGGTTGGATTTGGAGTGATCCACTCAAGCGTCCGAGCGTCCCATGGATCGTCGGTGACCGGAGGACGGTTCTTCGATTGTTGCCAGCTGTAGATGATGTTGACGAAGAACAGCAGCACCGACAGCGCAATGACGAAGGCACCGATTGTCGCCAATTTGTTCCAGAAATCGAAGCCGTAGCCTGCGTCGTAGGTGTAGTAGCGACGCGACATCCCCTGTAGGCCGAGAATATGCATCGGACCGAAGGTCAAGTTGAAGCCCAGCATCAGCGTCCAGAAATTCCACTTGCCGAGCCGCTCGTCGAGCATGTAGCCGAATACCTTGGGCCAGTAGTAATAGAAGCCACCCATGAAGCCGAAGAATGCGCCGCCAAACAACACGTAATGGAAATGAGCGACGATGTAATACGTGTCGGTCTGCTGGGTGTCACTCGGTGCAATTGAGTGGCTGACTCCGGAGAGGCCGCCGATGGTGAACATCGTGATCAGACCGATCGAGAAAAGCAACGGTGTATCGAATCGCAGCTTCCCCCGCACCATCGTGGCGGTCCAGTTGAGAATTTTCACGCCGGTCGGCACGGCGATGAACATCGTGGTGAGCGAGAACACGGTGACTGAGACCGGCCCGATTCCTGAAACGAACATGTGATGAGCCCAAACGCCGAATCCCATAAAGCCGATGGCAACCCCAGAGAACACTACGAACGAATAACCGAAGATGGGCTTACGGCTGAACACCGGCAGTATTTCGGAGATCAAGCCGAACGATGGCAGGATCATCAGGTAGACCTCTGGATGACCGAAGATCCAGAAGAGGTGCTGCCAGAGCAACGGGCTCGCTCCGTTGGCCACGTCGAAGAAGTTCGAGTCGAACAAACGGTCAAAAAGGAGCAGGAACAGCGCCACCGTGATGACCGGCAGTGCAAACAACAGCAAGAATTGTGTCACCAGTGCCATCCAGGTGAAGATGGGCATCTTCATCAGGGACATACCCGGCGCACGCATGTTGAGCACTGTCGTGATCAAGTTCACTGAGCTCACGAGCGACGCGATGCCAGTGATGAGCAGGCCGAGTACCCAGAAGTCAATTCCATGACTGGGTGAATAAAGGACACCGTTGTTCGGTGCATACATGAACCATCCGCCATCAGCGCCGCCACCGAGCAGCCAGCTCGTATTCAGGAAGATCCCACCGAACAGGAAACACCAGAAGCTGAACGCATTGAGACGCGGGAAAGCGACATCTCGTGCTCCGATCTGGAGGGGGATCAGATAGTTCGCGAATGCCGCGCCGATCGGCATGATGACCAAGAACACCATGGTCGTGCCGTGCATCGTGAACACCTGGTTGTAGGTGTCAGCACTCAGGAGGTGCTGGCGCGGCGCCCACAATTGCATTCGGATCAGTAACGCTTCGACACCGCCGACCAAGAAGAAGAGCAACGCCGAAGCGCCGTACATGATGCCAACCTTCTTGTGGTCGACGGTGGTGATCCACGACCGCCAACCTGCCTTCGGCTTCGGGCGCGTAAAGACACCGAGCGGCTGCTCGGTGCGGGTTTGCTCTCCGGAAGGAAGCGCGAGCACATCTACCATCGCTACTCAGTCTCCTACTTGAGCGTCAGGAGGTAGGCGACCAGCTGATCGATTTGCTCCTCGTTGAGCCCGAGGTTGGGCATACCCCGGACTCGCCCACCCGCATCGGGATTCTGCGATTCGTCCGGCGCCATCGGCTTGAGGCTCTTTGGATCACGTAGCCACTGCTCAAGCCATGGCCGGTACGGCGGGTTGTCTGGATTGCCCGGCAAGCTCAGATCACGAGGATCGCCACAGGCCTCAAGATTTTCGTTTGTGCAGGTCGCGCCGAATGGCTGGTTCGCCCCGGCAGGGTTCGGATAGTGGGAGTTGTAGATGCCCCCAGCAAATACTCCCCGGCTAGCGAAATGCGTCAGGTCAGGGGCGACGCCAGCCACGAGTTGGGCCTTGACACCATCCGGTCCAGCGACCTTGTCATCGTTGAGCCCCCGAACGAGGTGACAATTCGCACAACGCTGGCTAGCAAAGAGCTTCTCTCCTTCCACGGCCAAAGTGTCCGCCGGATCAGGTTTGCGCGCTGGCTTCCGTTGGTTGTCCAGCCAGCGTTCATATTCATCAACTGAAACGGCGCGAACGAGCATACGCATGTTGGCGTGAGAGAGACCGCAGAATTCGGTGCAGGTACCGAGGTAGGTGCCGGGCTGGTCTGCCCGGAGCTTCCAGTTGTTGAACTGGCCTGGTACTGCATCCTTCTTGCCGTTCAACTGGGGGATCCAGAACGAGTGGATGACGTCGTTGGAGGTAATGTGCAGGAATAC
>JANZZE010000264.1 GCA_026419545.1 Acidimicrobiales bacterium
GACCAACCATCCTCATGGCCCATGGGGGCTTCGATTTCGCCGGCACCTTCGACGTCTTCGCGCCGATGTTGGCGGCCGAGGGCTACCGAGTCGTGTCTTGGGATGCACGTGGCCACGGCAACAGCGAGCACGCGGTCCTCTACAGCTGGTCGGGCGACCTACGCGACGCCGTCGCGGTGCTGAACACAGTCAGCCCGAACGAGCCGGTGGTGTTCTTAGGGCACTCGAAAGGCGGTGGACTCATGCTCGATCTCGCCCACGCGCTCCCTCACCGGTTGACCCACCTGATCAACCTCGACGGATTGCCGTCCAAGAACAACTGGCCAGACCTGGCCGACCATGAGCGGACCAAGATGCTCCGGGGCGAACTCGAGGGATGGCTCGATCATCGCCGCCGAGTCGCCGGATCAGAACGGAAACCCGGCACCATTGAGGAGTTGGCGAAACGTCGCCAGCGGATGAACCCTCGCCTGCCACTCGAATGGCTCGAATACCTGGTCCCAATCGGCGCCCGCAAAGACCACGACGGCTGGCGCTGGAAGATCGACCCAGCGATGCGCCTCGGAGGGTTCGGCCCGTGGCGGCCCGAATGGTCGATGCAGCGACTTCCCGGAATCGGCGTGCCCGTGCTCGGGGTGCTCGGTCTTCAAAACGAAGTCATGGGCTGGGGCACCAAACCCAAAGACGTCTACCCCAACCAGCCGCCAGTCTTCCGCTTCGAAGCACTCGAAGATGTCGGGCATTTCGTCCACATCGAGCAACCCCGGCTGATTGCCGACTTCGTCCTCGAGTTCCTCTCCGACCATCCTGCGCCGCGGCCGGCCTCGTCTCGCTCGCGGCACATGAATGCTGGACGACACGAAAACCGGCACGAACCACCGCTAGCCGACAGTGTCGACATCGTGGGGAGCCAACCAACCGATCGAATCAGCAACGGCCCTATCACGCTGGTGCACGGCAAATCGCGGTTAGCGCTCCACCTACTGCGTGAAGGATGGGGACGCCCGTTGCTGTTGTTACACGGGCTCGGCGAATGCACCCCGGCTAAAGTGCCCGCGCACCTCGAAAGCTGGGGCGGTCCAGTGTACGGACTCGATTTCACCGGTCACGGCCAGTCCACTCTCCCGATCGGCGGTGGCTACACGGCCGAGATCCTCATGGCCGACGTCGACGCGGCACTGCATCACCTGGGCAAGGCAACGATCTACGGTCGGGGCCTCGGCGCCTACATCGCTCTGCTGATCGCCGGCGCACGACCCACCCTCGTCCGGGGAATCATCCTGGCTGACGGACCCGGTCTCGTCGGCGGGGGCATCCGGCCAAGCTCGCCGCATGTGGCCATGCTCGGCGAGCCACCCGAGACCACACCTGATCCCTTCGCCCTCATGGAACTCTCCCGCGACGTGCGACCACCCGACTACGCCATCGAGTACGTCCGCCAGATCATGCAGTGGTCCGAGCTCGACTCGCCGATCGCGGTTACGACGGTGGTCAGACCGGAATGGCTCACTGCTGTGGTCGACGAACCGGGCGTGGCCGACGTCAGCGTCCCCGAAGCGCTCGCCATGTTTGCGGAGGTCCACTGAGCCATCCGTGGTACGAGCCGACGCGCTTCGCCACAGCTTTAGTACCGACAGCCCACCCGGCAGTTTGCCGGCGGGCATGCCCGCAGCGGTGAAGCGCTAGGCGAATGTCCTACTTGGCGGACAAACCGGCGAGCACTGTGTCGAGGACCAGATCGATGAGCAGATCCTTCGTGGCGTCGTCGAAGTTGAACCCGAGATTCAACACGGTGGCGAGCCCATGGGTCGCCGTCCAGGACGTGAAGGTGACGAGGGTCGGGTCGAGATCCTGTCGCAGAACACCTGCGTTCATCGCGTCGGTTATCGCGTCGACCGCGTAGTTGAAGGCCTGGGTCGCGATCGGCAGCTCCTGCCCCGTTGCTTCGGTAATGGTCAATTCGGGAGGAAAGAGGAACATCGTCTTGAACAATTCCGGGTTTTCGGTCGCGTACTCGACGTAGACCCGGCTGAGTTCGCGCAGCCGCGCAATTGGGTCCGTCTCCTCCACGGCAGCGAACCGACTGATCAGATCCCGGAACTCGCCCTCTGCAACGGCTCGAAGCAGGTCACGCTTGTCAGCCACATAGGCGTACAGCGCAGGAGCTGTGACACCGAGGGCTGCCCCGATCTGGCGCAGCGAGATGGCATCAAGACCCTTGTCGACGATCTGCTGGCGCGCAGTGGCAACGACTGCCTCTCGGGTCAGGGTTACGCGGGTTGCGGCCTCAACCATGTCTCGAGTCTCGCACGCTTGAATGCGATCCGCGCCATTAGGGCTCCCAAGCGATCTCCAATCGGGACTCGCTGGTGCCTGTCCAAGCAGGCCTCGCGGGCTCTGTGTCGCGCCCCTGAACCCCAGACAACCGCTGTTCTGCCCAGGGAGTCGCGCCGATCACGGCTCAGCCTCCCGGTAC
>JANZZE010000265.1 GCA_026419545.1 Acidimicrobiales bacterium
CGTGGGCTTGGCGATCGTGGTCCTCATCGCGGTGTTGGTGCTGGTCGCCCGCTGATCTGCTCGTCCGCTCGCTTTCCTGGGGCGCTGGCCACGTTGTTCTCGGTTGGTTGGGTTGGTACTTGCACCTGCCGGCTGGGCCTGCTGAGGTAGCGGGTGTATGGGCGCCACGTATTGGGTTCAAATCATTGAGCCAGGCCATCCGTCGAGGGTTATGTCGATCGACGATGTTGTCGAGGTCGGTCGTGATTGTGATGGACTCCAACTTGAAGACCCGACGGTCTCACGCCGCCATCTTCGGCTCGATCCCACCGCTGCCGGATTGGTGCTCGAGGATCTGAACAGTGCCAACGGAACGTTTGTCGACGGACAACGGGTGACGGAGCCGACCCTTCTCAAGGCCGGCCAGCGCGTGCGACTAGGTGAAACAGAGATCGTGGTGCACCCAGGCCACAAGACTGATCACGACACTGCGGGGCCAACTGGCGCCGACATCGTCACCGATCGAGTCTCTGAGGAGGCACGCCGGTTGAGTGCTGCGTCCAGGAAGCTTGGGCGACCCGGCAGGCTGCGTCCTGAATCTGGTTCGGCTTGACCGCTCGAACGGTTCACCTTCTATTGCGCTCTTAGGTTCGCGGGAGAACGAAATGGCGCCCGACCAGGCAACCAGGCAAGGGTGACTGCCCTGTCGACGTTCTGGCACGCTTCATCGTTCTGAGTAGGCACGCTGGCTCGGATACGGCGTGACCGCCTGCGCCCGAGAAGAGCTGGCGAACGGTTGTCCGCGGCGGCAGTTGCTCGGCTGTCTGGCAGCATGGTCTTGTGCCAATGCGCCAAGACTGTAAGAACTTCGAGAGCCGGACCTATCCGAACGGGGAGACTGTCCGGAAATGCAACCTGGATCTCGCCCCCGAAGCACCGTGGCGCTGTCCTGACGACTGCCCAAAGTATGAAAAGCGGTTTGCTGATGTGAACTGGAGTTACGGCACGCTCGTCACCCCACCCACGCCTGACGAGCCGGTCGGAGAGGGTATCGCCGAGCTACTCGACGAGGCCGAGGACATCGTGAACGCAGCGGGTCCTCGGCTGCTCGCCGAGGTCGAGGCCGAGCAGCGTCGATCGGCTCGGGCAGCTGGCGGGATTGTCGAGAGGATGAAGGCCAGATTCCGCCGTAGCCGCTAGCCACGGCGAGGAGATCGCGCCGAGTTCTTGGTTGTTCCGACGCGTGATGCCGGGTTGCTGGCGGCGCCTCGTCTTGGGCGACTCCGAGGACTACCGACGGCGGAAAGCCTTGTGCCGGGCCGGTGACGATCTCGAGGACCACGTAGTAGCCCTCGGATTCCGAGGACTACCGACGGCGGAAAGCCTTGTGCCGGGCTCGCCTTCTCTGAGCGACCGCCCCGGCGGGCAGGCTGGAATTTGCACTACGGCGATAGGGTATATTCGCCGACGATCGGCTCTAGCCCACCGATGTCCCACGGAGGCTCCGCTGAGCATCATCACGACGAACTTCGACGCCTCTGCCGCGGCTGCACTTGGCGGCCCCCCGTGGTTGATCGAGCGACGGGTTGCGGCGGCTGAACGCGCTGAGGCCGTCGGGTTACCGAGTATCGCGGAGGAAGTTTGGCGCTACAGCCGCATCGATGAGCTCGACCTCGATCGCTTCGCGCCACCAGGATCAGTCGTTCCTGCCGCTACGTCGGTCGCTGCCGCCCGCGATGCTGGAGTGGGCGTTCGGGCTGCTCTAGGTTCCATAGGAGCGGTTGCCGTTGTCGCGAACGGGTATCTGGCTGAAGTCGAACTCTCAGAGGCTGCGCGGGCTTCGGGTGTGCGTCTCGGGCGCCTTTGCGACCTCGACCCTGAAGGGGTTGTGTTCGAGGCACTCTCGGCGGAGCCAGTCGATGTCTTCGGCCATTTGAACCAGGCGTTCTGCGACCCACTGCTGCTCGAAATTCCGTCCGGCGTGACCATCGAAGAGCCGATCCTCGTCGTCGATTGGGTCGACGCGAGTGGTGGTGCGCTCTTCCCACGCCTGCTCGTGCGCCTCGGCGAGGACGCTGTGGCGACCCTGGTCGAATGGCACTGCAGTAGCGAGGTCGAGGCGTTGGTTGTTCCCCTCATCGATGTCCTCGTAGGGCGGGGGGCGCGGCTCCGTCACCTCCTGATCCAGGACAGAGCCGAGTCGGTCTGGCAGCTCGCGAGGCACGTGTCGACAGTCGAGCAGGACGCGTCGCTCACCTCGACCCAGGCTGTACTTGGGGGCTGGTATGCGCGGTCTCGCACGGATTGCCAGCTCGTCGGACGTGGCGCTAGTGGGTACCTCAACGCGGCCTACTTCGCTCATCACGATCAGGTGCTGGACTTCCGCACCTTCCAGCTGCACGCTGCGCCGGATACGTCGAGCAACTGTCTCTTATACACATCT
>JANZZE010000266.1 GCA_026419545.1 Acidimicrobiales bacterium
CCGCCACTGGATGCACAACGGGTTCGTGGAGGTTGGTGGCGAGAAGATGTCGAAGTCGCTCGGCAACTTCACCAACCTGCAGGAGCTGATCGACTCCGGGGACCCACGCGCGTACCGGCTCCTCGTGTTGCGCTCCCACTACCGCTCGCCGGTCGAGATCAACCGGACCAACACTGAGGACGCCTCACGAGCGCTGTCCCGGCTCGACGCCTTGGCCCGCAGGGCCGGTGACCGCTTCGCCACCGCCAAGGCCGACGATGCGGCGCTCGAACAATTCCGGGCACGGATGGACGACGATCTCGACACCCCGGGCGCGATGGACGTGCTGTTCACGACGGTGCGCCAGGCCAACCAAGCCTTCGACGACGGCGACCTGGCCCGGGCCGAGAGTCTCGTCGGTGCTGTGCGCGAGATCTGCGAGGCGGTGGGGCTGCGGCTGCGGACCGAGACAGCGGAGGTGCCCGACGAGATCCGCGAACTCGCGCGCAGGCGGGACGAGGCACGTGCCGCTAAGCGATGGGCGGAGGCTGATGCACTTCGCGATGAGATCGCTGCCCGCGGGTTCGTGGTGGAAGACCGGGCTGAGGGCACCGTCGTCCGACCAGCGTGATGGTGTCGCCGAAATGAGCTCGGTCGCCGGACCCGACGATTGGGGCCGGTCGGTGTTCCGCTTCCTGGCCCGGAGCGTGGCGGGGGCAAAGTTCTTTGCCGGCCCAACCGGTCGGGTCCGGCTGGTCCTCGTCGCGGTCTTTGCGGTCAGCAGGGCCGTGTACTGGTGGGCCGGTGTGAGGTTCGATGCAAGTGGCTTGACCTACTCGTCGCAACTGCTCGACCCCGAACTGTTGCGCAACGACTTGTGGACCAGCCTCTGGTACCTGCACGCGCAGCCTCCGTTGTTCAACCTGTTCGTCGGGCTCGTCTTGCGATGGTCGCCGTTGGCCCCGCCGACGTCGTTTCACGCGGCATACGTCGTGCTCGGCTTGGTGTTGCTGTTCGCTCTGCACGAACTGGGGAGGCTGCTGCGGCTCGGCCGGGTCGTCGCTGGCGTGGTCGCCGCAGTGATCACCTGCGCACCCACGACGGTGTTGTACGAGAACTGGCTGTCCTACGAATATCCAGTCGCGGTGGCGCTCGTGGTCCTGGTCGTGTTGGCCGGCCGCTACGGGGTTGCGCCGAACGTTGGGCTTCTCGTGGGGTGTGCGGCGGTCGGTTCGGCCGCGGTCTTGACCCGTTCGTTGTTGCACCCAGTCTGGCTCATTGGTGTCGTCGGGGTGCTGCTCGCGTACCGTTGGCCACCACCGAGGCGGGCGTTGATCGTCGGCGTACCATTGCTGGTGGTCGCCGGGGTGATGTTCAAGAACCAGCTGCTGTTCGGTACGCCGCAGTTGAGTTCATGGTTTGGTTTCAACCTTCATCGGGTGGTTGTCGAACCGTTGACCGATGCGCAACGGGCTCAGCTCGCCGAGGAGGGCGTGGGCCCGGTCACGGCGTCGCCACAGCCTGCACCTCCCTGCGGCCTGCACCACCCGCAGGTCCCTGCGGTCGCCCGGCAGTACAAGCACCAGGGACAGCTCTTCGACGGGGCGCCGATCGAGAACTTCAACTACGAGTGCGTGATCGAGCAGTACGCAGGCTTGGCGGACGAATCGGTCCGGGTGTTGCGCGCGCATCCACGTTGGTATGTGCGTAACGTGGTTGGCTCGGCCGAACTGTGGGCGACGCCGGCATCGCTCACTCCGTTCGTGTACTACAACCGCCAGGAGATCGGGTCGCTTGACGAGTGGTACCGGCGGTTGGTGCTGCTCGATGTGGCGTGGGATCCGCCCGTGGCGATCCCGGGTGCCTGGCCGGTGGCGCTCTCCGCGCCCGACCGCCGCTTCCATCTGAGCTTCACGATCGTGGTGGCCACCATGGTGGTGTCGTTGGCTGGGTTGGTCGGGTTGGTCCAGTGGCGGCGCCGCAACTGCGCCCGCCTTGCGGTTGTCATCGGTGGGGTCACCGTTGGCTACGTGACGGCGGCTTCCATCTTCCTGGAGTTCGGTGAGAACAATCGGTTCCGGTTCATCGTCGAGCCGTTGACCTTCGTGTTGTTCGCGGGGGTCATCGGCTGGGCGATCCGGCGTCTGCTGGCCATCCGGAGGCGATCATCGGGCCAGGGTTGAGCTCGCGATGCCTACACTCGTCGTGAGTTTCGCGTTGTCCTGGGAACGCCCGCGATTTGACGGCGGCCTGAACGCGCGGTCGCGTGCCCAGTGATGTGCGACGAGCAGGCGAGAAGGACGCCACCGTCTCGACCGGAGTCGGCTCCCGTCGGTCACGCGTCCGAGCGGTACCTGGACGCCAGCGCCACGCGTCGATCAGAACCCGCGCGGCGTGGACT
>JANZZE010000267.1 GCA_026419545.1 Acidimicrobiales bacterium
AGATGTGTATAAGAGACAGACATAGAAGGGTCGAGACACGGCGGGAACACTAGTGGCCTCTGCACCCTCGTCGACCGCCTATTTGGATCGGATCGGGCGCAGCCGAGGCACGCGGGCATGCACTGTGTCAACGCGGTTGACGGTCTCTCCGACAACACGCGCCGGCGCGACGAACCTCGCATCACCATCGGCGGCATCGGCCGGGTCCAAGCCGTCCGCCAACCCGTCCTTCGGTCTGGCCTCGCTCAATTCGACGATCCCATCTCTTCCCCGATCCGCTGGCCGCTCAGCGGACACCGACTCGTCGTCTAGGAGGCAGTTCGACCGCAGATCCTCGATCCGATCAAGGTGCCGCTCAAGCTGGCGGCGCCGAGTGCCTGCCAACTCTTCATAGCTGGACTGGACCGTGTTGAGCTGCTTTCCGAGTCGATCGAGTCGCTCCGAGAACATCGTCCACTGCTTGGCGAACCCAGCGAGACAGCCGAGGATCTCGTCGCTGGTGCGAGCCAGGTTGAAGCTGTCGATCGCCTGCCGAATCACCCCGAGAACCGCAAACAGCGTAAACGGACTACAGAGCACAACGCGCTGAGAAAGCGCTACATCGACGAGTTGAGGGTCATGCTCGTGGATGAATCCGTACACCGCTTCGTTTGGAATGAACAGCAACACGTAACCGACGGTTGTCTCAGGGTCGGTATAGGAGCGGTCGGTCAGTTCCTTGATGCGGGCTCGTACATCACGCACGAACGCCTTGCAGTGAAGCTCTGCCTCCGGCCCGCCATCGGCCTCCAGAAAACGGAGGTAGTTGTCAACCGGGAACTTCACGTCCATGTGGAGAACGCGATCCTGGGGCAACAAGAAGGTGACATCAGGACGACAGCCGTCGGCCAACTGATGCTGGCGGACGTAATTGATCCCTTCGATGAAACCGGCCGCCCGCAAGACGTCATCGGCCATACGCTCGCCCCACTGACCTCGCGCCCGGCTGTTGGACAAGGCCTGGCGTAGTCCCTGCGTGGTCTGGAGCACCGTCTCGCTGGCCCGAAGTGCCTGCTCGATGCCTGCGACGAGCTGGCCATGTTGCTGCGCCCTTTCCCGCTGCAGTTCAGCAACCAGGGTACGGAGTTGGTGGAGCTCCTCGTTCATGTCCTGGATCTGGCGCTCGACGACCTCATGTCGGCGATCGAAATGCTGTTTGGCACGCTCGGTCTGCTGACCCAACTTGTCGTTGGCCAGCTCCAACACAGTGGACACCGTCAGTTCCGACTGGCGCCCGAACTGCTCCGACGCCTTCGCGGCCAGGTGATCCGTAACCGCTTGGAGACTGGCGTCATGGTGGGCACGGAGGGTCCGTTGAACGACCACGACGATCGCGACACCAGTCGCTAGCACTGCAAGGAGCGCAACCAAGACGATGAATATCAGCATGTGACCACCCTAAAGAGGGGGTGTGACATTCAAGGCCGACGGTGATATGGGCGCCGCCGAAATCAAGCGTCGTCGGCATTCAAGGAAGTGGATCCTGCTCGATCGCCAACTCGTACACCCGCCGTCTCGGCACCGAGAACCGCTCGGCGACTGCCGTCACCGCGTCCCGGGTCGAACGACCTGCTGACCGCTCTCCCGCCAGTGCCGAGACGAGCTGCTCGTCACTGACAAGAGGAGGTGCGCCTCCTTCGACCACGACCACGTACTCGCCACGGGGCGCCACTGTGCGAACCTGCTCGACTGCGTCAGCCAATGATCCTCGCCATACTTCTTCGTGCAGCTTGGTGAGTTCGCGGCACAGTGCCACGCGCCGCGAACTCCCCAAGGCGGAGGCGAGATCGACCAGGGTGCGCTCAAGTCGATGCGGTGCCTCATACAGCACTATGGTGCGCCGCTCCGAGGCCAACGACGACAACCGCTCCCGCCTGGCCGCCCCCTTGCGAGGTAGGAAGCCCTCGAACACGAACCGGTTTGTCGGGAGTCCACTGACCACCAGCGCAGCGACGACTGCCGACGGGCCCGGCACGACCTCGACCGGATACCCCCGATCGACGGCGGCCCGTACGAGCCGCTCACCTGGATCGGAGATACCCGGTGTGCCCGCATCGGTCACCACTGCCACCCGCTCACCTTTCGCCAACCGGTCCAGGATCTCGGGCCCTCGCCGAACGAAGTTGTCATCATTCACCGCGAGCAAGCCTCGAGCCTCGAGACCAGCCAGTTCGAGCAGCTTCCCTGTCCGCCGGGTGTCCTCGCAGGCAACGACGTCGGCCGCTTCGAGTTCAGCTGCGGCCCGAGGGGTGAGATCGGCCAGGTTCCCGATCGGGGTAGCGACGAGCACAAGCGAGCCAGGCT
>JANZZE010000268.1 GCA_026419545.1 Acidimicrobiales bacterium
GGAGAGAGGGAACAGCTTTGCCCGTAGGCGAACGCCGAGCAGGTAGACCGGTGGCAGTGTGAGCACCGAGGCCAGGGTGAGGGGCACGCTGATCGTGAGCATGATCGCGAGCGCGAAGAAGAACATCATGATCGAGATCGTTATCAAGGGGGCGAACGCGAGGAACATCTGCACTGATCGGATGTCAGAGTTCGCTCGCGAGATGATCTGGCCCGACTGGACTCGGTCGAAGAATGAGAACGACAGACGCGTCAGGTGTCGGTAGATCAGCGCCCGCAAATCTGTCTCGATCCGGTACGCCATCTTGTAGAGCCCGTAGCGGTAGCAGAAGGAGAGAAAACCGCGACCGACGCCCAGAGCGATCAGTGCCACCGCGAAAGGTTCGAGGGGTACTGAGCGTCTCACCAATGCCTGGTTGATCGCGGATGCGGTCAGGACCGGGACCGTGACCGAGATGAGCATGGCGATGACGGCAGCCGTGATCGAAACGATGAACAACCGCTTGTGCGCCCACACGATTGGCCATATCCGTCGGATCCATCCCTTGGTCGGGTCAGGATCGGGGCTCGCTTGCGGTGGAGGGTAACGAGGCGTGACTGCGAGCGGTTCGAAACGCGTGACGGAGCGGTGTTCGAGGTCGCTTGTGGCGTTGGCTCGGCCGGCGGCCAAAGCGCTCATGGGCGTGACCCTCGTTGGCTCTCCATGAGTGCGAGAAGCGCTCGGTCGAGTGCATCGCCCCACCGCTCGGCCCCAGCGATGGCTACGGCGTGTTCGGCGGGGTCGAGATGCTTGGTCAACACTGCCAGTTGGGCGTCGATACCCCGGTCGGCGGTGGTCAGACAACGACGTCCTTCGGGGGTCAATGCGACGCTCACCCGGCGCCGGTCTGACGGGACAGGGTCCCTCGTTACCAGGCCTTTCGCGACCAGTCCGTCGATCAAGGCGGTGATCGTGGGCCTGGTCACCGACATGCGGTCTGCGAGTTTCGAGGCAGCAGCGGCTGATCGCTCTTCAGCCAAGAACGCGAGCACACGGTATTGCGCAAGCGACAAGCCGGAACTGACGAGGCCTCGCTCAACCAGCCGTGCGAGACGGGCGAAGACCCGACCGAGGGGCCGACGGTCCGAAGATGATTCGGCACTCATATAGTTAGAGTATCGAATAAATCGGTACCACAGACGGTTGGGTTCGCTTGTTAGCCTGACCTCGAGGTTCACCCGGAAGGGCTACACGACGGAGACCTACCATCGGACCTGCGATCGGCTTGCTAGCCGTCTGTTTCCTCATCGCTGCCACAGGAGTGTTCGTAGCTGCGGAATTCGCGCTGGTCGCGACCGACCGCAGCAAGATCGAGAGCACGGTTGAGGAGGGGAGTCGGCGGGCCCGCTGGTCCATGCAGTTGCTCCGGCGTCTTTCGTTCAACCTGTCGGGTGCTCAACTCGGCATCACTGTTGCCTCGCTGTTGCTCGGATTTGCTGCCGAGCCGACGCTCGCAGCTCTCATCGAGCCGGTCATTACGCCGTTCGTCGATGCCGCTGCGGTCCACGGATTCGCGGTGGCGATGGCGTTGATCGTGGCTACTTACTTCGAGATGGTGTTGGGCGAGCTGGTGCCAAAGAACCTCGCGATAGCTAAACCCGAAGCCACCACGCTCGCGCTCGCGCCGCTCATTCGCATCTACGGGCAGCTTTTCGGGCCGGTCATCACGATCTTGGACAAGGCGGCGAACCGAACAGTCCGAGCCCTCGGTATCGAGCCAAAGGAAGAACTTTCGACCGTCCGTACGTTGCCCGAACTCGCACTAGTCATCGAGGCCTCGGCTGAGGAGGGGATGATTGGCGGTTCGGCTTCCCGGTTGCTGGCGAGATCGATCCGATTCACTCGCAAGACCGCGGCCGACGTGCTGATACCTCGTGTAGAGGTGAAGGCGATACGCAGCGATGCCACCGTACACGACCTGGTCGCCTTGGCGGCAGAGACTGGTCATTCACGTTTCCCGGTCATGGGCGCGGACCTCGACGACATCGTGGGAGTCGTCCACGTTCACCGTGTACACGCCTTAGGGATCGAAGCGCGCGAAACCACCCCAGTGTCTGCGTTGATGAGCGAGGTGATGTTCGTCCCCGAGAGTCGTGAGCTGCAGCCTTTGCTCGTGGATATGAGGTCGCGGCGCCAGCACTTGGCCGTTGTCGTCGATGAATACGGGGGCACGGCTGGCATCGTGACCTTGGAAGACCTTGTGGAGGAGATCGTCGGTGAGATCGACGACGAGTACGACATCTTGACGCCTAGGCTCACGGCCGTTCCGGCGCCAAGTGGCGGTTACTACGTCCCGGGTGTCTTGCATCC
>JANZZE010000269.1 GCA_026419545.1 Acidimicrobiales bacterium
GGTTTTGGGGTGCGTGGTTCNTGCTCACGATCTTCACGTACCCGTACGTGTACCTGCCGGTCGCCGCTCGGTTGTCCTCGTTACCGCCGTCGTATGAGGAAAGTGCCCGTCTGCTCGGCCAGCGCCCGTTCGGTGTCTTCCGTTCAGTGGTACTGCCGCAGGCGAGTTCGGCGATCGGGGCTGGAGTCTTGCTCGTCTTCCTGTACGCGATCAGCGATTTCGGTGCAGTGTCGATCATGCGGTACGACACGCTGACCAACGAACTCTTTCAATGGAAACTTTCACCGGAGCGTTGGCTGCCGCTATCGACGTTGCTCGGCGCAGTTGCGGTGGCAATCGTCGGTGCGGAACGTGCCGTTGCCCGCCGTCGTGCACTGACCCAATCGGTGAAGGCGAGGCGACCGATGCAGGTCCCGCTCGGTCGGTGGCGGTGGCCCGCGTTCGGGCTCACACTCGGGCTGTTCATGGCCTCGTTGGCTGCCCCTCTATTGGTGCTCGCGGTCTGGGCGGTGCGGGGTTTCACGAGTAGTGCCCGTACCGGTGCCACCGCCGTCGACCCTTCAGGCATCATCGGCCCGGCTGCGTCAACTGTTGTGATCAGCGTCGTCGCCGCGATCGTGACCGTGACGCTTGTGCTGCCGGTTGCCTATCTCACCAGCCGCTATCGCAGCCGAGCTGGGGCTTGGGCGAATGCCGTCGTCGTGAGCACCTTCGCGCTCCCCGGTCTCGTCATTGCCTTGGCTCTCGTCTACTGGACCTTGCAAGCCGATGCCGTGGCCTGGCTCTACCAAACCCTTCCGCTGTTGGTCATCGCCTACGCCGTGCACTTCGGGGCCCAGGCGCTGCGGTCGGCGCAGGTCGCAGTGTCGGCGGTGCCGATCCGCTATGACGACGCGGCCCGCATTCTCGGCGCGTCACGGCTACGGCGGTTCCTCACCATCGTCCTCCCGCTCACGGGTCCGGGTCTCGTCGCAGGTGGCGGTCTCGTCATGCTCTCGGCGATGAAGGAGCTGCCCGCGACCCTACTTCTCGCCCCACCGGGTTTCGAGACACTCGCGACCCGTATTTGGAGCGCCACCGAATCCCATTATCTCTCTCAGGTCGGTTGGGCCTCACTGTTCCTCGTGGCGATGTCGGGCGTGTTGACCTGGTTGTTCGTCATCCGGCGAGCGGAGCGTTTCGATTGACCCGGTTCGCATGGCTCCTCGTCGGTGTGGCTTGCCTCGTCGCGG
Organism: Acidimicrobiales bacterium; assembly: GCA_026419545.1. Taxonomy (GTDB): domain Bacteria; phylum Actinomycetota; class Acidimicrobiia; order Acidimicrobiales; family Acidimicrobilacustridaceae; genus JANZZE01. The sequence goes on from JANZZE010000269.1 coordinate 1,233, forward strand.
CCTTCTGCGCACTAGCGGTCCCCGCGCGGGCTGAGTTCGATGCTCGGGTGACTGCAGACGAGCCGCAGTATCTGTTGAGTGCGATCTCGCTGGCCGAAGATCGCGACCTGAACATCCGTGACGAGCTGCGGCTCCAGCGTTGGTCGGCATTCCATGAGGCACCCCTTCCTCGTCAGACCAAACCGCTACCGGGAGGACAGCGCATCAGTCCGCACGACCCGCTGTTGCCGGCGTTGCTTGCGTTGCCGGTGGCGGTTGGGGGATGGGTCGGGGCCAAGTTGACGCTGGCGGTCGTCGCAGGCATCCTCGCCGCGGCGACGGTGTGGCTTTCGGTTCAGCGTCTTGGTGTCGCGCCGAGGGTTGCGGCGTTCGTTGTGGTCGCGTTCGCCGCCGTCCCGCCCCTCGCAGTCTACGGCACCCAGATCTATCCCGAGATGCCAGCGGCGCTGGCGGTTGTGCTCGCGGTCAGCGCCGTCACCGGTCCGTTGCAGCGTGGCGGCCTGATCGTGTTCGTTGCTGCTCTGGTCGCGCTGCCTTGGCTGTCGGTGAAGTACCTGCCGGTGGTGATTGCGCTTGCGTTGGTGGCGGGAGCTGCGCTCCTGCGGGCGGGGAGGATCCCGGTACTGCTTGGTGTCACCGCTGTCTTGGTTGTCATGGCAGGCGCCTGGTTGGTCTTTCATCGTTCCGTGTACGGCGGGTGGACCGCGTACGCGGCTGGTGACCATTTCGTCGGTGGCGAAGCCACCGTCATGGGCTCCGACCCGAACTATCTCGGACGCTCGTTGCGCCTGGTTGGCTTGGCTGTCGACCGTGGGTTCGGGTTGGTGGCCTGGGCACCTGCATTCGTGCTCGGCGCCGCGGCGGTCGGTGGTCTGCTCCGCCAGCGTCCGCCGGGGTGGATCGCGCTCGTTTTACCCCTGGCTGCCGGGTGGCTTAACGCCACCTTCGTTGCTCTGACAATGCACGGCTGGTGGTGGCCTGGGCGTCAGGTAGTCGTGGTGGTGCCGTTGTTGGTCGCGGCAGTCGCCTGGTTCGTCCACCACGCGCTCCACCGTCGACATTGGC
>JANZZE010000270.1 GCA_026419545.1 Acidimicrobiales bacterium
TGTGTATAAGAGACAGCCTCCCTGTACAGCACCGCATGCCGTGTCGGCGCCATCACCGCCGGACTGTCACGCGCCGAGATCGAGGCCGCAACGCTATTCGGGCTTCGCTACGGCATGGCGTTCCAGATCGTCGATGACATTCTCGATCTGGTCGCGACCGATGAGCAACTCGGCAAACCCGCTGGCCACGACCTGATCGAAGGTGTGTACACCTTGCCCGTCATCCGAGCGATCAATGGGGGCGGGCCGGGCGCCCAACGGCTGCGGGAACTGCTCGGGCACCCCATCAGTGATGAGGCCATGCACGAAGCCAGGGCAATCGTCAGGGAGGGCTCCGCCATTCGTTCGAGCCTCGACGTTGCACGTCACTACATCAGCGAAGCAACCGCCGCCCTCGAGACGATCGGGCCGTCCGAGGCAGCCACTGCGCTCAGCGCCGCAGCCGAGCACCTCCTCGATTCTCTCAGCACCATCGTCTGAGGGCCCTCGACTTTCTGACGCCTCGTCAGGTAAGCTCGTGCGGCCGGGCGCGCCCCGGCCAATACCGGGGGGTTGAATCGATGGGAGCACAAAAGAACCGATTGCTCACTGCGTGGCTGGCGTTGGCCGCGTTTGCCACCTTGGCCATCGCCTGCGGGTCGGGCTCCGAGCAACGATCCTCATCCGAACCGGCGAGCTCACGGCCGCCAGCGCGAGCTCGCCAAGCTGCTGATGAAGGCCCGCCCCAGGACGGGGGGATCCTGCGGTTCGGTATCGATGCAGACAGCGACGGTTACAACCCGGTCGCCAACAACTTCGCCCTCGCTGGGAATCTGGTGGCGTCGGCAATCTTTGAACCGCTCGTGGTCGTCAATGCCGATCGTCGGCTTGATCCTTACCTTGCCGAGTCCGTGACTCCCAACCACGAGGGCACAGTGTGGACGATCAAGGCCCGCCCCGGGATCAAGTTCCACGACGGCGAGCCGTTCAACGCGGACGCGATAAAGATCAACATCGAGCAGCGGGTCAAGTCAGCCCTAAGCGCAGTCGCACTCGAACCAGTCGAACGGGTCGAGAAGGTCGACGACATGACCGTCGCCGTCCACATGAAGCGGCCGTGGTTCGGCTACGACTACACACTTGCGGCGCAGGGTGGGTACATGACGTCGCCCAAGGCGCTGCTGACCCCAGAAGGCACACTCAATCCTGATTTCAGCAAGAAGCCGGTTGGAACGGGGCCGTTCCGTTTCGAGAGCTGGCAGCCGGGAAACACCGTGACGGTCAGGAAATTCGACGGCTACTGGCAAACCGGCAAGCCTCACCTAGACGGCATCGACTTCGTCATCCTGCCTGACTCCCAATCCCGGGCACGAGCACTCGAAGCCGGTGACGTCGATGCCATGGTGACCGAATACCCCTCCGACGTGAAACGGTTCCGCGACAACCCGTCCTACACGCAGATAGAGGACGTCGCCGGAGATGAGATGGTGATCATGCTCAACGAAGGCCGACCGCCCTTCGACAACCTGAACGCCCGTCTCGCACTGGCATATGCCACCGACAAACGCGCCGTCATCGATGGAGCGTTTGAGGGGCTTCCCGCACCGGCCGATCAGCCATTCACGGAATCCGAGCGTTGGTTCGTCTCCGATCCAGGAGCTCTCCCCCATGATCCCCAAAAGGCCGCGGAGGCGCTTGAGCGGTACAAGCAAGAAACCGGTGAGCCTACTCTCCGCTTCGAGTTGCAGGGACGACCCGACCAGGCCGCGATGATGAGCATCCTCGAACAGCAATGGCGCGAGCTCGGCATCGAGGTACAGATCACCACCCTGGAACAAGCCAGGTACATCACCAATGTCGTGTTCGGCCGCTATCAGGCGGGCATTTTCCGCAACTTCGGCTACGTGCACCCGGATTCGAACTACATCTTCTGGCACTCGTCCACGGCCAAAGGTGTCGAGAACTTGAGCATCAACTTCACCCAGACCCGGGTCCCGGAACTCGACGCCGCTCTGGACGCCGCCCGATCCAGCAACGACGACGCGCTCCGCAAGGAGCAGTACGCGATCGTCGTTCGCGAGCTGAACCGCACGGTCCCATACATCTTCTTGATGCATAACGTCTGGGCAATCGTCGCCAAGGGTGAGGTCCACGGCCTCGCCGCCATCCAGGAGGTCGGGTTCGGTCGGCCCGATGCCAAGACCTGGTGGAACGACTTGTGGCTCGCTCCCCAGTGAGGCCGACGAGGCAATGACGAGACGATAAGGCTCCTCAATCGTAAGGTTGAACCAACTTCC
>JANZZE010000271.1 GCA_026419545.1 Acidimicrobiales bacterium
GGACACAACCGTCATTTGCGCCGTGGAGGTAGAGCACCGGTTGGGATGGGACGTTCAGGGCTGCTGCAGCCTGTGGAGCGAACTCAGGCGGTTGTTTGCTCGGGTCATACATGGTGCGGTAGGTGCTCAACGCGGCTGTCAGATGCTCGGGTGCCCGTAAGGCGTCTTTGACTGGACCGAGATCTTCGGACGCGTCGTACCCAGGAGACCACTCAGCCCAAAGCCGTTCGATGAACTCCATGTCGTTGTTCATCACGATCATCTCAGCGCTCGGTTGCAAGAACACGTATTGGTACCAGAACGCTCGGACTTGTTCGTAGCTGAGCAGGCGAGTCGCCATCACGACAGGCGGAGGCACAGCGGCGGCGACGACCCGTTTCCATTTCGACGGGGCAAACGACGCAGCACCATAAACCGTCAACGCGCCCCAGTCGTGCCCGACCAGTATTGCGTCGCCGTCGCCTCCGAGCGCGTCATGGAGGACATCGATATCGGCGATCCATGCGCTGAGCGGCGAACTCCCGTCGGCGGGCACCGCAGTCGGCGCGTAGCCGCGCATGAACGGCGCCACGGCGTGGAACCCCGCTTCGGCCAAACAGGGCAACAGGTGCCGCCACGTATGGGCTGTATCGGGAAAACCGTGTACGCAGACAGCCAGAGGCCCAGAACCAGCCTCGAGGTAGCTGTAGTCGACGCCGTTCAATACCACATGGCCCATCGATACGGCCGCTTCCGGATCGCCAGTCATGGCGGCGACCCTATTCGGGTGTGCTCTTGGCGGACCAAGTCCGGCTGGGTAGGAATGAGACTGTTGTCACAGGGTCAGGACAGGGACAGGTCAGGCTCGCTACGCTCAGACCAAAGGGGACAGCCACCGGGGGGTGAGCAGTTCGTTGAACGTCACGTTCTTTGGCGTGCGCGGGTCGACGCCATGCCCATGTCAGGACAATCGGCGGTACGGCGGGAACACGGCATGTGTCGCGCTCGAATCACCGGGGAATGATCCGATCGTGCTCGACCTCGGGACCGGCCTGCGATTCTGGGGTGAAACCCAGCCGAAGGACGGCTCGTTCCGTGGTCATGCGCTCGTCACCCATCTCCACTGGGATCATGTCCAGGGATTGCCCTTTTTCGTTCCTGCGCTGATCGCGGGATCCCAGTTCGACATCTACGGTCCAGTGCAGGACGGCGTGACGCTAGGGCAGGCATTCGAGGAGTTCATGCGTCCGCCGTACTTCCCGGTCCGAGTTGAGGACCTGCCGGGCGACATCCGCTTCCACGATCTCGCCGAAGGAGAGCACCGTATCGGCGGAGCCAAGGTGACCGTCAGGGCGGTGCCTCACATCGGGCCGACGAGCGGTTACCGAATCGAGCGAGATGGTGTATCGGTCGTGTACATCCCCGACCATCAGCAGCCGCTTGACGGCAGCCACGAGATCGCGGCTCAAGTGCTCGAGTTGTGCGATGGTGCGGACCTGTTGATCCACGATGCGCAGTACACAGCTGAGGAGTTTTTGATCAAGGCACACTGGGGGCACTGCACCGTCGACTACGCAATGGCCGTTGCACGGGAGGCGGGCGTACGCCGGCTGGCGTTGTTCCATCACGACCCTGCGCACTGTGACGATTTCGTTGACGAACTCCTCTCGCGCTGCCGTGATCAGGCAGAGGCGATGGGTATCGACGAAGTCATTGCAGCCTTCGAAGGGCTCACCGTTGTCCTCGAGGACATCCCTGGTGAGGCCGCACCGGTGGACTTTGCTCCTTCGGGCGAAGTCGCCCGCGTCGCATCGATGTCCTAGCGTTCCCCGAGGCGCACGGCGCCGCATTGGTGCCCGTACGCCTAAAGTGTGCGGCCCAGCACCCGGAACCCGCCGAGCCATTGCAGCGAGAGGGGAAACCGTGAGCGAGATCATCGACAACAGTCCGACGTTCGACGCGGCCAAGTTCAGGCAGGTGCTTGGCCATTTCCCGACCGGCGTCACGGTTATCACGAGCACGTCGGCGGGTAAGCCGGTCGGGTTTGCGGTCGGCTCGTTTGCATCGCTCTCACTCGAACCGCCTCAGGTGCTGTTCTGCGCCGGTAAGAGTTCGTCCACCTGGCCGAAGATCGAGGCCACGGGGAAGTTCTGTGTCAACGTGCTTGCGGACGATCAGGAAGACGTCTGCCGGATGTTTGCGAGCAAGGCCGATGACAAGTTCGCCGAAATCGGTTGGAAGCACTCAGCGAATGGCTCACCGTTGATTGCCGG
>JANZZE010000272.1 GCA_026419545.1 Acidimicrobiales bacterium
GACCTAGGCTCCAACAGCAACAAAGACCGCCGCACCCTACGACCCACACTCAAATGACACAAGAGTTAATAACCACAAATCTGTCACACCCTCCACCCTCCGTCACCAAGCAACCACCAACGAGTCGCCCTCTGCAGTTCGAGTAACCCCAGCGACGGTTCTGCGAATGGGCGCAGCACGCCGAACCCTAACCACCCGAGTCAACCCATGAGTACACCACACCGATCCTGCGTCAACCACGCTCACCCAACAACCCCCGCTCGCCCTCGACCTGCCCACCCGCGTGCACTACCTCACGATCATCTCAACCTGCGTGCAACAGCTAACGCAAACCGCAAGCCGTTACACGCGCGAGCACAGCGACGTGAGGCATTACACACGCGATCACAACAACGCGAGCCACTATGGACACACAACGGGGAGACAACCCGCGGCGGGACTTCGTCGCTGCAGCTGCCCCCTCCTAGGCTGGCGGATTGGCTTGCGTGAGCAAAGGACTCACAAATCAGGGAGGGCAACCGGGAGGCATGCATGGAATTCAACCTGGCTGAGGTCAACGAGGCCGTCGCTTCGGCCAACCCAGACCGCGAATGCATCGTTCATCGCGATCGCCGCTTCACTTACGCCGACTTCACTGAACGCACCCGCCGATTGGCGAACTATCTCCTCGACCAAGGGCTCGGTGCCCATCGTGAACGCGACGGCCTCGCTGGCTGGGAATCGGGCCAGGACCATCTCGCGCTCTACCTACACAACTGCCCCGAATACCTCGAAGGAATGGTCGGGGCCTACAAAGCACGGGTCGCGCCCTTCAACGTCAACTATCGCTACGTCGAAGAGGAGTTGCGCTACCTGTTGCGTGATGCAAGGGCGAGCGCCGTGGTGTTCCATTCGACGTTCGCGCCCGTCCTCGATGCGGTGCGCTCTCAGGTCGACGGCCTGCGAGTCCTCATCCAGGTCCCCGATGAGTCCGGTCATCCGCTCCTCGACGGGGCAGTCTGGTATGACGACGCCCTCGCCGCAGGTTCACCAGCAAAGCCGGCCGTCGCCTGGAGTCCCGATGACCTGTACATCCTCTACACCGGAGGCACGACCGGGATGCCGAAGGGGGTCCTCTGGCGCCAGGCCGACATCTTCCCTGCCGCCCTCGGGGGCCGCCAGCTCGGCACCGGCCAAGAGTGGCCCGATCTCGACACCATCGTCGAGGCATCTCGGGCTGGCGGGGTGCGCTTCATGCCGGCTCCGCCGTTCATGCATGGCGCGGCCCACTGGATGGCCTTCAACGCGTTCACCGGCGGGCACACGATCGTGCTCCCCAGCGTCACCGACACGCTTGACCCGGCCGATGTGTGGTCGACGGTCGAACGGGAAAAGGTCAACATCCTGTTGATCGTGGGCGACGCATTTGGTCGTCCTCTACTCGACGAGCTCGAAAAACGGGAGTACGACCTGTCTTCCATGATGATGCTGGTCAGCGGAGGCGCCGCTCTTACTGCCCCGGTAAAGAAAGCGTTTCTCGACCACATCCCCAACATGGCCATCATGGACGGTCTCGGCTCGTCGGAAACTGGCCAGCAAGCCTCCCAGGTCGTTGGAGCAGGGGCTGAGGTCACCACCGGCACCTTCACGCCCGGTCCAGGGATGTGCATCGTGAACGAGGAAATGACCGAGGTCCTGCCGGTGGACTCAGACCAACTTGGATGGCTGGCCCAGTCGGGGCGCGTGCCGCTCGGCTATTTCGGGGACGAGGACAAAACCCGCAAGACGTTCCCAGTCATTGGCGGCGTGCGCTACTCGGTACCTGGAGACCGAGCCCGTTACACCCCCGAGGGGCTCCTCGAACTCCACGGCCGTGATTCTGTGACCATCAATTCAGGTGGCGAGAAGATCTTCGCAGAGGAAGTCGAGCATGCACTTGCTCATCATCCGGCGGTCTACGACGTGGTGGTGGCTGGTCGACCGAGCGAGCGCTGGGGCAATGAGGTCGTGGCGATCGTTCAGCTACGCGACGGTATGGAAGCGACCGAGGCAGACCTTCTCGCTGAATGCGAAAAGCACATCGCTCGCTTCAAACTCCCGAAGGCATTCGTCTTCGTCGACAAGGTCGTGCGCAGCCCCAGTGGAAAGGCCGACTACCGCTGGGCCCGGGAGCAGGCCGCCGCGGCGCAGTGACGCCCCC
>JANZZE010000273.1 GCA_026419545.1 Acidimicrobiales bacterium
AGATGTGTATAAGAGACAGAGCCAGACAGGCGCCCGATCCAGCAGGTAGGTGCTGACCTGATGGCAGCGGTCGAGCACGTCGCAGAGCTGCTCTTGGCCGAGGAAGATGCGGTCGAGTCCGACCTCGATTCGGGCCACGATGGTGAGGCTGCGCTCCGGCGCATCGGTCACCGCCGCGTAGGAGTCGATGGCCGAGACCTCCAACGGGAGATCGGGGCCGCCGATGCCGGCGAGCTCGGTGGCGAGAACCAACAGGTCGGGCGATTTCGGCAGGGGGGGGAGTGTCCAGGTGAAGACGAGCGGGAAGCTGAACCCCTCGGGAGGCTCGGCACCGTCCGGGAGCTCCATCATCCGGTCTTCGAACGTGAGCAGCACGCGGGGATCGACTTCGAGCGACAGGTGTAGATCGAGCGGTCCGCCGCACGCGTCTTCGGGATGGAGGTCGACCTCCCAGGCCTGTCGAAGCGAATAGGTCTCGACGAAGTGCCGCTCGTCGTGAACGTGGAACTGGTGGTCGACGGCGTGGTCTTTGAGGTCGGCAACGAATCCCGCGACATCGATGACTGCCACGAACTGCTCCTCCGGTCGGGTGCCGCCCCAGCCTAGTGGGCCGGACTGCGAGTGCCGATCTCTCGGTTGCTACGGTCGGGTCGTGAACGATGCGGCTGCGGGGTTCCCGGACCTGAGACCGGAAGAGCTGCTCGGTGTGCTCGAAGAAGCAGCAGAGGCGGTGCAGACCGCATTGGAAGAGTTGTCGGATTGGGGGCCGGCCGGGACCCGGGAAGGGCAGTACCGTACGGATCTCGCCGCGGACGCGGCAGTGGTCGACCTGCTCGCCCGCTGCGGGTTTGGTGTGTTGAGCGAGGAATCCGGTCTAACCGGGTCGGGTGCGCCGGTTCTCGTGGTCGTCGACCCGATCGACGGTTCGACCAACGCGTCACGGGGGATCCCGTGGTTCGCGACCAGTTTGTGCGCAGTTGATGTGGATGGCCCGGTGGCTGCACTGGTGCGCAATCTCGCCACCGGTGACACCTACCGGGCAATCCGAGGGGGCGGCGCGAGCCGGAACGGCGAGCCGATCCGCCCGAGTGGTGGTGAGCAGCTGAAGGACTCGCTCATCGGGCTCTCTGGCTATCCGCCCCGGTACCTGGGTTGGCGCCAATTCCGTGCGCTTGGCGCCGCAGCGCTCGATCTGTGCGCGGTGGCCGATGGGACCCTCGACGGGTACCTCGACTGCAGCTGGGACGCGCACGGCGTCTGGGACTACTTGGCCGGCATGCTCGTGTGTCGAGAAGCTGGGGCGGTGGTCGTCGATGCGTACGAGCGCGACCTGTGTGTCCTCGATCCCCATGTCCGGCGGACGCCAGTGGCAGGGGCAACGCGGGAGTTGACCGAGGCCTTGGTTGCCGCACGGTCAAGGTTTCCTCGGCCTCTGTGATCCCCGAATCGCCCCTGCACCGATCAGAGGTCGCACGGTTGCAATCGCGTCGATGGGAAACCGTCACGAGCCTGTGATAGTTGGTCCGATACCCTCATCGGTGTGGGACCGACACCGAGCGGGCGGCTCCGGGCCGGATTCGGCGCATCCATGTATCGTTTTGCACTGGGCATTTATCGGCGTCTGCCGGTGCGGTTTCGGCGCGTGCTCGTCCGCGGCCTGGCTCCCTCGTTCACGGTTGGCGCGATCTGTGTGATCGAACGACCCGATGGTCATGTTTTGCTCTTGCGTCAGGCCTATCGGGAGCGGTGGGGTATCCCCGGGGGGTTGCTGCAACGTCGTGAGGATCCAGCCGACGCGGCCCGACGAGAAGTCCTCGAAGAGGTCGGGCTGGAGATCGAACTCATCGGTGAGCCAGCGGTGGTCGTCGACCCCGTGCCGCAACGCATCGACATCGTCTACCGTGCTCGTCCGGTATCGCTTGCCGCGGTGGCCGAGATGGCGCCACGGTCCCCAGAGATCGTCGAAACCCGGTGGTTCGCGCCCGACGAACTACCAGAGTTGCAGTTCGAGACCGCCCAAGCGCTTGTCGCGCTGGCTCGCTCATCTCACTCGCCACAGGCGATGCCACTGTTGCCGTCGGTCTCATGGCTTGACCG
>JANZZE010000028.1:0-24961 GCA_026419545.1 Acidimicrobiales bacterium
ACGTGACGCTGCATGGCCGCAGGATGCCTGAGGGAGCCAAGGTGCTCTTGCTCTTGGGCTCAGCGAACCGCGACGAGCGCTTCTGGGACCGACCTGACGAGTTCGACATCGGACGGGAAAAGCTCCAACACTTGGCGTTCGGGCACGGCATTCATGTGTGCCTCGGAGCGGCGCTGGCGCGACTCGAGACGAAGATCGCACTCGAACACCTGCTAGGGATCCTCGGCGACTACGAGATCGAGCCCGAGGGGGTCGAACGCGTCCACTCCGGCAGTGTCCGCGGGTACTCGCACCTTCCGGTGCGGTTCGGAGCGCATTGACTGGCCCCATCAGCACCGGCAGCACATCGGCGACACACGTACAACTTCGCGCTCGGCGAACATTAACGTGCACTCACACCACCGAATCAGCTCCCACGGACGAACCTACACAGGCCAAAGCCTTCATCGCTGAGAGCCAATCGGTTCCTGGTGCTTCAACACCTGAACCGGTACCGGGTTGCGTCCGCGACCAAGACCGACGGCCGAGCACCCGCAGGATTCTTGTTGCTCACCGTTCGAACGAACGCGGAGCGCTTACGCGTCTAGGCAGCTGCGGTTGACGAACGCGAAGACAAAGTCAAAGGACGTTCGGAGGCTCTGAATACGCTCGGGGCCGAGATTGACCAATCCCCACCTGACCAGCCCGATCTGTGCATCGGGGATCTCGCCCCGTTCGTAGCCAGCTTTGACAGCTTCGAGCCCTGCGATCAAGTCATCCAGAGCGGCGAGGACCTGCGCCGGAGCGCCAACCTTTGCAGCATTGAGGACCTCTAGCCCGAACTGCGTCGCCTCCAACGTCAGCCCGGGACCGAACTCAGGCGCACTATCGATCCTCGACTGGATCGACGCACACCAGTCCACCAACGCAGGGTCGTATTCATCGATCGTGGTCGGCGGTGCGGGCGCTGGTGACGGGGCTGGTGCACTTATCGGTGTTCCCGCGGCATCCGGCCCGCCTGGACCCGATGGAATCGCCTCCCCCTGAGGGGCATTCGTGCCGGTGCTATGCGGGGCCTCGGAGCGCGCCGTCGTCTCATCAATGCCAGTCGGCTGTTGCTCATCCACTGCCGCCTCGACCGACGCGGGAGGAGCAACCGACTCGCGCCGATCAGACCGTCGGTCAACACAGCCAACGAGGGACACCACCGCCAACGCGAACAGAACGGCGCGGCGTAGAGACATCGCCCACAACTCTACTCACCGGGCTCGCCCATCACAGGTCGCTTTGGTCGGTATGCGATCAGCGCCGCTCGAACTGCACGCGAGCTGCCTCCGCATCCCAGGTCTGCGGGGTCACGCCTTCTTCCCGAAGCCGGTATTTCAAGACCCGGCCAACCGGGTTCCGGGGTAGCGACGCCCGGAATTCGATGTAGCGGGGAACCGCGAAATACGGCACCCGCTCGATCGCCCATCGGCACAGCTCCTCTTCCGTGAGCGTCGCACCTTCCTTGAGCACTGCCGTCACCTTCACGTCGTCTTCACCGAGAGGGCTCGGCACCGAGTGGACCGCGACGTCCGCGATCGCGTCATGCCCAAGAAAGATCTTCTCCATCTCGAAGCTGGAGATGTTCTCGCCCCGGCGCCGGAGGTAGTCCTTCTTCCGGTCGACGAAATAGAGGAAACCGTCGGCATCGATGCGACCGAAATCGCCGGTGTGGAACCACCAGTTCCGGCTCACCGCCATCGTCGCTTCCGGCCGCCCCCAATAGCCCTCGAACATGACGTGCGGGCGTTTGGGCCGGCAGACAATCTCCCCGACCTCTCCCACTGGGACCTCATTGTCGTGGTCGTCGAATATCCGTACGTCAAACTCGACATCGTTCGGTTTGCCTGCGGCATTCGGGGGATTGACCTCCCCTGGCGGCAACGTCGAAAGGAGAGAGGCTTCGGTGACCCCATAACCGGCGCTGAATGTCTCGACACCCCAGCGCTCCGCGAAACGCTTCGCGATCTCGACGGGCATCGGCGCCGCCGCGACAAGACGGAGCGAGGAATTCGCCTTCGCTTCGGGCCGGTCCACATCGTTGGCAATCAGCACAGCAAGCGTCCCGAGAAGTGACGCGATCGTGGCCTGGGTCCGTTCGATCTCGCCCCAAAAGCCCGAAACCGAGAACTTGCGGGCGATCGCGGAGCAACCCCCCAGTAAGAGCGTGCCAACGACTGCGGTGGCAAGCGCGTTCAGGTGGAACATCGGGAGTGGGGTCCACACGACATCATCGGGACGCCGCCGCCAGGCCCGGATGATCTGTTGAGCGAGGTTGACCACATAGTTGTGCGAGAGCATGCAGCCCTTCGACGGACCGGTCGTCCCCGCCGTGTAGATGAAGGTAGCCAGCTCCCACGGCGCGACAGAAACCATCGGGGCACCGCCGGTGCCTTTCTGGATCTCGTCCCAGTCGAGCACGGTCGCACCGGAGATCTCGGCATCCGGTTCTCCCTCGACGACCACCGTGGCAAGGTCTGACAGGTCCGGCACAACTTCGGCCGCACGATGGGCGAGGTCACCTTGGGCAACCAAGACACTCGAGCCGGAGTCCCGGAGCTGATGCGCCAGGAAGTCGCCTTTGTAGGCCGTGTTGATCGGGACCGAGATCGCGCCGAGCATGGTGGAGGCAAACACCGTGACCACCGCGGCCGGCCCGTTCTCGACCAGCGAGGCGACACGGTCACCACGCCCTACCCCGACCTCGGTCAGTGCGGCAGCCAAGCGAGCGGCTGCGGTGTGAAGCTCTGCTGCGCTGAACGTCTGCCCAGCCAGGTCGAGGAACGGTCCGTCCGGATCTGACTCGAGCCGTCGCGTCAACACGTCGTTCAGAGTGTCCTGTTCACCCGTCTCCCATCCGCCAGACTGCCCCATGGCACAACCCTATATTTCCCTATCAGTGGACTGCAATTACATAGCAATTAACTGAACCAGCGTTCAGATCGGGTCCGACTCCTCGCTGGTGGGCAACGCCGGCGTTCGATCAGATAGCGCTGCACCGGGTCCGTCGCTACCCCTTTTGGCCTCAAGCACCTCGGCGATTTCCGACTCGAGCTCGAATCCGGGCGGAACACCGTCGTCGAACTCCAGCGGCTTCATCGCCAGGTCGATCGCCACCCAAATAGTCCGCGAGAACGGGAAGAAAGCAATAGGGACGCCGATCGCCAGCACCAACGCAACCGCTGCCACCACGAGACTGGGTGTATCCGGGTAGGTCAATCCGACCGCGACGATGAGCACCACCACGATCACCGCCTGCACGAAGCAGATGCTCAGGAACCATGAGCCGAGCCACTGACCGGGGGCTCGACGGAACACGAAGCCGCAACGCGGGCACGCCGGCACCATCCGCAGCCAGCAGCGGAACAGGCGACCTTGGCCGCACACCGCGCAGCGACGGGTGATTCCCCGCTTGAGCATGGTGGAGGCGGACAACGCCACGTCCCCCATTCTGGCGCCCCGCACAACGGGCGCGTCGAGTCCGAACCGGTACAAGCGAACCGTCTGTCGTGAAACCTGGGCCACCAGGGCGTTTCGTGCTGGTACCTCGACTCCACACCGGGAGCAAGCGGACCGTCGTCCGGCGTCTCCCGGCAGCGGGAGACTTACACGGAGGCGTCGAGCAGCTCGGCCATTCGTTCGGCCCAGGCGTCACGGGAACCGAAACACGGCTCGAGCGCATAAGCCCGCTTGAAATAGAGATGCGCATCCACTTCCCAGGTGTAGCCCATCCCTCCGTGCACCTGGATACAGGTCTTCGCGTTGGCCAACGCCGCTTCCCCAGCGGTCAGCTTCGCTGCGGCAACGGCACGCTCGGCGTCACCGACGGCAGGATCATCGAGCGTCACCCCAGCGGCATACACCGCACCTCGGGCCACTTCGGTACGAGCAACCATGTCAGCCATGAGATGTTTGAGTGCCTGGAACGACCCGATGGGACGGTCGAACTGCACCCGCTGTTTCGCGTACGCGACGGCAAGGTCGATCGTGGCCTCAGCGATACCCAGGAGCTGAGCCGCCACCAGCGCCGCGCCGAGGAGCCGGAGCCGGGCCGCTCCCTCGCCGTCGAGCACACGGTTCCCCTGCGGGACCTCTACGTCCAGACGGGCCACCGGCGTGAGGGGATCGAGCGGTGTGAGCGGCGACGCCCCTTGCAAGAGCTCCGTGGCCGGAACCGTCCAGGCACCTTCATCGTCGAGCACCAAGACCAGATCGAGCCGGTCGACGAATTCGACTACCTGGGACGGGTCGGTTCGTTCCATACCGCCGACCACCACGTCACCGGTCGCAGCGCCTGCGACGAAACCAGACGAAAGGTGCGTCCACACCACGGGACCTGGTACCAACGCACGGCCAAGTTCTTCGAATACCAGGACTGCATCCGCGACCCCGAGCCCGGCACCGCCTTCGGCTTCAGGCAGGGCCAAGGCAAACGTTCCCATATCGGCCAGTTCGCGCCAACGATCCCGGTCGATCCCTCCAACATCGGCCAAGCCCCGCACCACGTTCATGGGAAACCGGCCAGTACAAAAGTTGCGCATCCCCTCCTGCAACGCCTGTTGGTCCTCGGTCAGTTCGAAGTCCATACCTCACCGATCCTTGGGGAGTCCGAGAATGCGCTCCGCGATGATGTTGCGCTGGATCTGACTGGTCCCCGCCGCGATGGTGAACGACGTGCTCCGGAGCCGCTCCTCGACAAACGCACCAGAGGGGAGATCGCCGACGTCCTCACGCGCGAGTCCCGCCCGGTCGAGCACCCGCATGGCCACATCGGTCAAGCGCTGCAGGAGCTCGGAGTAGTACAGCTTTACGACCGAGCCTCCCACGCCGGGCACACCGTTCCGCTCCGCCTGGGCAAGGTTGCGCTTGGTCATCGCCCACAGCGCGTCCATTTCCGCCTGCAGATGGCCAACCTCGCGCCGTAAGGCAACATCGTCCCAGGCGGTGGCACTCCTACGGGTCACCTTGCGAGCCAGCGCGACCAACTCGCCGATCATCTTGTCGGTCTCAACCAGGTCGGAGATGAACGCCGTCCCGCGCTCGAACGAGAAGGTGACCATGGCGATCCGCCATCCTTCGTTCTCAGCCCCAACCCGGTTGCTGACCGGTACGCGGGCCTCGTCGAAGAACACCTCGCTGAACTCGCTCGACCCGACGATCGTGCGAAGCGGTCTGATCTCCACCCCTGGAGTGTTCATCGGGAAGATCAGCCAGGTGATGCCCTTGTGTTTGGGAGCGTAGGGATCGGTGCGAACCAGCAACTCGCAGTAATCGGCCACCTGGGCGAATGAGGTCCAGATTTTCTGACCCGAGATGACGTACTCGTCGCCGTCACGCACCGCCTTGCAGCTGAGTGACGCCAGGTCGGACCCAGCACCCGGCTCCGAGAACCCCTGGCACCACACTTCCTCGCCTCGCAAGATGCGAGGGAGATGCGTTGCCTTCTGCTCGTCGGTGGCCTCGGCCATCAACGTCGGACCGGCGTGGAGTAAACCGACGAAGTTCACACCGACATACGGGGCGCCCGCCCTGGTGGTTTCCTCGAGAAAGATCAGTTGCTCGGTGAGCGTCGCGCCTCGGCCACCGAACTCACGGGGCCAGTTGATCCCGGCATATCCGGCGTCGAACAAGCGACGCTGCCAGCCGGTGTCATAGTCCCGCCGCGCCGGCCAGTCATCAGGATCGGGTTTGGGCGGCAACGTTGGGAGCGTCTCAGCAAGCCACTCCCGCAGTTCCTTCCGGAATTGCTGCTCGGATTCGGAATATCGAAGATCCACCAGGCTCCTTCCGGTCCCAAGACCGGCACAGAATCTGACGAGACGTTAGGAAACTTGGCAGCCCGCGCGCCAACGACGGGTCAGCGACGTGCGGACCCGGACCTGCGCTCCGGCGGTTCGACGAGGCACGTTGCGCTCGCCACGCGCGACGCCGTGAAGGTGTGGCATGTCTCGGCCATCACCTCGGTCGGCACGTCTGTGCCAACGCGGATCCGTCGCCAGTCGAGCTCGAAGTACCCCATCGCCACCATGATCGCTCGCCGCATCACACGCACGGCTTCACGCAGGTCGTCATCGGCACCTACGTCGTCTAGGGCAGCGGCCCACCCAGCGCCAGGGAACCCAAGGCCCCGGAATCGACCTGTCCCGTCGATCCGCCAATCCGCGAGCCGCCAGCGCAACAAGACCACGCCATCGCGAGTCAACTCGGCGTTCTGACGGGTCACCTCTATGTCGTAGCGGCGTTCGGGGTGCCGCCGGGACGCGAGCCAGACGAGATCGTTGAGGTGGACACAGGTCGCGTCGGTCGGCAGCTCGGTCGCCTTGACGGGCAGGGACGCCACCGGTCCCGCCAACGTCGTAACTGAGGCGAGCGCCCCGGGGCAGGTCGTCCACGGGTGGCGTGTCGATGTCGCAGTGACCTGGGCCGCCACGTCATCATGACCGCGAATGGTGACCGCGAAACCATGCAGCCAATCCTCGACGCCAGCGCTTGCGTCGAATGAACCGTCGGGCGCCGACTTCGTCGTCGCCCACATCGACCGGTGAAAGACCGCCATGTCGTCTCAGGTCTCGTCGTCGTGCATGACCTTCTTCAGTAGTTTCGGTCGTCGCTTGAGACGTTCCTGACGAGCGGCCTCGCGGGCCAGGCGGTCGATCTCTTCGTTGGTGAGGCCGCTCGCACCAGCCGAATCACCGGTGAGCGGCGGTGGCACCGGATAATCGGTGTCCGTAACCGACGGTGGAGGCGGAGGCGGAGGCGGCGGAGGCGGGGGTGGGAGGTCAGGGCGAGCGACCGGACGTTGCATTCCTTCCGGTCTTTCCGAGAACAGGCCGGCTAGGCCGCCGCGGGGACGATCGTCGGTCTCCGCGATCGAGACGTTCAGCAACGTGGCACAGATGCGACAGCGCCTTGCGTCGGCGGCGTTGTCGGCCCCACACGTGGGGCACCTCACCGGTCCGGACATGTCGTCCTCCTCGCGCCGCTGAGCCGGTGGCCCAGATGAAATCCCCACGCCACCTTAGGCCGGTACGTCAGGTGATGCTCCCCTACTCGACTGCGCGCATCAACACGAGTCGGAATCTCTGCGCCACCTACGACCGACATATCAGGCATCACCGGCGCACCCCCGACTCCGCTCACCGGTCATTAGGCGGCAGTGGATCACGCTCGATGACGAGCCCGTTGGGATCGAAATGCTCACCACTGGCGAGCTCGGGTGGCGGAACCTCCTGGGCATGGCGCGACGGCACGTCGATGACGATCGCGTCGGCAGGATCATTGGTCGGACCGCTCGGTGTCCCGAAGAGCTCGGCGGCCATACCTCCCGGTCGGTAACCGGTGGGTTCGGGCATGACGGTCTTGGGTGCCGGCGGTGTGAGGCTCGCGAAGGGGTCATCCACCGCCGAACCCCCGCCGCTCCACGCGCTCTCCGCGGTACCGCGTGCCGCCGAACCAGCAGCAAGACGCTCGCTCAGCCCGCTGCGACCACGGAAACTCTTTGTCGGCATCATCGTGCGCTCGAGTGCCGCGGGGTCGAACACGTCGAGTGACGGTGCCTCCTGCCTGGTCGGCGCCATTCCTGGCTCCGGCGCGCTGGCGTTGATGATCGCGGTACACACACGGCACCGCCGGAGGTCGGCAGTGTTCTTGGCTCCGCACCGTGGGCATCTCACCTTCTTGGCCATCTCCCCTCCCGCGCTCGTACCCAAACCCAGCCAACGTTGGAATCCTCGCGCCACCGCCAGAGCAGATGGAAGGCCGTTACCGACGCTCCGGCGCACGCACCCTTAGGGAGGCTCCACAACTTACTGACGGTTTGGCATCATCGCATCATGATCCTTGATGCTATGCTGTCATCATGCGCACCACCGTGACCCTTGATCCGGACACGGAGCAGATCATCCGCCAACGGATGAGAGAACGCGGCCAGTCCTTCAAAGAAGCACTCAACGACGTGATCAGAGCAGGCGCTCGGGCCAACTCGGGGCCTGAGCCGTTCCGCACGAAGGTCGCATCGCTCGGCGTCCCAACCGTGAACCTGGATCGAGCCTTGCAACTGGTCGCAGACCTAGAAGACGACGAGTTGATCCGCAAGACTCGGTCCGGATCGTGAAACTTGTCGACGCGAACGTCCTTCTCTACGCGGTGAACGTCGACAGCGAGCGCCACGAGCTCTCCCGGCGATGGCTTGATAGCGCGCTCAGCGGCGCGGAGACCGTCGGGTTCGCCTGGATCGTCCTGCTGGCATTCATCCGCCTGTCCACCAAGATCGGGCTGTTCCCGTCACCTCTGAGCCTCGATGAGGCAATGGACCGAGTTGACGCGTGGCTGGGGGCCGGTCCCGCTGTCGTGGTCGAGCCCACGCCTCGTCATGCCGCCATCGTCCGCGATCTCCTCCGCGGGATCGGTGTTGGTGGCAACCTCGTCAACGACGCGCACCTGGCTGCTCTCGCAGTCGAACACCGCTGTGGGATCGTGTCGTTCGACAACGACTTTGGCCGCTTCCCCGGCGTGAGCTGGACCGAGCCACAGTGAACCTCCAGCAGCTCGCGCGCGTGCGCCGACGGGTTACACGCCTGAAGATGTAACCCGGTGTCGAGCTGCTGCAACGCTCGGTCAATCACGCGATGCGAGCCGTGGGTTGCTACCTGGCTCAGCATCGACGAATTCGCGCGAGGGTGGCAGGTAACGAGGCTCACGTCCTTGGGCAAACGCAGCTGGGCCTTCCCGGTTGTCGGGATGCCGCCAGAAATCCGCGAGCCGCAGAGCGCCACGGGCAAGTCCCTCCTCGAACGGCAAGTCGAGGGATTCCCACAGCGCCTTCTTGGAGATCATCATCGCCGTCGGCGAGTTGCGGGCGATCTTCTCACCGAGTTCCTGGGCCGCGGCGTGAAGGGACTCGACATCCGGCTCGATCTGGCTGATCATCCCAAGCTGCAGTGCGCGCTCTGCGTCGATCCGCTCGTGTTTACCGACGAGCAGCATGCGAGCAACAGCCTCGAACGGGATCCGGACGCGAAGACCGATCGTCTCGTAGGTCGCGACCTGACCAACCGAGACGTGCGGATCGAGAAAGGTCGCGTCTGCGGTCGCCATCACAATGTCGGAATCGGCGACGAAGTGGAGGCCCCCACCTGCGCACACCCCGTTGACCGCGCAGATCACCGGCTTCCAGACACGGCAGTGGTATGAGGTGAACCGCAACGTGTTCGTCCGCACTCGCTCGGAATAAACGGTCATACCCCGCGGATCTTCAGCCAGGTCCTTGAGGTCTGCTCCACTGCAAAAGCCCTTCCCCATGCCCGTGACCACGATGCAGCGCACATCGTCGTCCCGGTCGAGTTCGGCCCACGCCGACTCCAGCTCATCGAACATCGGCAGGTTGAGAGCGTTGTAGCGCTCGGGGCGAGCGAAGATGATCCAACCGACTGGTCCCCGGCGCTCGACCTTGATCGTCTCGTAAGTCACACTCCCCCCTTGGCCGCCCATTCGCGTAACTCGTATTTGAGGACCTTCCCGGTGGCGTTCATCGGTAACGATTCAACGATCTCGACACGCCGTGGGACTTTGTAATTCGCCATACGCTCACGACACCAGGCCACAATCTCCTCGCCGGTCGCCGCAGCGCCTGGGCGGAGCACCACAAACGCACACCCGACTTCTCCGAGCCGCTCATCGGGTACGCCGACCACCGCAACCTGTGCGATCTTGTCGTTCGCCAACATCAAATTCTCGATCTCGGCGGGGTAGGCGTTGAAACCGCCGACAATGAACATGTCCTTCTTGCGGTCGGTGATCTTCAGGTAACCCCGCTCGTCCATCACGCCGATGTCCCCGGTGTGGAGCCAGCCGTTCTCGTCGATCGTGGCTGCGGTCTCCTCGGGCTCATCGAGATAACCGAGCATGACGTTGTAACCCCGAACCACGACCTCACCTGGCTCACCCCGCGGGACTTCGTTCCCATCGTCATCGACACAACGCACCTCGACGTCCGGGATCGCGCGACCCGACGTCGTCGCGATGGTCTCTGGATCATCATCGAACCGGCACATCGTCGCGATGCCACAAGCCTCGGTCAGTCCGTAACCAGTGATGATGGTCTCGAACGTCAGCTCGTCTCGCATCCGCAAGATCAGCTCGACCGGAATCGCAGCGGCGCCGGTTACCGCGAGCCGCAGCGACGACAGATCAAAGGACTCGAAATCGGGGTGGTTGAGGATCGTCTGATACAGCGTCGGCGGTCCCGGCAACATCGTGATCCGCTCTCGCGCCACGCGTTGCATCACCTCGGGAACATCGAACACCGGCTGCGGGTAGATGGTCGCGCCCTTCATGAGGGAAGCGAGGATGCCGGCCTTGTAACCGAAAGCGTGGAAGAAGGGATTGATGATCAGGTACCGGTCACCTTCCCGGAGGCCTACAACCGTTGCCCAGTCGTAGAATGCCCGCAGGTTTTGGCCGTGCGCGGTCATGACCCCTTTTGGCTTGCCCGTCGTACCCGAAGTGAAGAGGATGTCCGATAGATCGCCAGGCCTGACCGACGCGGCTCGGGCCCGCGCATCGGCGGCCGAGACCGATCCACCTTCTTCCAGGAAATCAGCAAAGGACTGTGTTCCCAGCGGTGCCTCGCCCCGTAACACGACGATCCGGTCGAGTGCGTCGAGCCCGGCGACCGGCCGATCCCCATCGGGACCTCCCAGCGCGTCACGCAACAGCGCAACGTAGTCGGTGTCGAGAAAACCGGTAACCGTGAACAGCAAACGCGCACCGCTCTTTTCGAGGACGTAGCCCGCCTCATGGCCCTTGAACCTGGTGTTGAGAGGGACGAGGACGCCTCCGGCAGCGTGTAGACCGAGTGCGGTGACGATCCATTCCCAAAGGTTGGGCGCCCAGATGGAGACACGGTCGCCCGCCTCAACGCCTGCAGCCAAGAATGCCCGACAGGCGTGCTCGACCCGCGCGGCGAGGTCAGCAAACGAGATCGTGAGATCGCCGTCGACGATCGCTGGGCGATCACCGAGTCGGGCCGCCGCTGACAGCACCAACGCCGGTGTCGTCCCCCATTCCAAGTCTCCCCTGACCCCTGTTTCCATGGGTGATCCGACCGGTTCCGCCGGCCGATCGTCCGGTTGGCTCCGTTGGCTCATGGCCAGAGGCTAGCCCGTCGACCACCCTAAGACCTGACGCTGCGTCAGATATCTACCGTCTGGTGTTCCACCCTGCGACTGTCGAGGTCCGCCGCCCGCTTCGCGTGGTAGCTCGAACGGGTCAACGGGCTCGCCTCGACGTGACCGATGCCGAGCTCTTCCTCTCCTATGCGTCGGAGCTCTTCGAACTCCTCCGGTGTCCACCACCGCGCCACCGGAAGGTGGCGAACCGTAGGGCGCAGATACTGACCGATCGTCACGATGTCGGTCCCGACACCTTTAAGATCAGCCAGGGCCCCCACGACCTCGTCGAATGTCTCCCCCAAACCCACGATGAGTCCCGACTTGGTGACAAGACCGGCCCGATGGGCGCAAGCCAAAACCGCCAGGCTCCGGGCGTAACCAGCATTGGGCCGGACGGCTCGCTGCAGCCGGGCGACGGTCTCGATGTTGTGGTTCAACACATCGGGGCGAGCCGCAAAGATCGTCTCGAGCGCGCCCGGATCTCCTTTACAATCCGGGATCAGCACCTCGATCTTCACTGCAGGAGTCCGGGCGCGTATCGCCGCAACCGTCGACGCGAATCCATTCGCCCCTCCGTCGGGGAGGTCGTCACGAGCCACGGCGGTGATCACTGCGAAGTCAAGCCCCAGTTCCTCGACCGCCGCTGCCACCCGTTGAGGTTCGTGTTCGTCAACTGGAAGCGGGCGTCGGGTATCGACCAGACAAAAGCCGCAGGCACGGGTACACCGATCGCCGTTGATCATGAACGTGGCTGTGCCGTCCGCCCAGCATTCGAAGATGTTTGGACAACCGGCCTCTTCGCACACCGTGACCAGCCGGTGGCGCGAAATGGCGCGCCGAACTACGGCAAATGATCGTGTGGTCTGCAGCTGAGCCCGCAACCACGCTGGCTTGCGTTCCTCGATGGCAAGACCTGGCTCGCCACCAGCTTGAGCGAGACGGACGGCGCGGGCTGCGCTCGTGCCCCGCTCACGTACCTCGAGCGCCACCGACGAAGTCGCGACATCGCCGGCCGCGCCAGTGACGACGAATGCTTCGTCGACCAATCGATTCGATTCCGGAGGTGCCCAACGAGCGCGTGCCCGAGCGATGAGCACCCGGGTCACCTCGGCCATCGTGACCTCGATGCCTTCGGCAGCCAGCGATGTGACCGCTTTGTCGTTGATACCGCACGGGACGATGTGACTGAAGTAGCGCATATCGGGCGCAACGTTCAGTGCGAAACCGTGCATCGAACGCCCGCGGCTCAAGCGCACGCCTATTGCCGCAATCTTTCTCGGGTTGGTGCCCCCTGGCTCCACCCACACACCCGGGTAGTCGGCGAGTCGTCCCACATCGTCGAGACCGAGGTCGGCGAGCGTGTCGATGAGAAGCTGTTCGAGGCCGCGGACATACGCCACGGTGTCGGCCATGCCACCACCCCGCTTGCCCGGAACGGTGAGGATCGGATAGCCGACAAGCTGACCTGGTCCGTGATAGGTGACATCACCACCCCGATCGACCGTGACCACGTCGGCCCCCACCTCGGCCGGATCGACGAGGATGTGGGCACGGTCGCCTCGAGCACCGAGCGTGAACACGTGCGGGTGTTCGAGTAGCAGCAGCCAATCACTCGTTCGACACTCGAACAGT
Organism: Acidimicrobiales bacterium; assembly: GCA_026419545.1. Classification (GTDB taxonomy): domain Bacteria; phylum Actinomycetota; class Acidimicrobiia; order Acidimicrobiales; family Acidimicrobilacustridaceae; genus JANZZE01. Next base: position 12,828 of record JANZZE010000028.1, read on the forward strand.
GCGCGCTGGATGGCGTGAGCTTCGCGGTAATCGACGGTGCCGAGCCAACGGATCCGCAGCGGCGGCAGATCGGTCACAGCTCCGTTTCCCAATCCCGTGTCTCGAGGATTGCCTTGACCTCGGCCAAGAACGCGCCCGCGTAGGAGCCGTCAAAGGCTCGGTGATCCCAGGCCAGGGCCAGCATGCCGACCGAGTGGATCGCGATGCCTTCGTTGCCCGCCGCGTCAGTGATGACCACCGGCTTGCGGACGATGGCGTCGGTCGAGAGGATCGCCACCTGCGGCTGAGAGATGATCGGGAGCACCATATGCGTACCGAAGGACCCGTTGTTGGTGATCGTGAAGGTGCCGCCAGTGATGTCGTCGACCGAGAGCTTCTTGGACCGTGCTCGTTCTGCGAGATCGTGGATCTCACGGGCGATAGCGCGAAGTCGCTTGTCGTCGGCCGAGTGGATCACCGGCGCGATGAGCCCCTCGAAATCGAGGTCGACCGCAATGCCGAGGTGAACGGCGTTGTGCACGATGAGCTCGCCGTTACCCACTGAGGCGTTGAGGTGAGGGAAGTTGCGCAGTGCGTCGATCACGGCTCTGGCGATGAACGGCAGATACGTGAGCGAAAAGCCTTCCTCTGCCCTCCACTGGTCTCGGTGCCGACGGCGGACCCGCTCAACGTTCTCGTAGTCGACCTCGGCCACGCTGTACGCGTGGGGCGAGACCTCTTTCGACCTCACCATGTGTTCGCCGGTCCGCTTCCGGATGTTGTTGAGTGGCACGATGGTGTCGGCGCCAGGAGCACGAATCAGCGGCGGCGGAACGGCTCGCTGCGTGCGCGCCGGTGATTCGCCGGGCTCGACTGCAGATGGAGGTGTGAACGACGGCGGGGACGAAGCCGCTGCCGACCCGGTCGGCGAGGACCCCGACACAAGACCCCGGGCTTGGATCGCGCGCTCGACATCGGCTCGGGTGACACGGCCACCTGCTCCGGTTCCTTGGACCCGACTGAGATCGAGCCCATGTTCACGCGCCAACTGACGCACGACGGGTGAGAGGAGCTTGCTCGTTGGCGTGTCAGTCGACGTGCGTCTGGCTGCCGTCGGCTCCGAGGCGGCCCCAGGTTGGGCGGCGGCCGACAACGGTACCTTATCGGCACTGCTCGACTCGCTCGGGGCAGCGGACACTTCGGGCGAGGCCGCCGAGACAGCGGCCTCCGGCGGGGGCGGAGGCGAAGGTGGCACCGGGACTGGAGGAGCGGCTTTCTCAGATGGCGAACCAGCTGCCGGGACAACTGTTGCGTCGCTCACGACCGCAATCACCGCTCCGACCGGAACGGTGTCACCTTCGTTGGCCCTTATCTCAGTGAGCACGCCGGCGACCGGTGACGGCACCTCGGAATCGACCTTGTCCGTCGAGACCTCAAACAGAACCTCATCCACAGCCACCGTGTCACCCACCTGCTTGAACCACTTGGTGATGGTTCCTTCGGTGACCGTCTCTCCGAGCTGAGGCATCGTGACCTCGGCCATCTCCCCTCCCGTGCGTTCAGCCGTGCAAACTCCGGCCTGTCAACGCGAGCACCGACTCGCCGAACAGTTCGCTCATCGTCGGGTGCGGCCAGATGAACTCCGCGACCTCCGCGACCGTCGCTTCCCAGTTCACCGACAGGTACGCCTGGCCCAACTGCTCGGTGACCCACGGCCCGACCATGTGCACCCCGAGAATCCGCCCACCGGTCCCATCAGCTTGCTTCTCGGCGATGATCTTCACCATCCCGTCGGGCTCGCCGACGATGAGAGCTCGTCCATTGCCGATAAAGCGATGCTTGGACACCACAACGTCAAAGCCTGCCTCTTTGGCTTGCTGCTCTGAGAGACCGGTGAACGCCACTTCAGGATGACAGTAGATGCACCACGGCACCCTCGAGTAGTCGATGGGCAGGGGGTCATCACCCAAGATCTGCTTTGCGACAAGGATGCCTTCGGCAAACCCGACATGCGCGAGCGCGGGCGTTGCAATGACGTCCCCCGCCCCAAACACGTTTGGTTCTGCGGTACGGCAGTACTTATCGACGTCGATGTATCCCCGATCGGTGAGCTTCACCGCGGTGCCATCGAGCCCGAGGCCGTCGGTGTGCGGACGGCGTCCGACGGCGATGACCACGAGATCAACCTCGATCGTCTCGCCATCACCGAAGCTGACCTTCGTCCCTGACGGGCCGGGCGTGTGGCCGGAGACGATGACTCCGGTTCGGACGTCGATCGACCGCTTCTTGAACGAGCGCACCACCAAATTGGTGATGTCCTCGTCGCACCCGGGAAGCAGTTTTGGCAAGGCTTCGAGGATCGTCACCTTCGTTCCGAGATCCGCCATCATCGATGCGAACTCACAGCCGATTGCCCCACCTCCGATGACCACAGCCCGTTCCGGCAACGCGGGGATCGAGAGCAGTTCATCGGAGGTCACGACGAGTTCACCGTCGATGTCGAAGCCAGGGATCGTCCGAGGGACAGAACCGGTGGCGAGCAAGACATACTGCCCTTTGAGCTCCACATCGCCGGACGCGCCGCCACTGACCCGGACCGTCCGATCGGCCTTCAACGACCCGACCCCGTCGAACATCGTGACCTTGCGCCCTTTGAGCAGGCCACTCAAGCCTTTGAACAACTGGTCGACGATGTTCTGTTTCCGGGTGAGTGTGACCGACCATTCGAGACTTGGTTCACCCGCAACGACACCGAAGGCCGAAGCACCCTTCACGGTCCGGTAGACCGAGGCAGTCTCGAGCAATTCCTTCGCCGGGATACAACCAACGTGTAGGCAGGTGCCACCGACCTTGTGCTTCTCGACCAGCGCAATGTCGAGCCCGGCCGATGCACCGTACAGTGCGGCGGCGTATCCAGCTGGTCCGCCACCGATCACAACCAGGTCAAAGGGTTCAGTGTGTGCGTTCTCGGCCGTCGGGACCACCTCCTCTATTGCTGCCGCCGGCAGCCTACACAGCTGCGAGCACCACCCCTGCCGGCGGGCCACACCAGTCCATCCGGCACTTCAGCCGCATGAACTGATGTGACCCCACCGGCTCTCATCGCCCGCTCGTCCCACCATCGTCAGGTGGTCCCTGGAGGTCAGCGCGACAGCACCTGCTTTACGCGAGGTACCGCATCGGATCGACCGCGGTCCCGTTGACCCGCGTTTCGAAATGCAGGTGAGGGCCGGTCGAATGCCCGGTCGAGCCGACGTAGCCGATCGTCTGACCAGCACCCACTCGAACGCCCTCGCCGACCCCGAGCCGACTCTGATGCGCATACACCGTCACCAATCCGTTGCCGTGGTCGATGAGGATGACGTTGCCGTAGCCAGACATCTCACCAGAGAAGAACACTGTTCCAGCGGCCGCAGCAACGATCGGCGTCCCGGAAGGAGCAGCGATGTCTATGCCTTGATGCATGCGACCCCAGCGCATGCCGAAAGGCGATGTCAATACACCGCTGACCGGCCAACGGAGCGTGTACCCACCGGGGGGTCGAGTGGTCGGGGTCTGGGTGGTCGGGGTCTGGGAGGTACGAGTCGTCGGCACCTGGGTGACCGCTGCACCGGGACGCGACGTGGCCGAGCTACCAGGCGCGGCCGTGGTCGCCGGGGTACTCGACGTGGAGGTCGAGCTCGACACGGGCGGGGCGACTGCCCGCCGTTGATTGATCAATGCGGTGAGCTGGCCTTCGTACGCCGCGAGATTGTCGGCCTCCTGCTGGAACTCGGCGATCCGGACCTCGAGCGCCGCTTGCACCCGAGCGTGCTCGTCACGGGCCTGGCGGGCCTGGGCAAGCTCGTCTTCGGCCTGACGGCGTAGCTCGTCTGCCTGTTTCAAGGTGTCGTCAAGTGCTTGTCGCCTCGCTTTGAGCTGCTGATCGGCCTCGCGCCGACCTTTGAAAACCTCGTAGTCGTGTTTGGCCACCTCGGCCAGCATCGTCGTACGGCGATGAGCCTCGTCGTAGTCCTCGGCACTGAGTACGGCGGTGAAGCTTTCGGTACTCGGGCGCATGTACGCAGCAACTGCCCGTTCACGCGCGAGCCGGCGGCGTCGCTCGGCGAGTCGTTCGGCCTCGAGAACGTCGCGCTTCAGGTCACCGAGACCGGCCTCGATCTGTTCGAGGGCGGCGCGAGCATCAGCCGCTCGCTGCTCGTGGAGCTTCACGACATTGGCCAGGCGAACTGTCTCCTTCTGCAGCTCGATGTCGGACGCCTTCAGCACGTCGAGCTGCGCGGCGATCTCATCGCGCCGCTTCTGGGTCGCCGAGCGCTCGGCCTCAGGGTCGGTCGTCTGGGCCGACGCGATGGGAGACGCGGCAAACAGCAGCACGCTACAGAAGATGGCGAGGCTGAATGTTCGCAGCTGAGACACGGGCATACCAATGTGGTCGGCTCCGCCCGCTGAGTGACCAAGGTAACAAATACCGATCCAGAGGAAAAGGCCCGAACCGGCATGAGGGAACGGATGTTCGTTACGGCGACAGCGTTCAGCGAGCGATCAGCAACTGAATCGTGAACGCGGCGAGAATCGCAACGCCGCAGAGCAGCGACAAGAAGATCAGCTTCCGGGTACTCATCGCTGGTGACAGTATGCGCCACTACAGTGCCCGCGATGCCAACCGGTGAACGTCTCGTGGTCATGGGCCAGGGATATGTCGGCCTCCCGCTAGCCGTACGAGCCGCCGAAGCAGGCTTCGACGTCGTCGGCTACGACGTCAACGAGACGAAGGTAGCGCTGCTCGCAGCCAGCACCTCCCCTGTTGAAGACATCAGCGATGAGCGGCTGAGAGCCGCGCTCGACAGCGGTCGATATCGTCCAAGCGCGGAAGCCGAGGACACGAAAGGATTCGACATCGCGGTGATCTCGGTGCCGACGCCGCTGCGCGAGGGGACCCCCGACCTGTCCTACATCGAGACGGCCGCCGAGGTCCTTGCCGCTGGCCTGACACCCGGGGCCTGTGTGGTGCTCGAATCGACCACCTACCCGGGAACAACCACCGAGTTGGTGGCACCAATCCTCGAGAATGGGTCAGGACTCACCGCCGGTGTCGATTTCGACCTCGGCTACAGCCCCGAGCGAATCGACCCCGGTAATGCGCTATGGCGATTCGAGAACACGCCGAAGGTCGTATCGGGCATCAACGACCGTTCCCGCCACCGCGTCCAGGCCTTCTACGACGCACTGGTCGAGCAGACGGTGCCAGTGAGTTCGACAGCGGCTGCTGAACTCACGAAGCTGCTTGAGAACACCTTCCGCCACGTGAACATAGCATTGGTGAACGAACTGGCCATGTTCGCCAACGAGCTGGGCATTGACGTGTGGGAGGCGATCGATGCGGCCTCCACCAAGCCCTTTGGGTTCATGCGCTTCAATCCGGGACCAGGCGTGGGCGGTCACTGTCTACCCATCGATCCGAGGTATCTGTCCTGGCAGGTACGACGAGCGACGGGCCACACCTTCCGGTTCGTCGAGTTGGCCAACGACATCAACGACCACATGCCGGATTACGTGGTGCAGCGAGTCGTTGAAGCGCTCAATCGGGTCCAGCTACCGGTCAATGGCCAACGGGTGCTGCTGCTCGGTCTCGCCTACAAGAAGAACACCGGCGACGCTCGGGAGTCACCGTCCCACCCAATCGCCAACCAGCTGCTCAACTTGGGCGCGCAAGTGATGGCGGCCGACCCACACGTCCTCGACAGCCAGGTGCCGCCTGGTGTGCGACGCGTGGAACTCACCGGCGAGGTGGTTGCTTCAGCAGCCATCGTTGTTGCACTCGTCGATCACGATGCCTTCGACACTGAGGTCATCACTACCAACGCGCGCCACATTCTCGACACCCGACGTTGGCTGACGGGAGACAACGTCGAGTACCTGTGAAAGAGTCCACAGCTCTGGATCGCTGCGCAGTCCGGTGGTTGCACCCCCGGTTGCGGACGCAATCCAGCTCCTCGGGGCTGCGGACGAGAACCAACTGCACAAGGGAGCCAGGTGATGATCATCGCAGTGACCGGTTCGACTGGGTTCATCGGCTCAGCCGTGGTCGACCACCTACGCGCCCGGGGCGACACGGTCAAGCGACTCGTCCGCGATCCCACCGCGGCCGGACCTGACGACCTCGTCTGGGATCCGATGCAGGGATCGATCGACCGGAGGGGACTGGAAGGGGTCGAGGCCGTCATCCATCTCGCTGGCGCAGGCATCGCCGACCGGCGCTGGTCAGCACACCAGAAACGTCTCATCCTCGAGAGCAGAACGCGGGGGACCAGTCTGCTCGCCCAGACCATCGCCTCGCTGCGCAACAAACCGCGGGTGCTGATCAGTGGTTCGGCAATCGGGTTCTACGGGGACCGCGGCGATGAGCTCCTCACTGAACAGAGCGCCCCGGGTAGCGGATTCCTCGCCGAGGTGGTCGAAGCATGGGAGCAATCCGCCCGTGACGCGGTCGACGCCGGCATACGAGTCGCATTCATCCGAACCGGGATCGTGCTTCACCCTCGCGGCGGCGCGATGAGCAAGATGCTTCCGCTGTTTCGCTTCGGCCTCGGTGGGCGACTAGGTTCAGGAAGACAGTGGTGGAGCTGGATTACGCTCGACGACGAGGTCGGCGCAATCTGCTTCTTGCTCGACCACGACGTGGCCGGGCCCGTCAACCTGACGGCGCCAGAACCAGTGACCAATCGCGAGTTCACCAAAGCGCTAGGCGCCGCCCTCCACCGCCCGACTGTTCTACCTGTGCCCCGTTTCGGACCCAAGCTGTTGCTCGGTTCGGAGCTGGCCGAAGAGCTGCTTTTCACCAGCCAACGGGTTGTGCCGACCGTGCTGGAGTCAGCCGGTTACGAGTTCCACCACCGTTCTATCGAAGCCGGCCTAGCGGCAATGCTCGGAGCGCGCAGCTGACGGATTGCACCGCAGCGCTGCAAGGAACACGAGGTCGCCGGTGCTCAACTCGCGCAGGTGAAGGTCAGCGTCCCCGATACCGGCTGGTTCAGCTGCGGATCGACCGAAGTTCCCCTCGGCGCGAGGTTGCTGAAGACCACAAACACGTTTGCTTCGCTGGTGATCGTGATGGTGACGGATCCGTGACCAATGGGGACCCAGGATTGGGTCACGCGCCGACCATCAGCGGTGACTTCTTCATAGGCGACCGTTGCATTACCCCTCCGCTCCCCGGGACCGATCGAACCGGGCGGAACGCTGGCAGTCAGCATGACTCGCGCGGCACGATCGCCAAAGTGGCTGGCCGTGAACGAAATGCCCGTGACATCGAGAGCCGATGCCGAACACGACGTCGAATGGCTCGGGTACGCAGTCTCGACTTCGGCGTCGCCACTCGCGCTGCCGACGAGGGCACCATTGATCTCGAGTGCCGCGACACCGGTCAAGCCACCGCCTGACTGCGACGAGGCTTCACGCGAAGCCACCGTGGTGGTCCCGGCCGAGCCGTCACCGATCTGGCCGGAGGAGCCGATGACGAGTGCAGCGACTACCCCGACCAACGCGCACGCAAGCACCGCGCCGGCAATGATGGCAGCGCGCGGAACCGGGGCGGCAAGCGCAGCGGTGTCGACCTGCTTGATCGCTACGACCCGCCATCCGCCTCCGACCATCGGCGTGTCGCAATAGCCGCAGATCCTCGCACGCCGCGACAAGGGTGCACCACACGTCGGGCACTTCTCGAGCGACCCGTCAGCGATCCGCTGTGCGACCTCGACTGGACGCTCGAACGTCCACTCCTCGGCCACGACCCCACCTGGCACCTCATCTATCGCGGCACCGAACCGTATCGTGACCCGGTCTGTGGACCCGTTCCGCTCAGCCGAGAGGATCCGGGCAACCTTGAGCCTGGTCGCGGCGTACTCATCGGTGGCCCTAGCTCCGAATGGTGTGCTACCGGCACGACCGGTGTCGACCCGCCGGCGCAACTGCACGTCGAGGTACGGCCGGACCGGAGCAGTGTCGCCGGTCGCGAGCGCACGGTGATAAGCGAGGAAGACCTTCTTGGCAAAAGCGACAAAGGCGGCCCGATCCAGGGGATCCTGTTGAATCGCGCCTCCGTCACCGTCGCCGCCCACTCAGCCAGGCTATGTCACGGCGGGTCTAAACGGATGTAGGGCTCGGCAGGGAGTTGATGCGAAGTCCTCGGACGCGGGCCGACTCGGTCACTTCGGTTGCATGCGGATCCCGCCGTCGAGCCTGATTGTCTCGGCGTTCATGTAGCTGTTGGTGACCAGCTCCAAAGCCAACGTGGCGAACTCCTCTGCTCGGCCGAGGCGCTTGGGGAACAGCACACCTGCCTTGAGCCGTTCTTTGAACTGCTCGGAGGCCTCGCCCGTGCCGTAGATCGGCGTATCGATCAGCCCTGGAGCAATGCAGTTAACCCTGATGCCGACCGCCGCCAGGTCGCGGGCAATTGGCAAGGTCATGCCAACGACTCCGCCTTTGGACGCGGAATACGACGCCTGACCAATCTGACCGTCGAACGCTGCAACCGACGCAACGTTGACGATGGCACCCCGCTCGCCGTACTCATCGACGGGTTCCATCGTGGACATCGCCGTTGCGGCAAGTCGTATGCAGTTGAACGTGCCGATGAGGTTGACCTCGACAACCTTGCGGAACACCTCGAGATCGTGCGCCGAGCTGTACTGGCCGTCCTTGCCGATCGTGCGTGTGGCCCAGCCGAGGCCCGCGCAGTTGACCAACGCCCGAAGCGGACCGAGATCCTTGGCTGCCTCGACCGCCGCGATTACCTGATCGGTATCGGTGACATCGGTCGGGCTGAATACTCCGCCGATCTCCTCGGCGAGCGCTTTGCCCTTGTCGGCCTGGCGGTCGAGATCGGCGATGACGACTCTGGCGCCCTTGCTCGCGAACAGGCGTGCCGTGGCCTCACCGAGACCTGAGGCGCCGCCGGTGACGATTGCTGATGCTCCGCTGATGTCCATGGCGGCGCAGCCTAATTGACTGATCGGTCAAGACGAAATCCAAGCCGGTTGCCCCGTGACACGCGCCGGCATGACAACGCAGGCTCGGCCAAACTGAGCGGATGGGATCCGGGCGGGTCGAGCTGATCCCAAGAGGCGTCCCCCAAATCGCTCGAAGAAACACCCCACCTCCGGCTCTTGCGCCTCGCTGAGACGCCCCCCAACTGACGCGGATCAGTTATGCCTGTCGGCGGTAGCGCCGGACGGCGAGCGGCGCGAACACGGCGACGATGATCACACTCCATACCAGCGTGTACAGCACGGGATGTTGCAATGCCCAGGCCTCCGGCTGAGGAGTCTCGTGTGGGATGTTGCCGAACAACTCACGCGCCGCCTGTGTCGCTGCGGAGACCGGGTTCCATTCGGCGAAGATCTGCAGCAGCCTGGGCAGGTTCTGCGAGGGGACGAACGTATTGGCCACGAACGTCAACGGGAAGATCACGATGAACGAAGCATTATTGATGACCTCAGGCGACGGGACGATCAGCGCGACATACGCCATCACCCAGCTCAGGGCATAGGCAAAGATCAAGATCAGTACGCATGCGACCAACGCCTCGCCAATCCCGTCTCGAATCCGCCAACCCACGATGAAACCGGTCGCCATCATGATGGCCAGTGACAACACGTTGTAAACGACGTCTGAGGCAGTCCGGCCAGCGAGCACGGCAGTCCTGCTCATCGGCAGGCTACGGAATCGTGTGATGATCCCCTTTTGCATGTCGTCGGCTATCCCTGCGCCGGTGAAGGTGGCCCCGAACACGACGGTCTGCACGAAGATCCCCGCCATGAGGAACTCGCGGTAGTTGCTGCCGGGGATGTCGATGGAACCACCGAAGACGTAGGCAAACAGCAGCACGAACATGATCGGCGAGATCAGCACGAACACCAAGACGTCAGGTACCCGGCGGATCTTGATGATGTTGCGCTTGGCGATCACGGCCGAGTCGTGCACCAACGCGGTCAGGGAATCGAAGCTCATCGCGTGCGAACCTCTCTCCGGTCGGCAGGTAGGCCATCCCCGTCTCCCGCACTCTGCGCCGCCGCGGTGGTGTGACCCGTCAGGGCGAAAAACACGTCGTCGAGTGTCGGTCGGCGGATGCTCAGGTCGTGCAACTCGATGCCTCGCTCGTCGAGTTCCCGAAGCACTCGCATGAGCGAAGCGGCACCGGCGTCGACCGGGGCCACGATCCGCTGCTGCTCGCGCTCGATCTCGACGTCGCCGGTTGCTACCGCTCGCATGATCATGACAGCCGTCTCGAGTTGCGCCTCGTTCCCGAGGGTCAGATCTAGTCGCTCACCACCGACTCTTGCCTTGAGTTCATCTGAAGTGCCAGAAGCGATCGCAGTGCCGTGGTCGATCACCAAGATCTCATCAGCGAGCTGGTCGGCTTCTTCGAGATATTGGGTGGTGAGCAGGATGGTGGTCCCGCGAGCCACGAGATCGCGCACGACTTCCCACAAACCCAGTCTGCTCCTCGGGTCAAGGCCTGTGGTCGGCTCATCGAGGAAGATCACTGGCGGCTCGGCAACCAGGGCGCCGGCTAGATCCAGCCGGCGCCGCATCCCACCGGAATAGGTCTTGACAGGCCTGTGCGCGGCATCGGTGAGCTCGAACTGCTCCAACAATTCATCAGCACGCTGTCGGGCACGGCGCCGGTCGAACCGGTAGAGCCGACCGATCATCTCCAGGTTCTCGTACCCGGTGAGCACGTCGTCGACTGCGGCGTACTGCCCGGAAAGACCGATCCGTTCGCGAACTTTCTGCGGTTCGCGTACGACGTCCGCGCCGGCGACAAGGGCAGTCCCGCTATCAGGTTCGATCAACGTGGTGAGGATTGACACCGCGGTCGTCTTTCCCGCGCCGTTAGGTCCAAGGAGACCCAACACGGTCCCTTCGGGCACAGTCAGGTCGAGCCCCGCGACTGCGAGAACGTCACCGAACCGTTTCGTCAATCCCTCAGCCACAATGGCGCCTGGCACGTCGGGCTCTCTTTCTTCCTTGCTGCCGATTCCTGATTGGACCGGCCACTTGGTCCCAACCACCCGATTCGTCGCGCCATATTTGGCGCAACACAACACGGACCAACCGATCCGTGACATCCCCGCGAGCCTATCGACGTGGGCCTCCATCACCCCCGCCCCCCGCAGCCGTGACACACCACACAACGCGAGGTGGTCATCGTTGTCCGGCTCTGCCACGCACATCTGCTGCGATTCACGCGCGTGCGATAGACCAGCGCCATGAGCAGCGTGGTCCAGCACACGACAATGGTCACCACCTCGGCCCGTGAAGAACTCATCGACATCACGGCGGACGTGCAGCACGTCATCCGAACCAGTGGCATCCGGGAGGGCATCGCAAACGTGTTCGTCCGGGGCGCAACCGCCGCACTCATGATTCAAGAGAACTGGGACGACAGCGTGCAGCGTGACGTTCTCACCTTGCTCCGCCAACTGGCGCCACCAGGTGTCTGGGAACACGATCGCCAGGACGGCAACGGCGACGCGCACCTCAAGGCCGGCCTGGTCGGGCCATCGGAAACCATCCCGGTCACTGACGGGTCACTCGCGCTCGGTCGCTGGCAAAATCTTTTCCTTTGCGAGTTCGACGGCCCGCGGGATCGACGAGAGATCGTCATTACGATCATCGGTACAGGACATTCGATCCAAAGCGGTTGATATGAGGCCGCGAGCCTGACGATCACCGGGGCACCCAATCCGGGTCGCTGCCTCGGGTGCGTGAAACCAGCAACGGCGTGCATTCAAGCGGCGTTATCGACAAGGCCCCACCGCCGTCGTAGGGCGCGTTCCGCGATACCGAAGAACAGCGAGTCGACCACAATGCCGATGATCAGGATGACGATCATGACCGCGATCAGGCTGGACGCGTCGGCGAGGTCACGCGCGTTCTTCATCATCACGCCAATCGAGGGCTGGCCGGCAACGATGACGAGCAACTCGCCGGCCATCAGGCTTCGCCACGCGAACGCCCAGCCCTGCTTGAGTCCTCCGAGGATCGCTGGCATCGACGCGGGCAAGACCACATGGCGATACAGGGTCCAGCGCCTCGCTCCGAGCACCCGGCCCGCTCGCAACAGGATCGGCGGGACGGTATCGGTG
>JANZZE010000028.1:24971-25299 GCA_026419545.1 Acidimicrobiales bacterium
CCCTTGAACAGCAGAATCGCGAGCGGAAACCAAGCAATGGAGGGCATGGTCTGCAGACCAGTGATCATCGAACCCACCGCAACGCGGAGCACTCGGCTGCGCGAGACCGTCGAGCCCACAGCGACGCCGAGTATCAGCGCGAACCCGTAGCCAAGAAAGGCGCGCTCCATGGTGATCGACAACGCCACAGAGAACGTGCCTGCGGCGAGATCAGCTCGGAGCTGCTGGAACGCCGCAGCGGGCCCGGGGAGGGCGTACTCTGGCCACCACTTGGCCCAGACAACGAGTTGCCAAATCAGGATCGCGAGCCCTGCGGCTGAGACCTTTG
>JANZZE010000274.1 GCA_026419545.1 Acidimicrobiales bacterium
CAGGCGAGGCGATGATCTCGTAGCCAGCCGAGTGGTGCTCACCGATCCACGCCTCGTCGTAGCCGAGTCGATCGAGGTGCGCAATCAGGTCGAGGTCACGTTCGAGGGCAAAGGTCGGGTTCTGTCCCGTCGGGTGGAACGGGGCCATGAAGATGCCGAATCGCAGGGGCCAATCCATGGCCCCATTCGAGCCGGAATTGACCGAGCGGTCAAGTTTTGGTTCCACCGGCGAGCCTAGTCGCAGTCCTTCAACTCGGGTACGAGTACGAGACGTTGTTGGCTGGCAAGTCGAACTCGACCAAACGGCTGTCAGCCACGACCAGGAGCTTGCTCTCCCGCCAGGCGACGACCCGGAACGAGGGGAGGATCGAGTTCGTCTTCGCGTCGACACCTGTAGTCGGCGCCGCGACGCCGGTCTCGGGATCCAAGGCGTCCAACTTGAACGCCTTGGTGGCACCATTGAATGTGACGACACGCACCTTCCCACCCGAGAGCGCGGCACCAAAGAGGCTGTCACTCGTCGACACCGAGGGCTCACCCTGGGGAGGTACTCGTCTGGCGGTGCCCAGGTTGAACTCCCACGCTTGCGTCCCGATCCCCGGCCGGTAGCCGCGAATCGCGTACTTCGCCGTGCCTCTCTTGCTGGCCGCTTCGGCAATGAGCATCGTCGGCGTCGCTGCGATCGGTCGGAAATCGGTTTCAGCGTCCGAGATCGCCGTACGGATCGCGCCGGTCCCAAGATCGAATTCCCACACTTGACCGTTGACCCCAACGACAGCAGACGACGTCGTGTAGACCACTTCGGCATCATGGGCAATAGCTAACGAGAGGTTGGGAACGTGCTGCTCCCACAGCTTTTGCCCGGTGGTGAGATCCCAACGTTGCCAGCATGCCGGTAGCGAGCCGAAACCCACGATGACCGTGCCATCAGCAGCTGGGAGCACGACCGATGATGGGTCGAGATCTTCGGCGAAACCCGACCCTGGTGGCTGACAGGTCACTGGGAACTGGCGAAGCTCTGAGCCATCGAGGGGACTCACGATCACAGGAGTCGGCTCACCGGCGGCACCGTCGATGACGAGCAAGAGCGAACCGACCAGATACGCCTCGTTTGCAACCTGGGCTAGTCGGCGACTCCAAACCGTTCGCCCGCTCGCGCTATCAAACGCCTGGATGACGCCATCTTTGGTCCGGACCACGAGCCGGTCGCCCACCAACCAGAAGCAGCGCTCGCAGTACCCGCTGAACTCGTCAGTCAGCGAACCCTGCCAAGCGGCCGATCCGTCGGCCAGCGACAGTGCCTGCACCTGCCGACCGGTCGCGACGTAGGCGTACTTGCCATCGACGAGGATCCCGACCTGCGGCGAATTCTCGGGCAGCTCTGCCGATACCCACCTCTCAGTCCTGGACGTGTCGTCGATCCTGGCTATTCGCCAACGCACCACCCCGTTCTCGGCGCGACTCACCAACGCGATCACACTAAGCGGTGCGCTCGGTTCGGCCGACGGCACGAGGGCGACCGAGGAGGCGGCGACTGAATAGCTCCGGCCAGCGATGTCGATGCCGAAGGGCGTCTGGAAGCCTCCGGTCTCACGCGCAACGAAATAGAGAGGGATACCGACGGATACCAGCACGATGACCAAGACAACGGAGGTGATGAAACACCCGACCTTGGAGGTTTTGCCCCCCGCTTCTGTGCTCTCTCGAGAGTCAACCGGCGGTTCAGTCACTCCCGGGGCGTTCACAACAATTGTTAGGCCTTGGTTTTGTGCAGCAGTGTCGGCCTGCGACTGGAATACCGCGCCGCAATACGCGCACGTCCTCACCCCGCGCTCGTCTGGAGCGGGGAGCTTGGCTCCGCAGTTATCACATTCGAATTGTCGTGTGCCCTCAGCAGACGTCAACGTCGATTCCTCCGGTGCGGATTGCGTCTTGTCTCGACCAGTCGGTCATATCGAACTCACCACCGTGGCGAAGCCCAGTCAGCCCCCTGCACTCGACAACCATTGATCGAAATGATCTCATCGCCGAGCCGCATCGGCATGAGTAGGTCGTACTCAGCTCGCATGCCCGCCTGTGCCCTCGACCCATAGCAGCGTGTCAGCTCTCACGCGAGTTGGTGGGCAATCGTGGCC
>JANZZE010000275.1 GCA_026419545.1 Acidimicrobiales bacterium
GTTACACACTGCGTCACTTTCCCCAGTCCTTTGAGTTCTCAACGCTTGGAGGATGGCTCGCAACCCGTTCGGGAGGGCATTTCGCGACCGTGTACACCCACATCGACGACCTCGTCGAGAGCCTTCGCATCGTCACGCCTGCGGGGACGATCGAGAGCCGTCGGCTACCGGGGTCGGGAGCCGGTCCTTCTCCCGACCGCCTCTTCTTGGGCTCCGAAGGAGCCCTCGGCATCATCACCGAAGCCTGGATGCGTGTTCAGGAACGACCTCGGTTCAAAGGGTCGGCCGGTATCCGATTCCGCGACTACAAACACGCGGTCGAAGCTGTCCGCCTCTTGTCGCAGTCAGGATTGTTCCCGGTGAATTGCCGACTGCTCGACGCAGGGGAAGCGGCCACCAGTGTCGGCGTCACCAACGGGACCTCTCTGCTCCTCCTCGGTTTCGAATCCGCCGATCACCCCGTCGATGCGTGGATCGAACGCGGGGTCGAGATCGCACGCGACTGTGGCGGCGAGCTCCCTGATGGCGTCGTCGTTTCAGGACCGCCCGATACGAACGGGACGGATGGCGCGGGCCAGCGCGGAACGGCCGGCCGCGAGGGAGCGGTCGGTGCATGGCGGACTGCGTTCTTGCGCGCTCCGTATACCCGCGACGCGTTGGTACGAATGAGCGTCATCGTGGAGACGTTCGAAACCGCCTGCACATGGGACCGGTTTGCCGACTTCCACACCGCGGTTACCGAGACCGCGACCGCCGCGCTCAACGAAATCTGCGGGTCGGGATTCATCACCTGCCGGTTCACCCACGTCTACCCAGACGGGCCAGCACCTTACTTCAGTGTGTTCGCGCCCGGTCGCGCCGGATCTGAGGTGCAGATGTGGGACGAGGTGAAGGCGGCGGTTTCCGAGGCGGTCGTTGCGAACGGAGGGACGATCACGCACCATCACGCAGTCGGCCGTGACCACGACCGGTGGTATCGCATGCAACGCCCGGAACTCCACGGTGCGGCACTCGCTGCGGCCAAGTCCGTGTTGGATCCCGCGGGGATCTTGAACCCAGGCGTCATCGTCTGACCTGACTCCGCCAAACACCCTCGGCGTCAGAGGTCGGATTCCTGACCGACGAAGCCTCCTGGCTCGCGCGCCACTCTGGCAACCGAGCCAGCGGGCGCCACAACAAAGCCGCATTCCTGACTGACGAGACCCCTCGGCGCTCGCGCCGCGTGGCGAACGACGTGACTGGACGCCCCGAAGAACTCGACGTCCTTGGGGTTGGCACCCGGCCAGCCACCGCTCGCGCCGCGTGGCGAACGACGTGACTGGACGCCCCGATGGAGTTTTTCAGTATATTTCAATCTATGTCATCCTTTTCCATGTCGGTACGGGTGGGGACGATCGACGGGAGGATCGTCGCCATGAAACGGGCCGAGGGTGAGGACGCCCGCGCCCGGCTCCGCCGCGAAGCCCGGATGCTGGCTGTCGCCCGACTCCCGGGCGTCGTGGAAGTGGTCGCGCTCCACGATCACGAGGATGAGCAGGCCGCGTTCACCGAACTCCACACCGCCTACGTCAGCCCGGTGACCCTCGCGAGTCACCCCCCGATGCCACCACCGCAGGTCGCAGCCCTGGTCGCCGCTCTGGCCGAAACCGTCGCCGACCTTCACCAGCTCGGTATGGTGCACGGTGCCATCCGCCCTGACCATGTCCTCATCTCCGCCGACGGTTGGCCGGTGCTGTGCAGCTTCGGTTCGGCCCGACTTCTCTCTGAAGACAACTCGCCCTACGGCGCGACAACCGAGGAAGAACCCCCAACAGGCGAAAAGCGCACGCCCGCCGATGACGTCGCCGCCATCGGTTCCCTCCTCGACGAGCTGCTCGGAACCAACGCAGACGCCGAGCCGATCCCCGATCGCCGTTTCAGCCGGACAACAAGTCGCGGCCCCTATCAACGCAAGGTGTTGCGCACGATTGCTGATCGAGCGAGTGCGACCGATCCCGCCCGACGGCCGACCGCTCGGTCGCTGGCTGCCTCGATCCAGGCCGCAGTACCCAACGCACAACCTGGGCAGCCTGAGGCCCCGTTTTCCCGCCGCTCACGCATCCATGCCCCCCGTGCG
>JANZZE010000276.1 GCA_026419545.1 Acidimicrobiales bacterium
TGATGGGGCGACCGGATCTGGACCGGTCGCCCCTCGAGTTCGATCGTCCCGCTATCGGGCCGAAACGAGCCGGCGAAGATGTTCACCAGCGTGGACTTACCCGCACCGTTCTCCCCGACGAGCGCGTGCACTTCGCCGGCTCGGAGTTCGAACGAGACACGATCGAGCGCGAGAACGCCCGGAAAGCGCTTGCTGATCTCGATCGCTCGCAGCAGCGCCATCGCGAGCTCCGTCACGCCTTCGGCTTGACCGAGAAGACCGGGCGGAAGTCACGCGGCCCGAACATGTCCTCGTACTTGAACTCCTTGTAGTTCTGCGTGGTCACGATCTTGATGAGCGGGCCGGACTGGAACGGAAAGTCCACACCAGGCTTCTCGCCGTTCAGGATGCGGACCATCATGTCGACAGCCATCCGCCCCTGCAACGCCGTGAAGTCGGTCGGGGCCGCTGCGACCTTCCCCTCGGCGATCTTGTCGTAGAGCGGTGGGATGATGTACGTGGAGACGAGCTTCGGCTTCTTCTGCCGGTTCGCCAGGATATCCGGCGCCGCGTCGATCGCCACCGCATTCCCGACCAGATAGGTCACGTCCGGATAGGCGTTCAGCGAGTCCTCGATCAACGAGACCTGCACGTCCTTGCCAGTGTCGCCCCATTTCACATCGAGGATCTGCACCTTCCCCGGCACCTTCTCCTCGACCGCGGCCTTGAAGCCGTCCAGCGTATCCGGTGCCCAACCCGATCCGGCCGGCCCGGGCAAGAACACGACCGTCACGTTCTGGCCACCCGAGTCCTCGGCCACGTACAGACCGGCCGTGTACCCCATGTCGTAGAAGGACACGAGCGCCTTGGCCGTAATGTCGGGCGCCTGGATGTCGTTGATCACCTCGACGACCGGTTTCTTCTTGTTCTTCACGATTTCGGTCACCAGCTGATCCTGCGATGCATAGCTGATCGCGGCCAGGATGATTCCCTCGATGTCGGCACGGTTCGCCAGATCTTCCACTTGGTTGATCTGGCCCGTCAGGTCGTTGTATCCCTGCGCCGCTACCAACTCGATCCCCACCCCGAGGATCTGCGCCTCGTCGACGATTCCGTAGTCGACGGCCAGCCAGTACGGATCCTTCAGGTGCGGGAACGACACACCGATCATATAGGGTTTGTTCGCCTTGGGCCGAGTCCATTTCTCCATCTTCGGCCCTTGCAGGCTCGTCGCGGGACGACCGGGCTGCTTCGTCGAAACGTCGTAGGTGCCGTAGTAGGACGCCACCTCCCACAGCTCCTCGGTCGCAGCCGGGGTGGCCCCACCCGCCGCTGCCGTCGGCGAGGCAGCCGGCGCCGCGGTCGGCTGCGCTCCGCCGGCTGCGGGGGTCGGTGTCGCCCCGCCACCACCGCAGGCAGCCAGCAAGCTGCCTGCCGCGACTGCGCCGCTGGCGACGAGCATCCGCACGACAGCGCGACGCGTCAGGCGCGGGACCGCAAC
Source organism: Acidimicrobiales bacterium (assembly GCA_026419545.1). Classification (GTDB taxonomy): domain Bacteria; phylum Actinomycetota; class Acidimicrobiia; order Acidimicrobiales; family Acidimicrobilacustridaceae; genus JANZZE01. Next base: position 1,481 of record JANZZE010000276.1, read on the forward strand.
GACAGGCTTCTCATGCACAGTATCTCCTCCTCGGTACGTCATGACCCCCTCCCGATACTCGGGGGCAGCCCCGGCTCGGTATCCGGCTGGGGGCTGCCCACCGCTCCATCCCATGCCGCACGCGAGTTCGTCGGTTCCGATCGACACCTCCTCATGTCCCCGCTTCGCCGGCGAGCGCAGTGAGGACGCGTTCCGGCGTGAGCGGTAGCGCTTCGATCGAACGACCGGCCGGCCAGATGGCATCGAGCACCGCTCCGGCGACCGAGGCCGGCGTGGCCAGCAAACCGCCTTCCCCGATCCCCTTGATCCCGCCGATCGTCACCGGCGACGGGGTCTCGAGGTGTTCGATGACCAGCTCCGGTACCTCGCTCGCCGTCGGCAGCGCGTAGGTCAGGAACGTGTCGGTCAGGAGCTGCCCGTTCTCGTCGTAGAGCATTGCCTCGTACAGCGCACCGCCGATGCCTTGGGCGATGGCCCCCATGACCTGGCCCTCGACGATCATCGGGTTGAGCATCGTGCCGCAGTCCTCCACCGCGACGATCTTGTCCAGGCGCACCAGTCCCGTCTCGCCGTCGACCTCACAGACGGTCACGATGCAACCG
>JANZZE010000277.1:0-1799 GCA_026419545.1 Acidimicrobiales bacterium
GATGACGACGAGGTCGAGATCCTCGCGCGCGCACAGCCGCCGGTAGTCGTACTCGCCGCGCGAGTAGCCCCCCGGCGCCGGCCGGCCCGTCTTGACGATGGCGGCCTGGGCCCGCGACGTTGGCGTTGAGTTGCGCTTCATCGAGTTCATGCCGCTCGACGGGGCTGGTAGGTGGGCGGCCGATCAAGTCGTTCCGCGTGACGAGATCCTGGCGCGTATCGCCGCTGTCTTCCCGCTAGAGCCGTTCGGTGACACTGCGCGGGGTCCGGAGCCGGCAGAGCGGTTCCGTTACGCGGACGGCGCCGGGACGGTCGGTGTCATCGCGACGGTGTCTGATGCCTTCTGCCACAGCTGCGACCGGGTCCGCCTCACGGCTGATGGGCACGTTCGCGCTTGTCTCTTCGCGCTCGAGGAAGTCGACCTGCGAAAGCCCCTCCGTGCGGGGGCTGACGACGACGAACTCGCCTCGCTGATCGAGGCATCGGTTCGAAGCAAGTGGGCGGGACATCGCATCAGTCAGCCGGTCTTCGTGCGGCCGCACCGTTCCATGAGCCAGATCGGAGGCTGAGCGGCATGGGGCGGGGCCGATCGACCGGGTGCCCTAGGTTGTCCCCGCAGGCGGAGGTCTACACTTCCCGTCCATGTCGGACCGCGGTCTCACTCACATCGACCCCCTCGGTCGAGCGCGCATGGTCGACGTGACACCCAAGGAGGCGACCCATCGACGGGCCATCGCCCGAGGAAAGGTGTTCATGAAACCTGAGACCACTTCACTGGTGGCCCGCGGGGCGGTCAGCAAAGGCGACGTGCTCGCGGTCGCACGGGTCGCTGGAATCCAAGCGGCGAAGCGCACCCCGGACCTGATCCCGCTGTGTCATCCGCTGCTCGTGGGTTCGGTGTTGGTGAACTTCCGGATCGAGGACACCTACATAGAGGTGGAGGCCCAGGTCGACACCATCGATCGAACCGGGGTGGAGATGGAAGCGCTGACTGCCTGTACGGTGGCGTGTCTCACGATCTACGACATGTGCAAGTCGGCCGATCGGTCGATGGTGATCGGCGATGTGGCGCTGTGGGAGAAGACCGGCGGGCGTTCAGGTCCTTACCGGCGGGAGGAGTTGTTGGCCTCCGAGCCAGGGTCCGGGCTTGACCCCTTCCCCCAGTGACATAACCACCGTCACAGTTTTGCGGCTCGCTCTGGCGTCGGCCGTCATCTTCGTAGTAGAAACGTAACATGTGGGCAGTAGGGGCCGACCAGGCGAACCGCCATGTCCCCACGCTCTCGCTACCAAAATCGAAGGAAATAACTCGAAACCGCCGCTCATGGCCGGTATCCACCACCGCAGCGCGGAAGGTGGCTACGGTCACCGAACAGTAAAGGTAGGCACGGAGCGTTGCAGTTCGTGGTGTTATTCATCCTCGCAGTGCTTTGGGCGGGCGTGGGGCTGAGCTGGCTCCGGTCACGGACAGAGCACCGCAGTGTCAACTCGATCTCGTCGTTCAGTAATCACCTGAACGTGCTCGCTCGAACCTCACCTGCTCGTCGCGGCCTCGACGTCGTGACTGATCGGTCCCCCAATCGGCTCGGCGGCCCGTATCCGCTCTATCGGGCTCCGTGCAGCCGCCCGGTTCCGGTCATGACCCTGTCCCAAGCCCGACGTCGTCGGCGTGACGTGCTGTTCGGGCTCACGGGCGGTTCCGTTTTTCTCCTGTTTCTCGCGGCGGTCATCGGGGGCGTCTTCGTCGTGCTCGGCATCTTGGCTTTCGGTCTGTTGGGCGCCTATGTCGCGTTGTTGGTG
>JANZZE010000277.1:1809-2073 GCA_026419545.1 Acidimicrobiales bacterium
CAGCGCATCGCCGAGGAACGCAGGGCCAAAGTGCGTTATCTGCCTCCGGCGACCAACGTGTCGGGAAGCGAACCTGCGTTGTTGTTCGAGTCGGCGAACTGAATTTCGGCCAGTCGGCACGCCGGCGCGGCGCCGGACCCCGCCTTGTTCAGCGTGATGGCCTCGCGTCGGCTGGTGGCTCCGGGTTCGGTGGGGCGGCTGAGGATTCCCGGTTCGGCGGTCGGCTTGGCGCTTGTCTGGTTGGCAGCCGAACTGTGCTAGCAC
>JANZZE010000278.1 GCA_026419545.1 Acidimicrobiales bacterium
AGTCGGTACCTGGACCGGTGGTGCTCCCTATGTCCTAGCGCTGTCGACCGTCGAACCGCGAAAGGATCTCCCCACCTTGGTCGAGGCCTTCGACCAGCTCGCACGGCGGCATCGGGACCTGCGCCTGGTGATCGCCGGTCCCGACGGTTGGGGAAGCTCGGCACTCGAGACAGCAATCGCGGCGTGCCCGTCCGACGTGCGGGACCGCATTGTCCGGTTGGGCTGGCTCGGCGACCGTGATAGGGCCGAGTTGATGAGGCAAGCAGCCGTACTGGCCTATCCGTCGATCTACGAGGGGTTTGGCCTACCACCGCTGGAGGCCATGGCCGTGGGAACGCCGGTGGTGACGACCACCGCCGGCGCCCTCCCGGAGACGACCGGTGGAGCGGCGCTTTTGGTCGAGCCCGGGCAGCCCGATCAGCTTGCCGACGCCCTCGCACAAGTGCTCGAGGATCCATCGCTCGCGGCCGAGCTGCGCAAACGAGGGTTTCGGAACGCTGAGCGCTACTCATGGGACATCACCGCGCGAGACCTGTGCGAGTTGTACGGTCGGGCCGCAGGAGCAACAGCCTGAGGCAGTGACGGAGGTGGTCCGGTAAGAGGATGGGCGATTGGCAAGATAGTGGGCCATGCGAACCTAGGCAGTGGATGACCTTCGGGTTACAGTTTCTTGGCGCCAAGGGGGCGGCCCGGGCGAAGCGCAGGGAGCGGACGGCGTGAACATCCGAGGACACCGACAACGTCGAACGATGGTGCGCCCACCGCGGTGGCCGCTACGGAGTGGCGCCGCATGAAGGCCCTGGTCACCGGTGGCGCGGGGTTCGTCGGGCGACACCTGACCCGGCACCTCGAGGACATGGGTGACACCGTCATCGCCGTTGATCGGCACACCGGCCCAGACCTCCTCGACGCCGACGGCGTTCGCTCCCTGCTGTGTGACGTCCAACCGGATGCCGTCTACCACCTGGGAGGCTGGAGTGACGTCGGTGGCTCCTGGCAGACCCCCCACGAGACCTTCCGGGTGAACGCCGACGGCACGCTGAACGTTCTCCAAGGCTGTGTGCAGGCTCGAGTCCGCCGGGTGCTCGTGATCTCGAGTGCCGACGTCTACGGCCGAGTGCAACTTTCGGAACTGCCACTCCGTGAAGACGCACCGCTCCGGCCGGTCAGCCCCTATGCGGCGAGCAAGATCGCAGCTGACTATCTCGGCTTGCAAGCGTGGCTGGGGTACGGCATCGAGGTGATGCGGGTGCGGGCGTTCAATCATCTCGGGCCGGGCCAGACCAACCGCTTCGTGGCGCCCGCCCTGGCGGAACGGATCGCGCTCAACGAGCTCGAGGGGCGTGAAGTGGTTCCCGTCGGCAACCTGACCCCTCGGCGCGATTTCACCGATGTCCGAGACGTGGTACGGGCCTACCGGCTGTTGATCGTGCACGGCGAAGCAGGCGAGGCCTACAACGTCTGCAGCGGCAAGGACATCGCCATCAGCGAGCTCGCCGACCGGCTAGTGGCCATGGCGCTGCGGGAAATGCGCCTCGAAGAGGACCAAACCCTCCAGCGCCCGGTGGACGTCCCAGTGTTGCGCGGTGATTACACGAAGCTGCACAAGGCCACCAACTGGGAGCCCGAGATCGGACTTGACCAGACGCTGGCCGACATCTTGGCAGAGTGGCGACGGGTCGTCGGCGTGCCGGTCCCTCCGACCTACTGACCGCTACCCCGGCCCCCGGGTAGGCCGGGTTCGCTCGGAGTTGGTACCGTTCGCACGTGGCGAAGCGCGCGCTCATCACCGGCATCACCGGCCAGGACGGCTCGTACCTGGCCGAATTCCTCCTCGAGCAAGGCTACGAGGTCATCGGAATGGTGCGCCGCTCGAGCACCGTCAACTTCGAACGCATCGGCCATCTGCAAGACAGCATCACGTTGGTCCCGGGTGACCTGCTCGATGAGGTCTCGTTGATCGACATCCTCCGCACCCACCGCCCACATGAGGTGTACAACCTCGCGGCACAGTCGTTCGTTCAGACATCGTTCGCTCAACCCTGGCTCTTATACACATC
>JANZZE010000279.1 GCA_026419545.1 Acidimicrobiales bacterium
TCATGCGGTCGAGCGTAATGTCATGCAGTGGCCTCTGTGGGTGTCATCGGTGCGTCGGGGTTCACCGGCGCAGAGTTGCTCCGCCTTCTCGCGGGGCATCCCGACCTCGAGGTGACGGTCGCGACTGGCGACACACAAGCGGGTGTGCGTGCACGCGACCTTTATCCCGACCTCGCTGCGGCCTACCCGGATCTAGTCTTTGAGGAATTCGAGCCCCGCTCCTGTGAGGGTCTCGATCTCGTATTCTGCGCCCTGCCGCATGGGGCGAGTCAGGCCGTCATGGGTGACCTGCTGGCTCGAGTCCCACACGTGATCGATCTCGGAGCTGACTTCCGTTTGCAGGATGCGACGCTCTATCCCGTCTGGTACGGAGAACCGCATCAGGCTCCGGATCTGCTCGCTGATTTCGTGTACGGACTTCCCGAGGTATTCCGCGACCGCCTTCGCGGGGCTGCCGCCATCGCTGTGCCCGGCTGTTACCCGACGACGGCGACCTTGGCCCTTGCTCCATTCGTACGTCATGGTCTTGTCGACCCGAGCCGACTCATCGTCGACGCGGCCAGCGGCGTCTCGGGTGCGGGTCGACCACCGAAGCCCCACACCACCTTCTGCGCCGTGGACGAAGACTTCACCGCTTACGGTCTGCTCGACCACCGCCATACACCCGAGATCGAACAGAACCTCAGGGCAGTAGCGCCCAGCAGTCAGCAGGTGGAGGTGCTGTTCACTCCTCACCTCGCACCGATGAACCGAGGGATTCTTGCGACCTGCTACGGCCGTCCGGCGACCACGGTCTCCACCGCCTCGCTCCTCGAGGCACTGCACGCGGACTATGACGCGGAACCCTTCGTCATCGTCACCGAACAACCACCGTCGACCAAGGCAACGCTCGGGTCGAACACCGTGCAGGTGACCGCTCGCTATGACCCGCGAACTGGCTGGGTAATCGCTTTGGCCGCACTGGACAACCTAGTGAAAGGCGCCTCTGGCCAAGCAGTCCAATGCGCGAACCTCGCCCTCGGCATCGAGGAGACCGCGGGCTTGAGCACGATTGGGATCTATCCATGAGCGTGACCGCAGCTACCGGCTTTGTCGCCGCAGGCACAGCTTGCGGGGTCAAACCTGATGGTGGACTGGACCTGGCACTCGTCACTACCGACGACGGTGTCGCCGTTCCGGCCGCCGCTGTTTTCACTTCGAACCTCATGTGTGCGGCTCCGGTCACGGTGTCGCGGGAAAACCTGCAGTCAACGGCAGGCAGAGCGGCTGCGGTTATCCTGAATTCCGGTAACGCGAATGCGGCTACCGGGGAACCGGGCATCGAGGCCGCCCGAGCGATGTGTGTCGCTGTTGCCGCCGAGCTCGGCTGCGATTATCGCCAGGTGCTGGTCTGCTCGACGGGGCTCATCGGGATCGCGTTGCCGGTGGAACGGATCACTGCGGCTGTACCAGCCTTGGTTGCCGCTCGTTCGGTCGATGGTTCAAGTGCAGCTCGAGCGATCATGACGACCGACACCGTCCCGAAGGAGGTCACGGTCGATCGCGGGGCCTTCACCGTCGGGGGTATGGCGAAAGGTGCAGCGATGCTTGCACCGAACATGGCAACGATGCTCGCAGTTCTGACAACCGACGCCGCTGCTGAATCCACCGAGTTGCAAGAGATCCTGCGGACTGCCGTCACAACTACCTTCAACGCGTTGACCATCGACGGCTGTACCTCGACCAACGACACCGTCGTACTGTTGGCCAGCGGTCGCAAAGGGCGCCAGGACCTCGATTTGCTAGCCGAGGCCGTACACGAGGCATGCGGCGAACTCGCGACCGCGATGGCCGCTGATGCCGAGGGTGCGACCAAGACGGTGCGGATCAAGGTCACCGGTGCACACTCCGACGCCGAGGCTGCCAGAGCAGCACGCAAGGTCGCCGAGAGCCAGCTGTGCAAGTGCTCCTGGTACGGCGCCGACCCCTACTGGGGCCGGATCGCCAGCGAGCTCGGGAGCGCCGGCGTGCGGTTCGACCAGCGCCTCGTGAGCATCGCCTACGGCGGGATCGAGGTG
>JANZZE010000280.1 GCA_026419545.1 Acidimicrobiales bacterium
CGACGCCCGTTGAGGAACACCCGCAGCCGGTCCGAGTCGGCCGAGTAGGTGCAAGCCAAAGGCTTGCTCAGCGCTTCACCCAGACTTGGTAGAAGAACGGGGTGATCGACTGCTGCAACAGCTGATCCGTCCCCGGGACCGTAGCGTCGAGGAACCCGTGGACGTTGTTGCGGAACACGATCGAGCTGCGACTGTGGCACAACCAGATGTAGGGCAAGTCCTCGTTGAGTTGCTGCTGGGCCTTCTTGTAGGCCTCGATCTGCTGCTGCTTGTCGTCCGTCGCCCGGGCTTTATCCATCCATTCCTTGACCTTCCGCCAGTTGGGATTCCGGGCGAAGTTCAGGCTCAGCTGACCCGATGGCTTCGACTCGCTGGCGATGAACACGTACTCGCGGTCCAGGCTCGGGGAACCGAACAAGATCGTCCCGCTCGCCTGGTACTGGCCACCAACCAACTGGCCAGTGAGGGCAGCGAGCTCCACGGTCTTGATCGTCGATTTCACGCCGATCTCCTCGCCCATCTGGGCGATCAGCTGCGCGACCTGCTGGTACTCGTTCACCGGCGGGATGATCGACTCGAACTCGAGTGGCTTGCCGTGTTTGGCCTTGTATTCCTCGTGGAGTTCGGCTGCCTTGGCCGGGTCATAGGTCGGATACCCAGTGTCATCGAAATACGGCGAGCTCTTGTCGAAGGGACCCCGGGCGGGCGGGAACACACCGAGGAAACCTTCGCCGCAGACCCGTTCAGTGTCGATGCCGTAGGCGAGGATCTGTCGGGCCAACGGATCGTTGAACGGTTCACGATCGAGGTTCAGGGTGATGAAGATCTCCTGCACCTCGACGCCTGCGTCGGTATACATCTGGTAGTTGCCGGCATCGGCTTCGGCCTGGAACCGCTTGATCTGCGCGGCGTCCGCCATCTCCATCGCGTCGCACTGCCCCGTCTCCAATGACTGGGCCCGAGCCTGGAAATCCACGATGACCTTGAAGTCGATCTGGTTGAGGTAGGGGCGATCCTTGCGCCAATAGTTGTCGTACTTACGGACCCGCAGATACGAGTTCGGCACCCACTCGACGAACTGGAAGGGACCGGTTCCAATAGGCCGGCGGTTACTTTCCTCGAGCCGGCTCGGATCACCCACGAGGCTCGGCTCCTCCATATAGCCGGGCTGCGCAGTCAACAGGTGCAAGAAGGTCGACCATGGGGTCTTCATCTTGACCGTCACTTCGAAGGGGCCGGTCGCAGTGATTGATTGCACGGGCTCAAACGCTGCTGCCGTCAATCCACTGTTCTTGCCTGCGTTCAGGTTCACCGCAACGGCCTCCGCATTGAGCGGCGTGCCGTTGTGGAATGTCACGCCTTGCCGGACCTTGATCTTCCACTCGGTGAAATCAGCATTGTGCTCGGCACTCTCGGCGAGGTACGGCTGCGGGTTACCCTGCTCGTCGTAAGCGAACAACGGGTCATAGATGGCGTTGGCCACGGTGTAGGCCGGCGTGACCCAACGGCCTTGCGTGGGGTTGTATCCCTCGACCTCACCTCCGTTGCAATACGCGAGCGAACCACCGGCTTGCGGCGGTCCAGCGTCCTCCTGGACCCGCTTCAGTTGGCCAACGGTCCCAGTCGGACCTGCTGCTTCCTTCTGGCTGCCGCTACTACAGCTCGCGAGCAATGCGGCCAGCACGACGATGGCTGCTGCAGGCACCCACCAGCGGGTTCGACTCGAGTTGCTCACGGAACACTCCCCCCTCGGATCGACGGTCGGCAAAAGGCTAGTGCACCCAGAACGACTCAGGTGATCAGCTGGGTCCATCGGCCCATCTGAGCCAGCGGCAAACGTTGCTGCGTCAGTATCAGCACGATCATCGGACATCAGACCATCAGGCCCCGGGCAACCCCTCGCGAAGTTACGGTTCTTCGGGCGTGACCAACCCAGGCGTGAAGCATGCCGCCTTCTGGTTCCGTGTCGCCCCACGGCTCGGTACGGAAGCTGAAATCACTCGCAGGAGCTGGGCCACCAGTCAGGATCAGCGCTGATGCCCGACTGATCATGAAC
>JANZZE010000281.1 GCA_026419545.1 Acidimicrobiales bacterium
CTCGACGGTCGACCCGCTCAGACCGAGCGTGGTGTTCGATGTCCTCAGGGCCGGCGACCCATGGCATGGGCACCAGACCCCTATTACGCTTCTCGGCAACCGGCGTGGCCCTCGACGGCCGCGACAGTTTCCGTTCAGTCGGCGAAACGGGCGATACGGGGCGACATCTGCGTGAGCACCACAACACCTCCCAAGGGTCGGAACCTGCCGCTGGTCCACGTGATCTATCCGCGCATCGGCGGGCGTGGCCTTCACGAAACTCAAGCGTTCCGATACCGCCCTTACATGCTGTTCATCCTCGGCGCCCTGGCCCGACGAGAAGGTTGGCGCGTTCGGCTCATCGACGAGAACAACCCCAGGACGTTGCCGCCACCTGACGAGCGACCTGATCTGGTCGCCGTGACCGTCTGGACCCGCTTTGCCCCACGGGCCTACCAGATCTGCCAGACCTGGCGAGCCCGCGGTGTCCTGACGGTCGTGGGCGGTGTGCACCCGTCAATCGCGGTGAGCGAAGCGCTCCGGTATGCGGACGCAGTCGTCGCCGGTGAAGCCGAATCGGTCATTGCTGAAGTGCTCAACGACGCCCTAGCCGGGAACCTCAAGCGGGTCTATCGTGGCGAGTGGCTCGAGATGGACGTCGTGCCCCACGCACGGGACTTCGCCGATCTCGCCGCCCAGCGCGCGTTCTGGGGCGCACCGTTGCAGTCGTACCAGTCGACACGGGGATGCAGGTACAACTGCGAGTTCTGCTCCGTGATCCGGATCAACCGTCGGGGTCAGCGCCACATCCCACCCGAACGGGTCGTCGAAGAACTCCGGATCATCTCAAAGCTGCCTCCCCGGCTACCGATTCGGACGCCGGTCTACTTCCATGACGACGACATGGCGTCCGACCCCGAATACCTGGCATCGCTGTGTGAAGCGATGATCAGGGCGAAGCTGAAGATCACCTGGTCTGCGCAGGTGTCGATTGCTCTTGCCCGCAACGAAGAGCTACTCGACCTCGCCACCCGAGCAGGACTGGATTCCGTGTTCATCGGGTTCGAGAGCATGTCACGGGAAAGCCTGGTTGAGGCCAACAAGAAGAACCGGCCGCACGAATACGCGGAGCTGATCGCCCGCCTCCACAGTCGGCGGGTCAACGTGCGGGGCGGAATCGTCCTCGGCTTCGACCACGACGGCCCCGACGTCTTCGAGCAGACCGCAGAGGCCGCGCACCGGATCGGCATCGACGTGATGCACGCGACCATCCTCACCCCGCTACCGGGAACCGGTACGTTCGCCCGCATGTACGACGAAGGACGGATCGTTGACTTCAACTGGGAGAACTACGACGTCTATCACGCGGTGTTCGAACCTGCCCGCATGAGCCGCCAGCAGCTAGCCGAGGGTTTGGTCACGACCTATCAGGCGTTCTACGGCAAGTCGCGTCGCCTGCAACGACTCCTCCGCGGGCTGCGGTATCAACGGCCGGTCACCTACGCGTCTTCGGTGATGACCAACGCGTTGTATGGGCGTGCTTACCGTGGACCGGTGCCCCCGTCAACCACTGAGTTCTGGGCCGACCCCGCCGACGTCGAAGAGATCGCTGCTGCCAGCCGAGCCGACGCGAACGCCGCGATCAACGTCGCGATCGACTTGGCCACGGGGAACAGCCGGGCCGGGTCACCTGACAGCAGGACTCGGACGCCCGTCGTGTTCCGGGCGGCACGGCCCGCGTGAGCGCAGAACGCTTGTCGGCGTTCCTCGCTGCGTGCCGAGCTGAGCCACACGATCACGTCCCGGTGTGGTTCATGCGTCAAGCGGGTCGGTCGCTTCCTGAGTACCGAGCGGTGCGGGGAGGCGGCAGCATCCTGGAGGCGATCCGTCAGCCCGACCTTGCCGCCGAGATCACCATGCAGCCGGTGCGCCGCTACGGCGTGGACGCCGCCATCCTCTACTCGGACATCGTGGTGCCGGTGGCGGCCGTCGGCTTCGGCGTCGACGTGGCACCGGGCGTCGGGCCGGTCGTGGAGCGGCCCTTCGCCGGTGAGGCCGACCTC
>JANZZE010000282.1 GCA_026419545.1 Acidimicrobiales bacterium
GAATATGTGGGGCGACTCGAGGACCACGAGGTGTCGATGCTCGCGTGGTTGGAGCCACCATTTGAGGATCACGCAGCGGTCAACCCGGTCCTCAGATTGCGAGTCACTGTTGCCGCGCGCACTCGAAGAGCGGTCACCCTGCGGTTTCGTGGCCCCGGACCCGACGGCGGCTTGCGTATGGCGGTCCCCGGTGGCTGGATCGACCGGCCTCGCTCACGGATCTACCACCCGACGTTCTGGTCCCTCAATCCCTGGGGAGTGGTCGGCGTGGATGCGCCCCACGCGCTTGCGCTCGCGTCGAGCTGGCCAACCGCAGTTGCTGTTGATGACGAGTGGGTCGACATCGTCGTCGCCCGTAATGCACGGCGTGAGCGTGCGTTCGGCTTCCTACCGTTGTTGGCGACACCAGCAGCTGGCGATGAACCTGACCCGGTCGTGAGTGAGCTCGCCATCTGGCACCCTTCCCCAAGCGGGCTCGACCCTGCGGCGCTGTCCCGTACCGCACGCGCCGTACGTCCGGCACTCAGCACGAATGCACCATTCGAGCTCGACCGGACCGACATGGAGATCGCGGCGATCACTGCAGCACCGAGCCTTGACGCAACGGTGCTGCGTATCCGAGCACTCAGCAGATCCGCGATCGGCAACACCGTGACGCTCACCGTGCCGAGCTGGATCGATACACCTGGAGCGTGGATTGCCGATGCCCGAGGGCGGCGCATCGAGACCGGAGACGATGCAGCACCGTGGGTAGACAACGAAGGTCGCCTGCGAGTGCTGATCGCGGAGCCGTACACGACGATCGTTCTCCCCTACCGCTCGTGGACCACCTGAGCGGCACGGATCCGCTCAGCTCCGCGTCGCACGGATACGAAGCTCATCGAGCACGCGTGCGAGCTCCGCAAGTCTCCTTGCCTGAAGCGAGTCTTTCGGCACCTCGATCGGCAACGACAGTTCTCGCCCATTCCGCAACACCAACGCGATGCTGACCGGTCCTTCTATGTATTCGACCTGTTTGGCACCTGGGAAGCCACGTTCGTACAGGTTGGGGACCGCGATGAAGCTCTGGCGAGCTCGCACCTGCGTGACCACCGCCCACGGATAGCGACGGGTACGCAACCTGCGGACCTCAACCCCGTGAACGTCGACGACAATCCGGCGGCGCCAAGCGCTCAGCACCCCAACAGTCCCTATGACCGATAAGCCGCCAGCGACAGCAGCGACGGGCAAACGTGGAACTCCGGACGTCGTCAAGCTCATCAACGCGGCCCCGAGCGAAACGATGACCAAGGTGCCCCACGCCAGTACCATCACAGCCTTCCGCGGGTCCTCAGTTCCGAAGACCAAGGCATCGGTCCCCCCGATACCAGATAGGTCACCGCGGCTCCCGCTCACCTCGTCATCATCCCAAATCATCGCTTCCGTCGCTGGTCTCACCGCGCGAGATGCGATCCGTAGCCCTCAAACCGAGAGGAGGAACACCGTGGGCGAACCGACGATCAAAGCAGTCCTTCAGTACCGCGCAAGTCCCGGATTCCGGCGCCGGATCGAGGAGCAGCGTCCCGACTGGCTCGAGGTCGTCGTGGTCGACGAAACCGACACCCAGGGATTCGGGGAAGCGATGGCCAATGCCGACGTCCTTCTCCACGTTCTCGCACCTGTGACTGCCGGAGTCATCAGGGCAGCCCCGCAACTGAAGCTCATCCAAAAAATGGGGGTCGGTGTCAACACCATTGATCTCGATGCAGCTCGGGCGCACGGTGTCGGCGTGGCCAACATGCCCGGCACCAACACCACCGCTGTGGCCGAACTCACGCTCGCACTCATGCTTGCGTGCCTACGACGAGTGGTGAGCATCGATGCCGAGACACGTGCAGGCAGGGGCTGGTCGCTCGACCTCGGTCTCGTCGACACCTTCGGGGAAATCGCCGGGCGCACGGTCGGTCTGGTGGGCTTCGGTGCAGTCGGACAGAGGCTCGCTCGTATCCTCCGGGCGCTTGATGCTGAGGTGCTCCTGTCTCTTATA
>JANZZE010000283.1 GCA_026419545.1 Acidimicrobiales bacterium
GAGGTCCACTGCGCCTGCGGCGCCGGAGCGATTGACACATGCATCAGGGGTTGAGATGACGCCCGACGCGACAACACCTATGCGCTGCTACCACCACCGGGACTTCGATCCGGCAGACCTCGCTGAACGCAAAAGTGGGGCGTCGGTTTCGGTGTGTCTGCCCGCCCGCAACGAGGCAGCGACCGTCGGGGACATCGTGGCCACCATCCGCCGTGATCTGATCGAGCGGGTAGCGCTCATCGACGAAATCCTCGTGATCGACGATCACAGCACCGATGACACCGGCCCAGTTGCCGAGCGCGCCGGTGCCCAAGTCGCCCGAGCCCAAGACGTGCTACCCGAGTACGGCGAGGGTCATGGCAAAGGTGAGGCGCTCTGGAAGTCACTTCACGTCGCGACCGGCGACCTGATCGTGTGGTGTGATGCCGACATCAGGGATTTCGAGTCGCGGTTCGTGGTCGGCCTGCTCGGCCCGCTGCTCACCGACCCAGCCCTGGCGTTCGTCAAAGGCTGCTACGAACGCCCGGTCACCGGTGAGCTGGGAGGCGGCCGGGTTACCGAGCTGGTGGCCCGCCCACTGTTGTGTCTGCTGTTCCCCCATCTCGCAAGTATCAATCAACCGTTGTCGGGCGAGTACGCAGGACGACGGGAAATCCTCGAGAAGCTCCCATTCGTTCAGGGATACGGAGTCGACATCGGCCTACTCATCGACGTCGCTCGCCTCGTGGGCGTCGACGCGATCGCCCAAGTCGACTTGGGGACACGCACGCACCGCAACAGATCGCTCGAACAACTCTCCCCGCAAGCGATGGCCGTCCTACAGACCGCCCTCCGCCGAGCGGAGGTCACGGAGGTGCCGGCAGTCGCCTGGCTGAGCCGACCAGGCCAGGAACCAGTCGAGGTCGACGTACGGGAACGCCCGCCGCTGTGCGAGGTCCCCGCCTACCGTCCTCGGTCGCGCTGAGTTCACCCATCCAGACTTCGGGGCGTAAATCCACGCGAATCGCTCACTACTCGCGCCGCCGGTCCGATCCTTTCTCCTAGAAGCCCGGGCGCACCCCCGGGGGAAGGATCGAGACCGATCCGGTGGCGTTACCGACAAGTGACGGCAGCCTGTGCGCCGTCTCCGTACTCGCCTACCGGACCGCCAGCAAGGTCGTGCAGGAGGAACCGATGGCCGGGCCGACCACGCCGACGTCGTCACCGAGTGAAAGCCGCAAGCCCGCCGGAGGTCGCAAACCAGCGGGAATCCGAGAATCCGGCTCCCGGGTCGACCGCCGTGCCCGCCTTGCGGAATTGGTCGAAGAGCTCACCGGCGTCGATCGTGGCCTCTCGCTGCATGCGTTGCGCATGGACGACCTCGAGCGCGCCGATGCACTCGAAGCAGTGGCGCGGGCGATGATCACCGTCGACCAGCCCTCGCCGGTCCGGGTCGCCGCCTACCTCAACCGGGAACTACCACGCGAACCCATACTCGGCCCGGACGCCGACAGCCGGCGTTGGGCACACCAGCCCCCGATCGATTCACCGGCAGAGCGTGCGGCACGGGTGCGTCAATCGGCCCGCGCCCGGACCAAGCGGCGCCAAACAAACTGACCGGGATCAGGGGCCAGAAGCGAACCTGCCCGAGTTCTACCGCAGCTCTACCCGGCGTGCACAGCCGGCAGTCGTTGTGACTCGCCACCGACGCCACCGCCAACGACTCGCCACCGACGCTCTACCCGGCGTGCACAGCCGGCAGTCGTTGTGACCACGGTGCTGCTTGTTCCAGTTGGCTCGCCACCCGGATCAACAGGTCTTCCCGGCTGTAGGCCGCCACGAGCTGCACCCCGATAGGGAGTCCCTCGCCGGCGACATGCAACGGCAGTGAGACCGCCGGCTGCCCGGTGGTGTTGAACGGCGCCGTGAACGGGACGATCGCCGCGGCCCGGAACACCCCGGCGAGTGGGTTGTCCGGCGGAGAGGCGAACTGCCCGAGTGTTGGCGGCGGCTCCGGAATTGTCGGGGTCAGGAGC
>JANZZE010000029.1:0-11507 GCA_026419545.1 Acidimicrobiales bacterium
CCCCGCCGTACTCGAAGTGTCCCATTGGCTCGTCCCCTCCGATCCACAATTAGAGACACTTTTGTTTATCACTTTCGGTCGATCCTGACAAGACCACGTTGCATTCAGGGTTGTGAGCTCAAGGGGTGTACGGCATGAGCTTGCGGGCAGGGCCGCAGAACTCCACGTGCGTCACGTGGTTCCCTTGCCTAAGGCGTTCACGCTCCGCTTGGGCTCAGCGGGTGTGTTGCACGAGCTTGCGAGCAAGATCCATGAGGTCACGATGCAACTGAGGAAGCCGCTCGAACTCGCCGAGTGCAACGATGTTTGTGACCATGGAACTCACGGCACCAACGATGACCTCGGCGGCAAAACGCTGATCGGGCCGGCTGCCGAGGAGGCCATCTTCACCCTCGTGAGTCGCGACCACGATGTCGACGAACTGCTCCAACGAAGCCCGGCGCTGGGCGATGAGGCTCGGTCCGGCAGCGTACACCTCGACGAGGAACACTCGCGCCAACGCGGGTGCATTGGCCAGTGCAGCGAGATACAGACCCAGGACCCGGTCCAGTTTCTCGAGTGGTGTCTCGTCGGTGTGCTTGAGCGCTTCAAGCCCTGTGGTCAGGACCTGGGCCAGCAGCTCTGCATGCGCCTCAAAGGCAGCGCGGAAACAATCATCCTTGTCCCGGAACAGTTGGTAGAAGGTCGCACGGGACACCCCGGACCGTTCCACGACGTCCGCGACGACGGTGTTCGCATACCCCTTCTCGGCAACCGCTTCAGTCATGGCGTTCAGCAGACGCTCGCGTTGCGATCGTCGCACCTCATCGCGCGAAAGACCGTGTGGACCGCGCGGAAGCGGTCGCGGCCGCGAAACAGCTGCACCCGACCGCGCCGTCGAAGTACTCGTCTTGCCAGTCGGGTTGGTGGCGCTTCTGCGCGGCGCGCCCTCGTGAGTCTCCACTGTTGCCTTGCGCTTTGGCATGCCTTCAGGCTACCCAGCTCCCAGACCTCTTGATGAACATACGTGTTCATCAACGTCGGGTGCTTCTCTCCCGCTATGCGGGGAGAAAAGCACCCGTCAACAGGGAGTGGGGATGAGTACGCCGGGTGTGCTTATAGATCTGTGCGAACGAACCGTACGGTCAGCCGATACGGAGGCCTTGCCCGCCGTCCACCGGCAGGATGGCACCGGTGACGAAGTTCGCCTCATCTGAGGCCAGGTACAGCACCGCGTGAGCGACGTCCCAAGCAGTACCCATTTTTCGCCGAAGCGGGACGGCCGCATCACGCATCCGACGCATGTCCTCAACAGGGATACCCGTGGCCTCAACGTTCGCTGTCATCGCCATCGGGGTATCGATGAACCCGGGCATCACCGCGTTGACCCGGATGCCGTACTTCGCGTTGCCAATGGCAAGCGCTTGGGTCAACGCGTTCACCCCCGCCTTCGAAGTCTTGTACGCCAGCATCGGTGCCGCAGCCACCGCAGCTAACGAGGAGATGTTGACGATCGCACCGCCCTGCTGGTTGCGCATCACTGGCAGGACGTGCTTGCACGTCAACCACATCCCCTTCAGGTTGACCGAAAAGATCCGGTCCCAAGCTTCCTCGGTCAGCGACGTCGCTCCCCCATCGCCCGTCCCAATGCCCACGTTGTTGACCAGCACGTCGATGCGCCCATGATCAGCGACCACGTTCGCTGCCAACTTCTCGCAGTCTGCCTCCCGCGAGATGTCGGCCTCGAGCGGGCTCGACGACCCTCCTTCATCGCGAATCAGGCCGCAGGTCTCCGCAGCAGAATCAACGCGCCGGTCGACGGCCACGACATGAGCGCCATGTCGGGCGAGCAGGATGGAAATCGCTCGGCCGTTCCCGATCGTTTCACCGGGAGTTTGTCCTGCCCCGACCACAACGGCGATCTTGCCGGACAGGCGCGGCTCGCTGCTGAGACCCATAGGGGCTCACGATATCCGTCTCGTAGTTCACAACCCGGGCGCCACAGTCCCACACCAGAAAACCACGCACTCACCAACCGCCTGCAACGCCTAAGCGTTCTTCGGGAGTTGTGAGAACGGCACGTTCTTGTCGTTGCTCGGTTCCTTCGGCAGACCCAACACCCGCTCGCCGATGATGTTCTTCTGGATCTGATCCGTTCCGCCATAGATCGGCGGGGCCTGGGCGTACAACGCGGTGCCCGTGATGATCGGGAGGAACGGATTACCGGTCGCCTCGTCGATCGCAGCTTTGTCCTTGTCGTCATACGCGTGCAGCATCCCCTGCGCACCGACGATGCGTAGACCGAGATCCCGTGTCAATCGCATCATGTCGCTCATCGCCAGCTTCGCGAGATTGGGCATGCCGGGAATGTCTTTCCCGGCATTCTTTGCTGCCTTGAGTCGCAAGTTGTTGAACCGGGCGAGCTCACCCATCGTGTGAAGGCGCATCAAATCCTGCCGGATGGTGGGGTCAGACGCGGCGCCGTTTCCTTTCGCCAGATCGATGAGCAGCTTCGAGGTGCCCGCGAAGTTCGGTCCTGCGCTCCCGCGGGACCCCTTGCGCGGACCTTGGACGAAGTCTCCCGCCCGCCGATCGAGCTGGTTGGCCACCGTCCCCGGCATCGCCATGCCCGCGGCCGCCGTGCCACCACCGGCGCCGAGACCAGCACGCTCGTACATGAGCGTGGTGTTCGTGACCGCCCACCCGTTGTTCACGCCGCCAATGACCGCGCTGTCAGGCACGCGAGCGTCGGTGAGGAAGACCTCATTGAACATGGCGTGACCGGTCATCTCCCGTAACGGTCGCACCTCGATGCCCGGCTGGTGCATATCAATGGCGAACCAGGTGATGCCCTGGTGTTTGGGCACGTCCGGATTCGTGCGAGCGATGAGCATGCCCAGATCGGCGATATGGCCGAGCGAGGTCCAAACCTTCTGGCCGTTGACGACCCATTCGTCGCCGTCTTTGACCGCTCGTGTGGTGAGCCCCGCGAGGTCAGACCCTGCCCCAGGCTCACTGAAGAGCTGACACCACGCCTTCTTACCTGTGACGATGTCACGTACGTAAAGGTCGATCTGGTCCTGGGTGCCGTGGCTTGCGATCGTGGGCGCAGCGAGGAGCAGGCCCAGACCACCCGGCGCGCTCAACGCCCCGAACTCGGCGATCTCGTTCTGTACTCGGACTGCGTCGTTTCGCGAGAGTCCCCGGCCGTACGCGTTCGGCGGGAGTGACGGCGCGGCCCAGCCCGCGAGACCAAGGCGTTCCCACCACTCGCCGACGGTGAGATCAGGATCCCAGTTCTCCTCCAGCCAGGCGCGCAGCTCGTCGATCAGTTCATCTGAGGTCGTGGCTTGGGTGTCGGTCATGCGAGTACTCCGGATTTCGGTCGGCGGGAAACGCCGGTGGGTCGGCTGGATCTGCGATCAGGGCGTGTCACTCGCTCCGGTTCAACCGCTCCAAGGACACGTTCGATAACTCGGTCCCATGCCTCACGGTCCACCGGTTCGAGATCAAGGGTTGCGACCACGAGAGCCCCGAAGGCCAGGATGGTCGCCAATCGGGCAAGAGCTTCGGGTTGAAGTTCCGGGTCGACGGCACCCGCCGCCTGCGCCCGGCGGATGAGCTCCACCTTCACCCGTTCCTTGGACGCGAAGACTGGGACCACGGTTTCGGCCACCGATGGGTCCCTGCTGCCCGCCACGATCAAGTCGAGGAGAAGGGGGCCAAGGCTGCCGCCGCGACCAGCGATGGCAACGACGTATTCCTTGAAGTTCGTGAGTACTGATTCCGCGTCACCGGACTCGAGCAGCCCCGCGAGTGCTGCCGGCGCCTCGTTCGCGATCGCTGCAGTGAGCAGTTCCGCTTTTGAGTTGAATTGGCTGTAGATAGCCCCAGTCGTGAGCCCCGCTTCGCGGGCGATCTCGGAAACCCGGGTGCCCTCATAGCCGCAACGACGCAGGACACGGATGGTCGCGTCGAGTAGTTCCTTGCGTGTCTGGTCCGCGGTAATACCCGAGCGACGGCCCACACTCCGGATCATAACGAACGTTCTTTTCTTTGTCGAGAACGGTCGTTATCGTGGCGCCAATGCGCCATCCGGATACCGCCTCGATACCCAACGGGTCCGACCCGACGCCGAAGCACGCCCATGAGCTGCTCGTCGAGGATGCACTGCTCGATGGCGATAGCCCGTTCCGGCACGGAACGGCGCGAGCTGCGCTTGCCTACCCCACCTTCCGCCGCGTCTACCTCGGGTCGTTGCTGTCCAACATCGGTAGTTGGATGCAAAACGTCATCCTCGGCGCGTACGTGTACCACCTCACCGGCTCGGCCTCATCGGTGGCCCTCATCACGCTCGCCCAACTCGGACCGTTGCTCGTGCTGTCGATGGTCGGGGGTGCGATCGCTGATCGGTTCGACCGCCGCAAGGTCCTCATCTTGGTGAGCCTCGAACAGCTCCTGTTCTCCCTCGCGATCGCGGTGTTGGTCACCCAACCGTCGCCCAGCCTGGGACTGCTCCTTACGGCCGTCCTTGCGATCGGCATCGGCCAAGCCATCTACGCGCCGTCATATTCGGCACTGATCCCGACACTGGTCGCGCCGATCGACATGCCGGGCGCGATCTCACTCAACTCCGCCAACATGAACCTGTCCCGCGTGATCGGGCCGGCGATCGGCGGCGTCCTGTTCGCCAAGGTCGGCGCGTCGTGGGTGTTCCTCGGCAACGCCTTCACCTATCTCTTCGTCATCGCGGCACTCTGGGGCCTCCACTTCGAACGCCCGGAGCGCCCTGAGAACGAGGGCCGGCTCCAAGGTCTCCTAGACGGCCTCCGCGTCGCAGCCCGCGACGGGGTCATTGGGCGCTGCCTGAGCACAATGGTCCTCTTCTCGTTCTTCTGCTTGCCGGTGGCAGTCCTCATGCCCGTTGTCGCGCACGACAACCTCGGTCTCGAAGAACGATCAGCTGCCTATGGGTTTCTCTACGCGTCATTCGGTCTCGGGGCAGTCGTCGGCGCGCTTTCGATCGGCACCTTCCTCGCCCACCGCGACTTGCGCCGGATCGTCCGCTACGGACTCGGAGGATTCGCGGTCTCACTCGCCACGTTCGCGCTCCTACGTGTCCCTGCCCTGGGGTACCCGGTTGTCTTCATCCTTGGCTGCTGCTACTTCGCCACCGTCACATCACTGTCGACCGTGCTTCAACAGCAACTCGATGACGCTGTCCGAGGACGAGTGATGGCCTTGTGGATCATGGCGTTCGGCGGGACGGTCCCAATCGGGGCTATGGTCGCCGGACCCGTGAGTGACCTGGTCGGCATCACCGCGGTGCTCGTTGCCGGTGCCGTCGTCGCCGCAGCGCTCGTGTTGTACGCCGATCTGCGCCCCGACCCTTCAGCACCCGACGCATAGGTTCAGCAGCTTGGGCGTCCTGCATGGGTCGTCGTCAGTGGTGCCGTAGGCCGGCTCCGGCACCACCCTCATTCCCACCACGGTGGACACGGGCCGGGGTATCACCCGACAAACCCCGTTGCCTCGAGGCACGTACACCCCCGGTGCAGGCGCCAACAACGGCGCACGCGGGCCGGGCGCCACCCACAAGACGCCTGGCCCGCGTGCACCTCCGATCAGATCACGATCGGTTTCGTCTCGAACCGGACTCAGTCGAGCTTGAACCAGGTCTGGAAGGTCATGGCGAACACCATGTCACCGCCGACCTGGAGTTGACCAGCCATGAACGCCTGCATCGGATCGATGAGCCCCGCGAGGAAGCGCAGGAACGACGGCATCGAGAACGTCAGCGTCAGCCGGGGCGACGACGCAGCTCCCTGCGCACCGGTGCAGGTCCCGTTCTCGACGGTGATATGGAAGGAGTGCGTAGCACCGGCAGCATCCTTCACATCGAACTGCACGACAGCGGACTGCCCGGCCGCTTTGTCGGCATCAAGGCGCTGAGTAATAGCTGGGATGACCATGTCGAACAGCTTGTCGACCCCGAGGGCCGCCACGAACTGGTTGATCTCGTCGTCGCTGCGACCCTCAAGCAACGACTTCAGCGCTGCCCGGTCATTGAGATTCTCAAGGTTGGACACATCGATGTCACTCATAGGTTTGCTCCTTGGTTGTTGGTTGGTCTTCCGCAACGGGATGCGGAAGTGATTGGGTGAACAAATCGACGGCGCCGCCGTACTTCTGGGTGAAGTAACCGAAAACTGGGTCGATCTGCTTGAGCAAGTTGGCATCAGGTGCGACCGCTGCGGCAAAACCATTCAGATACAACAAGTTCTTGAAGAACAACACCAGTTCTTCGGGCAGCCGGAATCCACGGCGAGCAACAAGGCGAATGAGCGTCCCGACAGCTTCAGCGAGCTGAGCCGCCGAGGCATCTTCCGGTAAGTGCTCGGGATCGATCTCCGTCTCGATGGCTCTCGCGAGGTCCGCCAGGTCCGCACCCGGAGGGATGGCACCGAAACTCACCATCGCCTCGAGTTGCGCCATCACGTCATTGCGGGCGAACCCGACCAGGAATCGGACCAGTGCAGCCCGCTGCGCCTGGTCCAGACGACCGACGATGCCGAAGTCGACGAGCGAGAACGTGCCATCGTCGTCTAGCAACACATTGCCTGCATGCAGGTCACCATGGAAGACCCCGTAGACCAGCGTGTGTTCGAGCACGCCTTGGATCGCGAGCTGCAGCAAACGTTCGCGGTCGACAGCCGAAAGGTCTGCGGCCGTGTAGGCCCTACCCGGCATACCTTCCATGACCAGCACGCGTTCCCTGACCATTCCCGGGATCGGTCGCGGGATCCGCACGAAATCTGCTCCGGCATGTTCTGCGGTGATGCCAAGCTCGAGCATGTTCGCCGCCTCGATGTGGAAGTCGAGTTCTTCGAGGACGAGTTGTGCGAACAACTCGACAAAGCCAGAGAGGTTGCCGGTGCGTGCGATCGCGCTCACCCGCTCTGATACTCGGGCAGCCCCTGCCATCGCCCGTATGTCACGGGCAAAGCGCTGACGCAGGCCTGGGCGGCGAACCTTCACAACGACCTCTCGTCCGTCCAGCAACTCGGCTCGGTGGACCTGCGCAATCGATGCGGCAGCGATCGGTGTCTCGTCGAACGCGGCGAAGAGCCGAGAAATCGGTCGCCCGAAGGACGCGGACAGCGTCCGTTCCACGACCTCGAACGGCAAGGCCGGGACCTCATCGCGGCACCAGGCGAACGCGTCGACCCATTCGTCCGGGAGCAGTCCTTGCGTCGTGGCAATGAATTGACCGAGCTTCACCCATGCCGGGCCACCAGCCCGCACCAGCTGCTGGGCCCTTCGGATGTTGCGCTCGCCACGACTCACCCGCTGCGGCTCGCCGGATTGGGCGCCAGACGAGCTGCGACGCCGAGACCCACGTGGCTGGTTGAGGTCAGCCACGGCGAGCATCGCGACTCTCCCGCCCACGGTGGCGATTGATGACAGCATTGCGGCATCGACTTGTGGTCGGGCGAGGCGCCGCGCTTGCCGGGCGAGCTCTTCACGGCGCCGCGGTACCGCTGCGACGAGCCGCTCGGCTTCAGCACGCAAACCGGGGATTTCATCGACCCAGGCGGACCAGCGAATCAGTTCCCGCACGTCCGGCAGCGGGATGGTGGATGGATCAAAGGTGTCGCTCATCAGGTGTTCCCCTTGGCGGCAGTGGCAGCCGGCGACCCGGGCCAGGGCTGGTACTCCGGTACCTGATCGAACGGCGGGGTGGCGTCGAGCAGTGTTTGGGCGATCCGCACGTCGTCGAGACCCAAGCTCTTGGCCATCTCGTACAGCGGTCCCCCGACCTGTGACAGGTACTCCTTGAACAGAAAGTCCTCGGTCAACTCGGGTGGCAGGTTCGGTTCACCGAGTGGGAGTCGCATCCCCATCCCGCTGTAGGTCCACAGACCATGACCCAATGTTCCGTTCTCATCAGGGCCTTCGGCATCCGGGTTCCACCATGAGATCGTGAAGTCGTCGATAGCGACGAAATCGACTGAGCCATCTTGCCGGGGCCCGAAACTGATGGCTGGAGTCGTGTCACCGAGCAGGTAGCCGCCAGTGAAGAGCTCGAGAACGCTCTTGCCGACCACCTGGGTGCCGCCAGTCGGCGGGTAATTGAACAATCCTCCGGCGAACGTCGCCGCCGAGAGGTTTGGTCCAGCGAGATGAATACCCAAGAACAGCAGTTGGACGATCGGCCCCCACGCGAGCACGGTCTTCGGATGCGGAGGCGGTGTTCCGTACCACCATTGATATAGCCGCCACTGTTCCGAGATCTCCGGCACGGTACGGGCCGGATTGCTCGACGCGCCGAATGTATGGGCCATCTGATCACGGTCATAGAGCCGGCCGACAGATGAGGTATCGGTGAGCGCAGTACCAGTGAAGAGCCATTCCGGGTGATAGTTCTGCTTTTCGGCCTGCTGCATGAGCAGTCTCGGCATCAGGGGATCACCCATGAACACCACCGAGGTGATCCCTTCACGTTTGAGTCGTCCGATGATCGCCTGCGCCTGCGCGTTCAACGTGTTGGGATCGAGGATGTACTGGATGATCACATCGGCAGTTGCGCCCTGTGCCGCGTACCGCTCGATCGCAGCTTTCTTCAACGGCCCGAACACGGGCGGGTCCTGCTCGTAGTGCACGACCCCGAGCCGGCGGGTCCGCCCTCGCATCGTCTCGTCACCCGCGTATTGCGCCGTGTGGCCGACCACCATCCCAGCGCCGAGCCCGAAGGTGCCATAGAGGAGTTGGTCGGGTGTCGCTTGATAGCCCCACGCGTATGGTGCGGCATTCAACAAGACGTCGTCGGTGGAGGCATATCCACATTGGATGCACAACACGCCGTTGCGAGCCAGCTCCAGCAAATACGCCGAGGTCTGGCTCGGCCCACCGATGGACGCAAATGCGCCCATCTCGACGACACGGACCGCGTCGGCACGGGCCGCTGACGGGCTACGACCGTCACCGCTGGCTTGGAACGGCACGACGCGAACCCGCCGGCCGTAGGTCTCATACAGCGAGTTGCTCATCTCCACGAGCGCTCGGACTCCTTCGACCGTGGCGTCAGCACCGTCGAAAACCCCGAAATGCTCGAGTTGCTTGGCGATGTCCTGTTCTGCCGGCAGATAAAAAGCGACGAGGATCTCGTCTGCGCTCACCCCGGGGGCGGTCGCGCCACCGTTGTCGGCGAAGAGTCGCCCGCCTGCCGAAACCCATGGCTTGCTCCCACCCCACACTGGTACGCACGGCGGCGCGTAGACCGAAGGGATCGCGAGCCTGGCCAGTGTCCGGTCCGTGTCGTTGTAGCGGCGGGTCGGGTCGCAATGCTCGCCCCAGTCATAAGCCTCGAGCGTGCCCGTGGCTGCGGCACGGTCATAGGTGACCGGGAGATCTGGGTGCTGGGCGTACGCAACGATTTCTTCTCTGCTCGGCCCGCGGTAGTCATGACCGGACGCAGAACGACCGGCCGCGCTCGCAACGATGGCCCCTGCGAACAGTGCCGCGACCACCACCAACGATGGCAAGCGGGTCGCGACGAACGAGCGGTGAGGCCATGGGCGGCGCGGATCGTTCCCGTTCATCGTCCGACCACCTCGTGGTCCGAGCGTTCGATCGCGAAGGCACTCGACCCGAGATACGACTCCACGACCCCGGGATGATCGAGGACCTCAGCTGGTGGGCCGGCGCAGACAACGGCACCCTGGTCGAGCGCGACGAGACGGTCGGCAATGGCCGAAATCAATGCGATGTCGTGCTCGACGATCACCAACGTCGCGTCGAGGCGAGCTCGCAGCCCAACCAACAGGGGTGCAAGTGCTTCAGCTTCCCGCTGGGCGATCCCCGCCGTCGGCTCGTCGAGCAGTACGACCGACGGCGAATGGGCCACGACACAGGCGAGATCCACCATGCGTCGCGATCCGGTCGACAGCTCGCTGATGCGTTTGGACCGGAACGCGCCCAGCCCGAACAACTCTATGAGTTCTTCCACTCGCTCGCCGATGAGCCGCTCGGCATTGCGTGCATCAGGGAGACGACATACGCCCGCGATCAGCCCGTCACCGTCAATCCATCGCTCAAGCGCAACCGCGATCGTCTCAGCAACGGTCATGCCGGCGAAGAGCCGAGCGTCTTGGAACGAACGCCCGAGCCCGAGCCGAGCTCGCGCTGACGGCGAACATCCGGTGATGTCCTTTTCATGCAGCAAGACCCGACCGCCGCCAGCAGGCGTAAACCCCGATATCACGTCGAGCAATGTGGTCTTGCCTGCACCGTTCGGTCCGATCAGACCAACGATCTCACCGGCTGCGACCTCGATCGACACGTCGCGAACCGCCACGTTGCCACCGAAGCAGACCCGAAGCTCCCTCACCTCCAGGGCAACTGGCGACGAGCCTGCCCGGGCTCGGCCAGCACTCACCGTAACTTCACCACGACCGCCACCAGCCCCAGCTGCACCCGGGGCACCGAACGCGTCACGTGCGCCTCGTAAATACACCGACCGGACGAGATCCGGTTGGTTGAGCAACTCAGCCGCGTCACCCGAGAAACGGACCTCGCCCTTTTCCATGAAGTACGCATGGTCGGCCACAGTGAGGGCGACATTGACCGACTGTTCGACGATGACGATTGTCGTGCCCGCATCCCGCAGTTCGCGCAACTCACCGACGAGTTGCTCAACCACCACCGGAGCAAGGCCCACCGAGAGTTCGTCGATGAGCAGCACCCGCGGCGTGGCCAACAGTGCCATGGCCAGGGCCAGTTGCTGTTGTTGCCCGCCCGACAGATCGGCGGCTACGTCGCCCCGTCGTGTCTCGAGCACCGGGAATCGTCGACGTGCCGCTGCGATCCGGCGTTCGGTATCCTCTCGGTCGCGCCGGAACAGCCACGCAGCCACGCGGAGGTTCTCGTCCACGGTCAGGGAGGGAAACACCCCGTGACCACCCGGCATCTGCACGATCCCGAGGGCCGGAACCGCCTCAGGCCGCAATCCCCTCAGATCGACACCGTCGAAACGAACGGTTCCAGCGGTGATAGGCGCGATACCGCCGATGGCCTTCAAGAGGGTCGACTTACCTGCACCGTTGGTCCCGAGGAGTGCAGTGATCGTGCCTTCGTCAATGTCGAGATCGACGGCAAACAAAACCTGGACGTTGTCGTAGGCAACGTCCAGTTCCCGAACCGACAACAGCCCTGGTTCGGACCTCGGTTCAGGATGGCTGAGTTCCAGGGGTTCGCCCAGCCGCTCCTGCTCCGTGATCGGATCAGGCAATCGCCGATCAGCCACCAAGCTCGGCACTTCGATGCCTCGCCGCGCAGCAAACCCTCGCAGCGCTTGGTCTCGGAGCCGATACGCAAGTTCGGCAAGACCACCGGGGAAGATCAGCAGTACGCCGAGCACTCCGGCTGCCGACGGCAACAGCGATAGCGGACCCGACAAGAACCCGCGGCTGCCATCAACCGCGACCGCGCCGATGAGTGCGCCCAACATGCTACCGACGCCACCGACG
>JANZZE010000029.1:11517-19868 GCA_026419545.1 Acidimicrobiales bacterium
CCGAGATGAAGGCGTTGATGCTCTCGTTTGCGCTGAACAGCGCCACCTCATATCGCTCGTGCACCGAGACCAACAGGACACCACCGATCCCAGCGAGGAATCCGGAAAATGCGAACGCCAGTAAGCGCGCCGTGACGATGCTGATGCCATAGGACTGAGCTGCCACGGGGTTGTCGCGCACCGCCCGGAGCATGCGTCCGACACGGCTGCGCCGTACTCCTGCGGCAGCGGCAAAACACAGGACCACCACGACCACGCAGAGTTCATAGATCGAAACACGGCTGTCGAGGCGCCAGATCCCGAACAAAGGCCGCCGGCCAACGTCCTCGGTCGGGATCCATGAGACGACGGTGGGATTCAACAGGTAGTTGGTGGCAGCCAACGAGAACGCAAGCGTGGAGACGGCGAGGAACATGCCACTACGCCGGATCGAGGGGATGCCGACGAGGGTCGCAACGACGGCAGCGGCGGTGCCACCGAGTAGCAGCGCGAGCGTGATATCGACCTGCCATCGTGCGGTCGTGGCTGCGGCAACGGCGGCACCCGTGGCTGCAAATGACATCTGGCCGAGGGTGATCTCTCCAGTCCAGCCGGTCAACACCACGACCGAAAGTGCAATGACTACCAGCGCAGCAAGTGTCGCGGCCCGCACCGTCGCGCTCTCACCGAGCACTGCCGGCAATATCAGCGCACCAGCGACACCCACAGCGATCATGCCGATCCGCAGCCCCCGCAACAGTGGTATCCGGGCCAATTCGAATGGGATCGCCCGAGGTTCGGTCGACACTTGCCACGACGACACCGTCTCGCGAGCCGCCCGACGATGCGAAGCTCGTCGCACCAACAGACCGATGAGGACGACGGACGCGAGCACGGCATCGGTCAGCGTGAGCGAGTGCCCACCCGCTGGCCCGGTCGCCTGCATCAGGACGCCGATCGCCACGGCTGCAAGCAGCTGTCCTGGCAAGCCAGCAAAGCCGCCGATCGCCATGGCCCCAAGCGCTGCCGCCATGACCCGCAAACCAACGCCTGGTGTGAGTTCCAAACCCAGGATGCCTGCTTGGGCGTAGCTGGCGAAGAACGCGAGTAGTGCGGCCGCCACCCACACCGCTGCCTCGACCCTCGGGACAGGCACACCGAGCATCGCTGCACGGCTCCCGCTATCTGCGGCGGCCCGAGCCGCGATCCCGACGTCGGTGAACCGCAACCCGAACCCGACCACGGCGATCGCGATCAATGCGATGCCCACAGCAGCGAGCTCGGCGCTGCCGAACACAGTCGAGCCGATGGTGACCGCCAGCGATGTCGGCACCTCAAATCCGGTGCGGTCCCCAGCCGGGTCGACGAGCGCAATCCGGCCCCACATACGCGGCACGAGCAGGCCACAGATCGCGAAGAACTGTGCGAGCCCGATGGTCGCAACCGTCAGCACCAGCCGGGGCGAGTTCCGCAGACGGCTGATCACGATGGTGTGTGTGCCGAGACCGGACAGGACCGCGACAACGATGCCGACAGCGATTCCCCCGAACCAGCCGAACCATGGCGCCACGTGGAGGCCAACCGCACAGAAGGCCGCGACCGCCGAAGCCAAACCGAGAGCCGCGGGCAGGGGGCGTCGCCCGATGATCAGTGCTCGCAGTGCCACCACCGCACCCGACGCTGCGCCGAGCACCAGCGTCGAGACGAGCCCTGGACCACCGAAGAGCACCACGGCACCGGCGACCGCGGCGGGGAACGTCCCGATCGATGCCTGCGCGAAGTTGATCACCCGGTTCGCGCGGTACACGAGGACGAGCCCGAGCACCACCATCGCGTTGATGAGCCCGAGGACGACCCCTTGGAGGAAGACGCCCATCGGGACCGGGAAGACCATGACCACAAGTGCAAGGACAAGCGCGGCCGGTGCCGTGGCGGCCAGCACCCGATCCCTTGTCATGGACATAGACCCGTCCCCCCGCTGCCGTCGATGACGGTACGCCGACCAATTTCCTGCGCGTCGTAGACTTCTTCGCCGGCAATTAAACTACTAGCAGTAGGCAAATATGGTCAACGTTGCACGCAGCCCGAAGGCACCCCGGAGAGGCAGGCCGCCACGCTCCCCTGAACAGCGGGCGATGCGTCGCGATGAACTCGTCCGTGCTGCGATCGGCGTGATCCACGACAACGGCCCCGAACTCACCCTCGACGAGCTCGCGAACAACCTCGGTGTCTCCAAACCAGTCCTGTACGCGGAGTTCGGCAACCGCGTTGGCCTTGCTGACGCGATTGCGGAGGCCCTCGCTCGCGACCTCGAGCTGGAGGTCGCCCAAACACTCGCCACTCATCCCGTCCTTGACCTAGCGCGCCTGATCGATGTGCTCACCGATGCATTCATCACGCTGGTGGACGACGAAGCTGCGCTGTACGAGTTTGTCGTCAGGGCATTCTGGAACGACGGACGAGGGCTGCTCGGGAATCCACTCGTGCGTATCCTCCACGAACGGCTCCAACCCATCGTTGCCCGGACTGCCTCGGTCAGCGATGAGGAGCTGACCATCCTCATCGACGGTGTCTACGGCTTCATGCTGGCATCGGTGCAATCGTGGAAGAGCAGCCGCTCGTTGACCCGACAACAGGTCGCGACCTTGCTGAGTACCGTGTTGCGCGAAGCAGTACATGGCGCCGAGGAAAGCCGCCGATGACGCAACAGCCGTTGCACCGGGACACGCAGCGACCACGCGACATGCACGGCATCCTCAAACCCCGTCGCTGACGCGACGGGGTTGGCTGTGCGTCAGACCCAATCCCAGCTGGTCTATAACTGCTGACAATGACTGCCCCGACGCTTCGTCGCGGTGCTTGTCTGCTGATCGCAGCCGCTCTTGCCGTCACGGCCTGCGGGCGCGACTCGTCGAACCCGTCCCACAGGGTCGGTGCCGACGAGCGCAGCGCCCGGCACGACAAATGCCGCCCAGAACGAACCAACCGATTCGTTCTATCTCGCACCCAACCCGCTCCCAGCGGGAAAACCGGGCGACATCATCCGCTCCGAACCCCTGGCCGGGGCACCGTCCGGTGCCCGAGCGTGGAAGGTGCTCTACCTCTCCCAAGGGTTCG
The DNA here is from genome assembly GCA_026419545.1 of Acidimicrobiales bacterium. Classification (GTDB taxonomy): domain Bacteria; phylum Actinomycetota; class Acidimicrobiia; order Acidimicrobiales; family Acidimicrobilacustridaceae; genus JANZZE01. Next base: position 14,614 of record JANZZE010000029.1, read on the forward strand.
ATGGCTCGCCGACTGCGGTGTCCGGGTGTGATCGTCGTTCCCGAAGCAGGAACCCCAGGGGAGCGACCCATCCTCAGCTAGGCCCACCCGTGATGTCGCGGCGTGGATGGCGAGCGTCCTCGCAGGATCCCCTCCGCCGTCGGGATGCCCAACCCAAGGGTGATCCCCAACTGCAATTCGCTGCTCGCTACTCGCTACTCACTGTCGCCGATCCTTGTGTCACCACGCACCCTGCGGCCACCGTCCGACCCCGTCCCGCTCGCTTCGCCTCCAGCATGAGCAGATCAGCGCGACGCACCAGCGACTCGACGTCGTCATCGCCCACGACGCCAGCCACGACGCCGGCACTGAACCGGATCGGGAGAGGCTCGGCGATCTCGAGTCGCTCACGGAGGCGTTCGACGATCGCGACGGCGCTGTCTGCGTCAGCTTCGGGTAACAACAAGATGAACTCGTCACCCCCGACCCGAGCAACGAGATCGGTCGCTCGCAACGTCCCGCGGACTGCAGCCGCAAACGCCGCCAGCATCGCATCACCGGCCTCGTGACCATAGGTGTCGTTACGCTGCTTCAGTTCATCGACGTCGATGTAGACGAGCGCCAACGGTTGCCGACTCCTCGTGGCCCGGGCTAGCTCCCGTCCGGCAAGCTCGTAGAAGCGAGGCCGGTTGAGGAAACCAGTCAACTGATCCGTGGACGCAAGTGAACGAATCGTGTCCATTGCCGACTTCTCTGCCGTCACCAGCAGCACCACAACCGAGTAGGTGATGAACCGGAACACACCATTGAGGACATAGATTGGTGGCGTCACCTCACGCGGATCGACAGCGGTCACGATGACGCCCGAACAACTTGCGACAATGGCCATGACAAGGCCAGGGACCCGTCCTGCGAACCACGCCGTGAACGCGACCGGCGCGAGGTAGAACGTTGCGAACACAAGGTACGGGCCGGTCAGGAAATCACCAGCCGCAACCCCGAGTAGCACGACCGCTGAGATCCCGATGGCAATCGCTGGGGAAAGTTGGCGGTCAAGCCAGCGAGGCGTTCGACCTGCGGTAGGGCCGGCCAAGATGGTCTTCACGCCCGATCCAATCGGCTCTCGCCGGTTCTGGCGTAAGCATTCCGGGGGGAACGAGCCGACAGACCTATCTGCTCGTCGGATGTGACCGACGGCCACGCTCCGGAACCCGATCACGAACCCGACCTCATGGTTCCGGTTGCCCCAGTGCCATGTTAAGGTAACCTATTATTGTGTCAGAACCCATCCGCGCACCGCTTCGACGGCAACTGGCGGCGAGAATCCAAGCTGGAGAGGTCATGCTGGTACGCGACGATGGCAGCATCTTGCTGACCGCCACCGCCAACCCAAGTGCTGCGGTTCGTGCATGCGGGATGGCTCGGCGCGTTCTCGGCGTTACGTTCCGCCCGAGCGATCTCGGGTGGCGCGCCGAGGTTGAAGCCGTCTGGCACCGTCTTCCTCACGTCGTGCCAGTGCCAATCTCCGTCGCTGCAGCTTTGGCTGCAAACGGCGCACCGGCCTGTGTGATCGAGTCAGAACAACCATGATCGTCTGTCATTGCAACGCCGTGTCCGACCGAGAAATCATCGACGCGGTCAGGACTGGCGCCTTGGACGTCGACGAGGTCGGCAGGAGCTGTGGCGCAGGTACCGACTGCCGCGGATGCCGCGAGCGGATCGAAAAGATCATCGAGTTCGCGGCGCCGCGTCGCCCAGCGCTGCGAGCCTCGTGACGACGGGGTGATCAGACTCGCCTGGGAACCTGCCCTCCCGTCGCCCTGCGCTGGCTGTCTCGTGCATCCGAGGGTCCTACAGTTACGTTCGTAAACGCCACGCTTCAACACACCGAGGAGTGACTATGCGAGGTTCGCCGACCGTCATCGAGATCCTCAACGAGGTGCTCACCGCCGAGCTCACCGCGATCAACCAGTACTTCATCCACGCCAAGATGTGCGAGAACTGGGGTTACGAGCACCTTGCGAACAAGCTCCGGGCTGAATCGATCGACGAGATGAAAGACGCCGACGCGGTCATCGAGCGGATCTTGTATCTCGAGGGCGTCCCGAACATGCAGCGGCTTGGATCGGTTGCCGTCGGAGAGAGTGTCCCTGAGCAGCTCGAGCTTGACCTCGAACTCGAGCGGGCAGCGATCGAGCGCTACAACCGGGCGATCGCCGTCTGTGTCGCCGAGCAGGACAATGGAACACGTGCCCTGATGGAACATCAGCTACGGGGAGAAGAAGAACACGCCGATTGGATTGAGAGCCAACTCGAACTGATCAGGCAGGTCGGACTCGAGAACTACTTGTCACAGCAGATCCGCGACTGACGTTGCGGGTTGCTGTTCTCGGTGCAACTCGGGCGTCATGTCTCGGTGCTCGCCCAGTCTCTCGCCGCAGACCGCAACCACGTGGTGCGCTCAGTTCAGCATTGGTGTCATCGCTCACCACTTCCCGACTTCCCCGGAGTCGGTTGAGGAGGTCGAGCCGTCCACTGCCGACATGAGTTCGTGAACGGTCCAGCGAGCAAGGAGCGCTTCGAGCAATTCGACAAGCACCGACTCGTCTCTGCTGCCTGGCACTGCCACGGTCTCGGCAAAAGCGAGACTGACACCCAGACCAGCATCAGGTCTGATGCCGAGAGCCCGCACGTGCCCAAGCTCTGCGTCCATCACGAGATCAGCCCCGAGCTCGAAGGCAACCTCGGGATCGACGGTCGTCGCGAACCCCCACAACCACCATTGCCGGAATGGCACTCTATAGATGCCACCCGGGCGGGCAGTGCCACCGGTCGGCGTACCGATGTGGATTTCTGGATCCGTTCCTGCCGGCAGGTCCAGGAAGCCAAGTTTTTCCCCGCTCTGGTGCCGGGTGTATGCCTGAGCAACCGCGCAACGGAACGCACACGGCGACAACACTCGCCCAACATCCGGCAATTGCTCCTCTGGACCAGGGTCGAGGACATGCACCAACGCCCGACCTGCGTAGCTGATGCGGGCACGCAGGTTCGGGAGGCTATGACACAGCGCAGCGGTGACCCTGAACGCCGTCAGTCCACGCGTGGAGATCATGGTTGCCGATCAGCCAGCGAAGGCCGGGGTTGCAATGACCGGATTGACCCCTGTCGGCGCAGAGGACGGAGCTGACGTCGTCGGCACCGAGGACGACGGGAGGCTAGTCGTGGTCGTGATCGGTTCCAGACCTCCGATTTCGAGAGTGAATGCGAGCGGGTCCATCGGCGTGCCCGGCTGGTAGAAGCCGCCGAGTGCAGCCGATCCTGCTTCTGTGAGAACTGCAGGAACACCTGACCAGGACCAGCCGGTCGCGGTTGAAGTTGGCGTGACGGCTGAGAGATCGAACGTGACGAACTCGATGTCGTCATAGGTCGTTGGAGCACCGCCGCGGGGGTTGCCAGCAACGACATCGAGACGCATCAGCCCCGCGTTGCCACGGATCTCGATACGCAGCTCCGAGATCGTGACGTCAAGCGCACCGCCGTGGCCGAGAAAACGTAACGACCCGGCAAGAGAAGCATCGGTGTTCCCGCCCGAGTGGTCATGGTTCCCCCCGGTCGCCGGGAAACGGTAGGTGCCATCGCCGTTCTCGGTGGCTCCAACCGCAGGGGTGATCGAGCCATGGGCGACCGGGCCGAGTATGTATGCCCTGAAGGAAGCCTTGACTCCCCAGTCGAGATAGCCGCCGACGACCGGTCCCGATGCATCCGCCTGGGCGGGTATCACGGTCGCGATGTTCAGGGCAGCAACAGTCCCGAGCATGGCGACGAGCGTGGACGCGATGCGGAACGGCGCGCGGGAGTGTGTGATCAGCGCGGACACCGGGTTCAAGGAGACCTCCTCACGATCGATTCTGTAAACGAACTTGGCACTGATTATTAGGTTCGCTTAATATTCGCTGTCAAGAACATAAATCGCCCGGAATACCGAGCGGCAAAGCCCGCAGGAAAAATCGGCCCTTCACACCAAATACGAACCAGGGAGGCCCAGATGACCCCGGATCCGGAATCTGTCGTGACAGTGCATGCGCAGGCCGGACAAACGCTCATCCGGAGACTGGCGATCAGCGCTGGCTTCGCTGTCGTCTTGCTGTCACTGCTTCCTGCGACCCCTGGCCACGCCGAGGAGCCAACTGCCCCGGTCACGACGCTTTCGAGCGACGGGACGACCGTGACCGATGGTCGGCGGGTACTCCGCGCCTCCAAAGTCACTGGCCTCAACCCAAACGGGGACACAGTCCGCGTCGAAGGTTCGGGTTATGACACCTATAAGGGCATCTACGTCACGTTCTGCGTGCTGCCGCCCTACAACCAACCGCCGTCGCCGTGCGGCGGAGGCCCAAGCAACGACGGTGGCGGGTCGTCGAACTGGATCTCGTCGAACCCTCCCCCCTATGGCGTGGGCGTTGCGGTTCCCTACGGACCGGGCGGGTCGTTCTCGGTCACCGTGACGCTTCGCGCCGTGTTCGGTGCGGTCGACTGCCGGGTCGTCCGGTGCGCAATCGTTTCCCGGAACGACCACACCCGTTCCAGTGATCGGTCGCAAGACCTGTTCCTGCCCGTCACCTTTGCCGCCGCGCCAATCACGACACCTCCGGCGCTCACGCCAGCGCCGATCCCTCCGCCGACGAGTGCTTCCAGTAATCCGGCTGCGACGGTCCCGGCCGCCCCAGCCGCTCCTCCCAGCGGAGCCGACGAAACCGTCGGTGCGCCTGCAGCGACCGCCTCGTTCGATCCCGCCACAGCGTCGGCACAGCCAGGCGAGCCGAGCGTGCAAGCGCAGCCCTCGAGCAGTCTTCAGGATGCGTCCGACCAAGCGACCTCATCCGTCGGCTCGCCTGATGACACGCTGCCCGAGGACATGCAGGCCGCGATGGAGCTGCAGGATGAACCCAGGTCCGGCATCTCCATCGTCCCGGTTGCCGCAGTTGGCGGGGTCGTCTCTTCGGGCCTGCTCGCTGGGATCTTGGCCGTCCGCCGCCTCCGCAATCGGGAGACCCAACCATGATTCGTATAGGGCACCGAGCGACTCCCCGACGCAGTCGGGTCCTGACAGCGGCGATCCTCGCGATCACCATCGCCGTGACGACGTCCTGTTCCGCGTCGACAGGAGTAACCGCAGCTTCCGGCACCGATCAGCCAGCGCCGGCGCCCGGGGACCCGTCGGCTGACCATCAGGAAGCCGGCAATCCAACTCCTTCGCTACCGGCAACCGTGACCTC